>JBKGZI010000053.1:0-20504 GCA_046545675.1 Persicimonas sp.
CGGTGTGGACTTCATGCCTGGCAGAGAACGAAAACACCTTAATCTCATCCTTCAGGTCAGTGAATTGGTCGGCCGTCGAAATGCCGCCCATGAAGACGACTTCCCTCGACGGCACCCACAACTCGCACTGGACGGATACGTCGAGGACGGGGCCTCGTAAACGAGGCCGGCGCCCGCCGCCCACTGGTGCACCGGCCGGTCTGCTACCGACGGGCCTGGCTGGTAGGGCGGGTTCCACGGGCGGCCATAACGACCGACGTTGTCGTATCTGTCGGACAACGAGCGGATATACGAGGCGATCACTTTGCCCGTCCGTTGACAGTTGCCCCGCTCTGCGTAGCTCATTTGGCGTTCGGCCGTTAAAGCGCTAGACTATCACCGCTTGGCCTAAATCTGGCTGGTTGCACCCGAGAGGCTCTTGAATGCACGCGCAGCGAAACGTCCAGTTGCTCCTGTCCGCCACCGCCGTGGTGGCTGTGTCGCTCCTGATGACCATGAGCGGCGGCTGCTCCTTCGATACCGCCGCCTCGGGCCTCGAATGTGACGACGAAGGTGCGACTCGCCCCGGCGAAGTGTGCGAGGATGGCTACTGGCGGATCGACCCCGACGCCTCCAGCGAAGCCCATGATGCGACTGATTCGACCGAGCAGCCCGACGGCGCGCATAGCGACGCAGACCCACCCGGCGACGTTGCTGATGCCCACGCGGACACCGACGGCGAGGACGGAGCCTGCCAGACACCGGACGAGCGGGAGTTATGCGAGCAGCAAGACATGCCCTGCGGGGAGATCTCGGCGCCGAACCCCTGCGCCGCCGGCGGATTGACCGTCGATTGTACGCAATTTATCGACTTTGACAGCGATCCCGAACACTGCGGCGGCTGTGACCAGGCCTGCGCGCAGCCCGGACCCAACGCCGAGGCCACCTGCGAAGATGACAGTTGCGGGATGCAGTGCGACCCGGGCTATGTCGACACCAACGGCGACGTCGCCGACGGCTGCGAGGAACAATGTACTCCGTCGAACGGCGGCGTCGAGATCTGCGACGGCAATGACAACGACTGCGACGGCCAGATCGACGAGGATGCCGAAGACGCCCAGACCTACTATCGCGACGCCGACGGCGACGGCTACGGCACCCCCGACGAGTCGACCCAAGCGTGCGAGCAGCCCGACGGCTTCGTGGACAACGCCGGAGACTGTGACGATACTGACGCCAGCGTCCATCCCAACCAAGACGAGGTCTGTGACGGCGCCGTCGATGATAATTGCGACGGGACCGTCGACGAGGATTGCCCGTGCACCAACGGTGAAACCCGCGAGTGCGGCAGCGACGTCGGCGCGTGCCAGACGGGCACGCAGACCTGCACCGACGGACAATGGGAGGCCGAATGCCGCGGGGAAGTCGGGCCCGAGCCCGAGATCTGCGACGATGTCGACAATGATTGTGATGGCGAGGTCGACGAGGAGTTCACCGACAAAGGCGATGCCTGCTCGGCCGGCACGGGCGCATGTGAAGAGAGCGGCGTGCTGGTATGCACCGCCGACGGCTCGGGCACCGAGTGTGACGCGACGGCCTCGCCCCCGGCGGATTCGGAGACATGCGGTGACGGCCTCGACAACGACTGCGACGGCGCCATCGACGAGAACTGCCCGTGCGACTACGACTCTTCGACCGACGGCGTATGCGGCACTGCCACCCGCGACAGCTCGGGTACTTGCCAGGAGCCGGACGACTTTGAGGCCGATGAATCGAGCTGCGACGGCCTCGACAACGACTGCGACGGTGCCATCGACGAGGGCTGCCCCTGTGACTACGGCACCTCCGAAGGCGTCTGTGGTGACGCCTTGATCGACGACTCGGGCAACTGCCAGGAGCCGGCTGACTACGAGGCCAGCGAAGTGACCTGCGACGGCCTGGACAACGACTGCGACGGCACCGTCGACGAAGGCATGAGAGTGGTTCGTTATCTGGACACCGATGGAGACGGCTACGGCGATCCCGACACAGCGACCGATGTCTGCCCGTCGACGCCCGGCTACGTCGACGACGACACCGATTGCGACGACACCAACCCCTGGACCTACCCGGGCGCCCCGGAGATCTGCGACGGTAAGGACAATAACTGCAATGGCTGGGAGGTCGATAACCGTGGCGCCGACGCGAGCACCTGGTGCAGAAACCGCTACGCCTCGTCCGACTACGGGATGGCCTGCGACAACGACGGCCCCAACGGGGAGCTGTGCTGCGAGACCGATTCGGACACCGACGGCGTCTGCGACTTCGAGAGCGTCTGCGACAACGGCGTCGACGAGGATCAGGACGGACTGACCGACTGCGCCGATCCCGACTGCGATGGTCTCTCTTGCAATCCGGGCATGCTCTGCCAGAACGGCAGCTGCCAGCCCATCTGAACTGACCTTAATTCTTGAAGAAACTTGGAGAGCGCGTTCGATTCGCCTACTATGGCGCTCTCTCTCCCAGCATCTCGAGGCGGAGTTTTGAGACGATGAATGGCAGCCCCAAATGTACTATCCCTGCTCGTATACCTTCCCCGATCGTCTTCTTGGCAGTGCTGAGCCTTGTACTTCTGACGAGCTGCTCATTCGACTCGAGCCTCAGCGAGCTGTCCTGTGACCAAGAGGGGGACCGCGCCCAGGGCCGCGTGTGCCAGGGCGGGCTTTGGGTCGAACTCGCCGACGCCTCCTTGGACACCCAGCCCGGCCCGGACGGTGACGATATCGGGCCCGACGTGCCCGCTCCTGACGACGGCGGCGACGGCGGCGACGGCGGAGAAACCGGCATCTGCGACGAAGGCCTCGAGCTATGCGGCGACGAATGCGTGGACACCACCGAAGACCGAGATCACTGCGGGGAGTGCGACAACCGGTGCGTCACCCACGGCGAGAACACAGTCGTCCGCTGCGAGCAAGGCGCGTGCGAGCGGGCCTGTGAGCAGGGATGGGCGGACGCCAACGAGGACTGGCTCGACGCAGAAGACCCCACCAATAGCGACGGCTGCGAGCTCCGATGCGAGCCGACCAACGGTGGCGAGGAGATCTGCGACGGGCGCGACAACGACTGCGACGGCGACATCGACGAAGGCCTCACGACCACCTACTACCTCGATGAAGATGACGACGGCTACGGCGTCGACGGCGATTCGCAGGATCTCTGTGAGCCCGAGGACGACTACCGCGCCACCCAAGCCGGCGACTGCGACGACACGTCGGCCTCCATCAACCCGGACGCCACCGAGAGCTGCAACGGCTTCGACGACGACTGCGACGGCGATATCGACGAGGACGTCGAAGACACCTTCTATGCCGATAACGACGGCGACGGCTACGGCGACGCCAGCGTGACCACCGAAGCCTGCGAGGCGCCGGATGGCTACGTCACCGACAATACCGATTGCGACGACTCGGACGCCGACAAATACCCCGGCAACTCCGAGGTCTGCGACGGCAAGGACAATAACTGCGACGGCGACGTCGACGAGGGCGTCAAGAACACCTTTTATGCCGACTCCGACGGCGACAACTACGGCGACCCCAATGACACCACCCAGGCCTGCTCGGCGCCCTCGGGCTACGTCGACAACGACGACGATTGCGACGACTCGGACGCCGACATCAAGCCCGGCGCCTCCGAGGTCTGCGACGGCGTCGATAACGACTGCGACGGTGACGTCGACGAGGGCCTCGACGAAACCTTCTACGCCGACTCCGACGGCGACGGTTACGGCGACCCGAGTGACACCACCCAGGACTGCTCGCAGCCGTCAGGCTACGTCGACAACGCCGATGATTGCGACGACACCGACGCTCAGATCAACCCCGGTGCTGCCGAGGTCTGCGATGATCAAATCGACAATGATTGCGACGGCCTCACGGACTGCGAAGACGGCGACTGCGACGGCCAAGTCTGTGGAGATGGTGGGGGAGGGGCGACCTGCCACGCCAACTTGTCGGCGTGCGTCGAAGATGTCTGCGACGACGATATCGATAACGATCTAGATGGCGACACCGACTGTAGCGACGACGACTGCGCCAACTGCGACGGCGACAGCTGCAACGACAACTCTCAATGCGTGTCGGGATTCTGCTCGACCTACGACAACACCTGCTATCCGGCCACGTGCGACGACGGCAGCCAAAATGGCACGGAGACAGACGTCGATTGCGGCGGCGAATGTGCCCCGTGTGATGACGATCAATCCTGTTCAGATGACTCGGACTGCAAGTCGGACAATTGCAACGGAACCGGCGTCTGCAAGCCGTAATCGTCGGGCACCGGCTGAGTTCAGGCGAGGACTTCGACGGAGACTCCGCTCTCGTCCGAGCCTGGGTGGGCGTCGACATAGGCGGTTTGGATGACCTTTTCCCAGGTCGCCGCCTTCAGGTTGGTGGCGATCGGGGTCAAACCCACCCACAGCGCACCGGTATTGGTATCGGTGTCCGTGCTAAAGAAGCCCACCCGCCGAGAGTCGTTGTCTTCATTGCGGTAGATCAACTCGAAGATGGCGTCGGTCTCGTCCTCGAAGGGAGTCGTCGCGCGCACTCGCTTGGGCTTCTTGTCGATATGCTCGCGCTCCTCGGCGCCCAGCTCGAAGCGCTCGTCGCCGTCGAGGATGCCTCGATACAACCGGCGGCTCTTCTTCTTTCCCTCCAAGAACCAATGCCAACTCGCCTCGATATGGACCCGGAAAGTCTCGGTGTTGCGGGCGCGCAGGATCAAAAAGTCGCCGTCGAAGGTATAGTCGCCCTCGTCCTCGAGCTCCTTTCGAGCGCCGTCGAGCGCATAGCGAGAGAAGCTGCCGTCCAGGCGCAGCGCGATGAGCTTGCCGTCGTCCTCGAGCGCCTCGGCGGGTGCGCCCTCTTCGGGCAACAGATACCACGAGCCTCGAATCGCTTCGGGAAGTGGTCGGTCGGCCATGGTTCAAATCCTCGGTAAAAACGCCAGAGTCGTATGTTCTTCGATTTCAACTTTTCAGATAATGATGCGTCGATCAGTCTTCGTCGCCGGCTTCGAGCATCGGGACCGGGATATGAGCAGCCAGCCGGCCGGCGACCTGCCGGGACCACTGCAGACGCGCCGAGCGCGAACCCAGATGCGAGGGCGCCGGCAGCGTCAGGGCATCACCGATGCGGTCGTCGCCGCGCTGCCACATCGTCACGATCTCGCCGTCTACCACCGCCGCCCAGGCGCCCGGCACGCGCGCGCTGTCGCGGGAGTCGGAGATGGCCCGCTTGAAGTCCAGGCGCACATGGGACTGACCGGTCTTGCTCTGTCGGATGGAGGCCGCCTCGATGTCCCGGTGCGTGACCGCGGGGGCGCCCATCGCCACAGTTCTCCACCCTCCGTCCGCCGGATATACCGCCAGCTCGAAGCCGTCTAGATCGGCGTCCTCGATGACTTGGCGAAGCGTCCTCTCGTTGCGGCTCCACAGATACGCCTCGGTGCTGACCATGCTCCCCTCCGGCTGGCGCAGCTCGACGCCCTCGGGCAGACCCGGCAGACGGCGCATCCACTGGTCTCCCACCGGCTCGACGGGCCGAAACTCGAAGGCTCCGGCCGGAATGACCAGCCCGGCCAACAACGAGGCCGAGATATCACCGCGCGCGCGCACCTCGATGATACGAGCGTCCTTGACCTCGACCGTAAAATGCTTGATTTGCGCCGCGTCGAGGCGGGTATCGAGCCGGTCGGCGACTTGCTTGGTGATCTGGTCGAGTTTGGCCCGCTGGAATTGCTCGCCGGAGTCACCGGTCGTCGATTCCGCCGAGGCGGCGACCACGACACGCACCGTGGTCGCCTCCGAGCCCGCCCGGGCCCCGGTCGACACGAACATCGACGCCACCACCAACACGAGCCACAGGGCCCAACGCGAATTCGACGCCTCGATAAACGTGGTCATAGGATGTCCAGATTACTACGACAAGCCGCCGTTCACATCTGTCGGCTGACGTAATCAATAAAGTCAATCTTAGTGATAATCCCGGCCAATTCTTTGCCATCGACGACGATGACGACTTTATTCTGCTTGAAGAATTGACCGATGATGCTGATCCGATTGGTCGGCTCGACGATGGCGAATTGCGTCTCCACCAGTTCGTCGATGGCGTCGCTGCCGGCGCCCTCGCCGAGCAGATGGTCGAGGACGTCGGTCTCGTTGACGATGCCGACCACGCGGCCGGCGTCGAGCACGGGCAATTGGCTGATGCCGTGTGACTTCATCGCCTCGATGACCTCGCTGACCTCGTCGCCGAGCTGGGCGGTATAGACCAGGCCCTTGGTCTTGGTGGCCAATAGATCGGCGACGGAGTCCTCACCGAGATCCTCTTCGAGGAAGCCATTTTCGCGCATCCAATCATCGTTGAAGATCTTGGACAAATAACGCGACGCCGAGTCGGGCAAGATGACCACGATATTCATCTCGCGGTCCATGCGCTCGGCGTATTTGATGGCGCCTGCGACCGCACCACCGGCCGAACCGCCGGTGAAGATACCTTCCTCACGTACGAGACGGCGCGTGGTCAGAAAACATTCACGGTCGTCGACACGCACCACCTCGTCGATGACGTCGAAGTCGATGGTCTTGGGGATGATATCCTCGCCGAAACCTTCCACCAGATAGGTGCTCGCCTCGGTGATCTTTCCGGTCTTGAAATAATCGTAATAGATGGAGCCGATCGGATCGACGGCCACGATCTGGACGTCGGGGTTCTGCTCTTTGAGGTAGCGCCCGATGCCGGTGACGGTGCCGCCGGTGCCCGCGCCGATGACCACCGCGTCGACCTCTCCGCCGGTCTGCTCCCAGATCTCGGGGCCCGTGGTCAGATAATGGCCCTTGGGGTTCGACGGGTTATTATATTGGTTGGCCAGGAACCCGCCGGGGGTCTCCTCGGCCAGCCGACGGGCCACCGAGTAGTAGCTGCGCGGGTCGTCGGGCTCGACGGCGGTCGGGCAGACGACCACCCGCGCACCGAAGGCGCGAAGCGACTCGATCTTCTCGGCGCTCATCTTGTCGGGCATCACGAAGATGCATTTATACCCCTTGATGGCCGCCCCGAGAGCCAGCCCCATCCCGGTGTTGCCGCTGGTGGCCTCGACGATGGTGCCGCCGGCCTCGAGCTCGCCGGACTCCTCGGCGTCCTCGATGATCTGCAACGCCGGCCGGTCTTTGACGCTCGCTCCCGGGTTGAGATACTCGACCTTATAATAGATATTGGCTTTGACGTGGGCGGCGAGCCGGTGGCTCTTGACCAGCGGCGTGTTGCCGATCAACTCGAGAATATTTTCAGCTGCGTCTACCATCTTGGGACTCCACGAGGGTTGAAGTTTTTCAAGTCGTTACTGACCTCTCGAGTGGTATCACCGGACTTGCTGGATCGACAAGCCTCGTACGTTGGACCAAGTCACCCACGTGGGATGAACTCCACATGGATGGTAACTCAGATGCGCGGCCGAATTGTTCCGTCGCCGCCCCATCCACCCGAGCTCGAGATCCTATGGCACTCTACGCAATTGGCGACATCCACGGCTGCTTTCAGACCTTCCAGCGGCTGCTCAGACGCATCGATTTCGACCCGCAAAGCGACCGACTGTGGCTGACCGGCGATCTCATCAACGGAGGGCCGGCCTCGCTGGAGATGCTGCGCTGGGTGGTCGACCATGAAGACGTCGCCCAAACGGTGCTCGGAAACCACGACCTCCACATGCTCGCGGTGGCCGCCGGTGCGCGCGAGATGCGCAAAAAAGACACCTTCTCGGAGGTCCTCGAGGCCGACGACGCCGACCGCTTGCTCGGGTGGCTTCGGCGCCAGCCGCTGGTGCGACGCACCGACGGCTACCTGATGGTCCACGCGGCCCTGCTACCGCAGTGGTCGGCCGACGACGCGCTGGCGCTCTCCAGCGAAGTCGAGCAGCACCTGCAATCGGAGCAGGCCGGCGAGTTCTTCGAGCATATGTACGGCAATAAGCCCGCACGCTGGAGCGAGGATCTCGAGGGTAGCGCCCGGCTTCGAGTGATCGTCAACGCGATGACCCGACTGCGCGTGCTCGCCCCCAAAGGCGCCATGGCCTTCGACTTTAGCGGGCCGCTCGAGGATCTCCCCGAAAATCGCACAGCGTGGTTTCAGCCCCCCGATCGCGAGTGCGACGATCATACGGTCATCTTCGGACACTGGTCGGCGCTGGGAGTCCACAGGGTCGGACGGATCTGCGCGCTGGACAGCGCGTGCGTGTGGGGCGGGAAGCTCAGCGCGATGCGCCTCGACGACGAAGCGATCTTCCAGGTCACCTCGGAGATGCCCAAGACGGTCTGAGTCGAACCGCTGCCGGGATATTATGCCAACGCCACGGGCAATTTCTTCCACATGACGATATGCGGGCCAATCGGGTCGACCTCGAAGACCTCGCCCTCCCGCTGGAAGCCCATCTTCTCGTAAAACGGGGCGGCGCTCAGCCGGGCGTTGCACCACACGATCTGGGCCGACGGAAAGCGCACCACCAGGCGGCCCAGGGCTCCTTCGAGCAGGCGCTCGCCGAGGCCTTGGCCCTGCTCGGGGTCGTCGACGCACATGCCGCGCAGTTGGATCGCCTCCAGGCCGGGGCGTTCGGGGCACTCGTTGTGAATGAAGGTGGCCACCGCGTGGGTGTCGAAGTCCGCGTCGACCAGACCGAAGTGGGCGGTGTCGTGGTGGTAATCTTCGGCGAATTCGCAGATCTGGCCGTCGTCGAAGTGGGGCCGCAAGATCCGGGTGCGCAGCGGCTGGACCTGCTCGGCCGTCAGCCGTTCTAGGTGCAGCGACTGGCCGTCCATGGGGTCAATACTCCCCGAAGAGCTTGGTCAATTTAACGTCCAGCGCGCGGGCCAGCTTATAGAGGCTGGAGACCGATGCGCTCGACTCGGCCCGCTCGATCTGGGACAGCAAGCTCACCGACAGCCCCGTGCGCCGAGACATCTGCTTGAGCGTCAGGCTCTGATCCTTTCGCATCCGACGGATATTCTTGCCGATCGTCGCCAGAAGCTGCTCTTCGGGGTCGGTCAGCAGCCCCTTCTCGCGCAGAATCTTCTCGAGAGTCTGGTTGAACTCGTCGACGTCAAACGGCTTTTTGATATAATCCGACACGTTATACTTCATCGAGGTCACCGCGGTGTCGACCGACGGATAGCCCGTGAAGATGATGATCGCGATATCGCTGTCGAAGTCCCGGATGCGCTCGAGCAGCTCCATGCCATTGAGCTCGGGCATCATGATGTCGAGAATGACCACATGGAACTCCTCCTCTCGGAGCAGCTCGAGGGCGGCGCGCGCATCGGTTTGTGCGGTGACTTCATAGCCACTTTGGGACAATAACAACTGCATATACTCGCAGATGTCCTTGTCGTCATCGATGATGAGAATGCGGATGGTCCTCAAAGCGCCCTCCTCAGGAAGCGCGAAAACGGGTGAAATAGACCCGTCGGCGAAGGTTTCTTCAGAGCCGAGAACGCGCCGACTGCTGCGCACATTTCGTAGCTGGGTACTGTTCCGCCAGCTACTGGCTTTCTCCTTCAAGACGATGCCACTGTAGTGCTCCGAAACCGAGCGTGTCAATTTGGCTTATCGCTGCGCCCCTAATTCGAGCGCGACCGCTGACGCCAGGTCGAGTCGACAAAGCATACCTGGCGGCGCTGTTGAAGGCTAAGAACGGAAGGGCTACCATCAACATTGTATTGTGCCGTTAGAACTAAATTCTCGGCCGAACCTGATTTTTTTTAGGACTGGTCGAGCCTCGGAGCCCTTATGTCGTCGTTCAGATCGATTCGCTGGTCTTTGCACACCCTCACCATCGGCCTGGCCGCCGTGACCATGGTCGTCACGGGCTGCCAATACTCCGGCTCCTTCGAGGAAACTCGCTGTGCGCGAGATTCGGAGTGCTCCGAGGCCGCCCAATGTGTCGACGGCTATTGCATCGGCATCGATGAGACGGCGGCCTCGACCCTCGAGGTCACCCCGTCCAGCACGACCTTGGAAGTGGGCGAGACCACCGAGCTCACCGCCACGCCGCTTAACGCCGATGGCGAGGCGGTCGAGCAGGACGAGCTCGACCAAGAGGAGATCGACTGGGAATCGAGCGACTCCGAGGTAGCTAGCGTCGACCAACACGGCGTTGTCACAGCCCTCAGCCCCGGCGCAGTCGCGATCACCGCGTCGGTGCCCGGCGCTCGCGCCACGGCCACCCTGACCGTGGTCGACGTGCCCGCGGCCAGCGTCGACGTCACTCCCGAAGACATCGATCTCACCGTCGGCGACAGCGAGACGCTCCAGGCCACCGTGGTCGACGCCGACGCCCAGCCGCTCGAGGGGCGCCAGGTGCGCTTCGAGAGCGCCGACCCGACGGTCGCCATCGTCACCAGTGACGGTGAGGTCGTCGCCACCGGTCCGGGCGAGACCGACATAGACGCCTCTAGCGGCGAGGCCAGCGGCGAGGCCAGCGTGACGGTCTCTGCGGCCGACGTCGCCTCGATCGAGCTTCGGCCCTCGAGCCTGGAGCTGGTCGAGGGCGACCAATACAGCCTCACGACCATCGTGCGCGACGCCAATGACCGCATCGTCGACGATGCCTCGCTGGAGTGGTCCAGCGAGGATGAGTCGATCGTGACCGTCGACGACGGTCAGTTGACCGCCGTCGCCGAGGGCGTGGCGCAAGTCACCGCCGAGACCGACGGCGTCTCCCAAACCACCGAGGTCACCGTGGTCCGCCCCTCGGTCGCCTCCATCGACCTCACGCCACCCGCGGCCACCCTCCAGATCGGCCTGGAGACCACCCTGAGCGCACGCGCGCTCGCCTCGGACGGCAGCGAGCTTGACTGGCCGACGATCTCCTGGTCGAGCGATGACGATACGGTCGCCTCGGTCGACGACGACGGCACCGTGAGCGCCGAAGGGACGGGCACCGCCTATATCACCGCCACGGCCGACGGCGTCGAACGTCTCAGCGTGATCACCGTCACCGAGCGCCAGCCCGACGACATCTCCATCTCCCCTCAGAGCACCACCATCGAGGTCGGCCAGAGCACGCCGCTCGACGCCACCGTCCTCGACGCGGGCGGCTCGCCGATCAACGACCCGCAGGTCACCTGGACCAGCGCCGACAACGCCATCGCCGTGGTCGACTCGGCCGGCGAGGTGCTCGGCGTGAGCCCGGACACCGTCGACATCACCGCCGAAACTGCGGACGGCAAGACCGCCACCGCCACCATCGAGGTCATCGAGCGGTCGGTCGACTCCATCGACCTCGGGCTGTCCAACCCGGAGATCGAGAAGACTCAGACCCTCGAGCTGACCCCGACCCTGCGAGCAAGCGACGGCAGCATCATCGAGGGACGCGCGGTGGCCTGGTCGAGCAGCGACGACACGATCGCCTCGGTCGACGCCAACGGCGTGGTCACCGGCGAGGCCCAGGGCACGACGACGATCACGGCGACCAGCGGCAACGCCTCCACGAGCATCGACATCACCGTGACTGAGCGTTCGGTGGCCACCGTCGAGGTGTCCCCGCGGCTCACCGACGTCGAGGCCGGCCAGACCGTCTCGCTATCGGCGACCGCGCGCGCTGCCGACGGCACGGAGCTGAGCGGGCGTACCCCGTCGTGGTCCAGCGCCGACACGGCGATCGCCGACGTCGACAGCAATGGCGTAGTCACAGGAGTCGACATCGGCCTGGTGCTCATCGAGGCGAGCATCGACGGCCAGACCGGCTCGGCCGGTGTGCGCGTCGATCCGGAGCCGGTGGCCGATATCTCCATCACTCAAGGCGATCAGACCCTGTCGACCGGCTCGTCCGCCCAGCTCGACGCCACCGTGACCAACTCCGATGGCGACCCGCTGTCCGGGCGCACGATCACCTGGTCGAGCGATGACACCGCGGTGGCCGTGGTCGACTCGTCGGGCCTCGTCACCGGCATCGACGGCGGCCAGGCGGTCATCACCGCGGCCAGCGAGGGTCACGAGGACTCCGTCGTGGTCGACGTCATCGCCAACAGCGCTCCCTCGGCGACCAGCGAAACGTTGAGCACCGACGAAGACACCCCGCTCGATATCGTGCTCACCGCCAACGACGAGGATCACGACAACGATCAACTGGTCTACTCGCTCGAGAGCACCCCCAGCGACGGCACGCTCAGCGGCTTCGACAGCACCACTGGGAGCCTCACCTATACGCCCGACGCCGACTTCAACGGCACCGACAGCTTCGACTTCACGGTCACTGACCCGTCAGGCGCCAGCGACACGGCCACGATCACGCTCACCGTCGATCCGGTCAATGACGCCCCCGAGGCCGTCGACGACAGCGCGACCACCGACGAGGACACCGCGGTCAGCATCGACCTGCTCGACAATGACACCGACGTCGACGGCGACTCGCTGAGCATCGACTCGGTGGGCACACCGTCGAACGGGGCGGTCGTCGACAACAACGACGGCACCGTCGACTACACCCCCGCGACCGATTTTAACGGGACCGACACGTTCTCCTATACGGTCACCGACGGCGATCTCACCGACACCGCCGAGGTCACCGTCACCGTCGAGCCGGTCAACGACGCGCCGGTTGCTGACGCCGGCGCCGATCAGACGGTTGCTGTGGACGATACCGTCCAGCTCGACGGCTCTGCGAGCTTCGACGTCGACGGCGACGACCTGACCTATAGCTGGAGCTGGGTCGACCCGACCAACTCCAGCCAACAGCCTGCGCTCAGTGATAGCTCGGTGGTGTCTCCGACCTTTGTGGCTGACGAGGAGTTGAACTACGAATTGCAACTCGAGGTCACCGACCCCGACGGCCTGTCGAGCACCGACACGGTCACCATCACGGCCGGAGATCCCTGAGGTTCACTGATTTGTGCGGGCATGTTAGGTAGACGGCGTCGATAACCGGCCCTTCGGGGCCACCGATTCATGCCTGAAGCCGTCGAGGATTCCACCGTGAGTTTATCCCCTGTCGAGATCGCCGATCAGCTCAGCGAGGCGGTCGGCTCGTTCGAATGTGGCGAGCCGGTCACCCACGTCTACAACCCGCTCGCGTACGCCAGACCACTGCACCACGCCTATCTCGAGCGCTTCGCCTCGAAGACCCCGCGCGAGATCGTGTTGGTCGGGATGAACCCGGGCCCGTGGGGCATGGCCCAGACGGGTGTGCCCTTCGGAGACGTCGACTTCGTGGGCGACTGGATGGACCTGCACGCCGAGGTCGGCAAGCCGGCCGACGAGCACCCCAAAAGACAAATCGAAGGCCTGGAGTGCTCGCGAAACGAGGTCAGCGGCTCACGGCTGTGGGGCTGGGCGCGCGATCGCTACGGCGCGGCGGAGAACTTCTTCGAGCGCTACTTCGTCCACAACTACTGCCCGCTGCTCTTCCTCGAGGACAGCGGACGAAACCGCACCCCCAACCGGCTCAAGGCCGCCGAGCGCCGCGAGCTCTTCGAGCCGTGCGACCGGGCGCTTCGCCAGCTGGTCGATCGTCTCGAGCCGACCTACGTCATCGGCGTGGGAGCCTTCGCGACCAAACGCGTCAAAGCCGCGCTCGGGCCATTCGACGGCCAGATGCCCACCATCGGGCGCATCTTGCACCCGAGCCCGGCCAGCCCCAAAGCCAACCGCGGCTGGGCCGAGCAGGCCGAGGCCGAGCTTCGCGAAGCAGGCGTACAGATTTAGGAGTGTTTCGATGACCCGTCGCTGTTTGCTCGTCGCCCTGCTCATCACCGCGCTGGTCGCATCAGTGACGGGATGCGGGGATACCGCCGTCGTCGCACCTCAGCCAACTGCTGATTCCGACACAAAGCGGATCACCCAGCGCCTCGGCGAGCCCCGAGACGGCTTCCCAAATTACCAAGAGCGCGCGGTCTTATACCTGACCAATCGCGCGCGCACCGAGCCCGACGCGTTCAACGCCGACGAGCCCTACGAGCCGACTCCGCCGCTGGGCTTCGATCTCGAGTTGACCAAGGCGGCGCGCTGGCAGGCCGAGCATATCATCGAGCAGAGCTGCTGGTGTGAGGACCACTCCTCGTGCTGCCAGATGGAGCCGACGGCCGACGGCGGCCAATGTGCCGGCGCCTCGGGAAGCTGCGGCGCGACCGACTCCGCCGAGCGCGTCGGCTATTGGAGCAGTCTGTATAGCGGTGAGAACGCCGCGCAGGGCTACGCGAGCGCGCCAGATGCCCTCGACGGGTGGATCCACTCGTCGGGCCACTGGCAGAATATCAACAGCGCCCGTCACACCTTGTTGGGGCCCGGAAACCACGGCACCGGCTGGGTCCAGGACTTCGGGGCCGGCAGCGCCCCTGCCCCGGTGGCAGCCGACGGCATTCACCTCGGAACCGGCAGCTCACGCACCTTCGGCATCACCTATTTTCAGCCGTCCACCGGCGGCCCGCAGTCGATCTTGGCCATCGTCGACGGCCAATGCCACGACCTCGATCTGGCCTACGGCACCCCCGAGCACGGGGCGTTCGAGACGTCGGTGTCGCTCGAGTCGGGCTGCCACCGTTATTATTTCCACATCACCGACGGCGAGGGCGCCCTTCACACCTATCCCTCCCAGGGCAGCCTCGGCGTAAGCGTGGGCTCGACCGACGACTGCCCACTCTATAGCGACAATCGACCCGCCGACACCTGCTCGCCCACCGGACAAGGCTGCGAGACCGGCCACACCCGGCCCTGCTACACCGGCCCGTGGGGGACGCGCGGCGTAGGGATCTGCGAGGCGGGCGTCGAGCGCTGCATCGGGGGTCAATGGACCGGCGAGTGCCGAGACGAGGTCCACCCCGAGCCGCAAGAGACCTGCGACAACGACCTCGACGACGACTGCAATGGCGTCACCGACGACGGCTGCGGTGATCCGCCCGAGGCGGACGGCGGCACCGACGCCGGCTCCTCGCCCGACGCAGGCGCCCGCTCGGGCGACCAGTCCTGCTCTCACCCCGGCCTCGGCCGGCCGAGGCCGGGGGCGTCAATTGTTGGCTCGTTGCTCGTGATCATCCTCGCCTCGAGAAGACTGCACCCCTGGTCGAGCGACGCTTGACGACAGCAACCTTTCGCGAGATAAGCGAATAACTCCTTTGCGATTATTGTTTAATCTGCAAGCGGTCCTCTCAGCCGAGACCTGCTCGGAGGCAGATCAAACGCGTAATGATCCGCATACACCAACCTTTTGAGGGTGTTAAAACGAACGTGACAAAACAGCTTAATACCGCCAGCGTCCGAGTCGCCAGCACCAAGCTCGAGGCCACCGACGAGGCGATCGAGCAACTTCTCGACGAGCTCGACGCTGCGAATGCCGCGCTGACACTGGTCTTCTACGGCGCCGAGCATGACGACGAGGTCGTCGCTCGCTCCCTCGATCGCGCCACCGGTCCGCGCGGCGTCGGCGGAACCACCGCCGGAGAACTCGCCAACGACGGGTTCTCCGACAACTCGATGACCGGGTTGAGCTTGCACGGCAGCGGAGTGCGCGGGGCCGTCGAGATCATCCCCAAGCTCGACGAGCTGTCTCTGGTACCCATCGTCCACCTGCCCGACAAGCTCGCCCGAGGCATCGACCGCAGCCCCGAGGAGCTCGACCCCGACCGTCATCTGTGGCTATTTTTGGTCAACGGCCTGTCCGGTAAGGAGGGCCTGCTCACCCCCTTCTTCATGCAGGCTGCGCCGCGGGTGGGATTGGTGGGAGGCTCGCTGGGAGACGGTCAGGACTACTCGCAGGTGCGCCTCGTCCATCATGGACGCGTCTACCTCGACTCGGCGGCCGCTGTTTTGCTCGAATACGCCCGCCCCTTTCATGCCTTCAAGCATAGCCACATGGAGCTGACCGACCGAAAGTTGCGGGTCACCAAGATCTCCGGGGGCGGCCGGCGGCTCGAGGAGCTCGACGGGGAACTCGCTCAGGTAGCTTTTGCGCGTGCGCTCGACATCGATCCCGCCGAGGTCACCGCCTCGCTGGTCGCCTCTCACCCGTTCGGCTACCGGTTTCGCGGCCGTCCCTTCCCGGTCTCCATCCAGCAAGTACGCCCCGACGGCACCTTCGTGGTTGGCAATTCGCTGCAGCATGGTGAGTGGCTAAACATCTTGGAGTCCAAAGAGCTGGTCGCGAGCACCCGCCGCGCGTTGGACGCGGCATGCGACCGGATCGAAGCCGATGGCGGCGAGGTCCAGGCGATGCTGCTCTTCAACTGTTTGTCGCGCCACACCGAGGCGGTGCACAGCGGCGAGGTCGACGAGCTAGGGGACGTACTGAGCCGGACACCGGTATGTGGGCTCAATACCTACGGCGAGCAATTCGAAACGCTGCACCTGAATCACTCGCTGACCGGCGTCGTCTTTGGGTGAGCACCCGGATCGCTCGCGCGCCGTCCCCATTGCAAGGACGCGCCCACTACGGTACTCGAGTATCCGCACTTTATTTCTATGATCCGGGAGGACCATCATGGCCAAAATCAACGTCACCGATACCGTCTCACACCCCCGCGAGCTGGTCTTCACGACCTTCCGCGACAACCTCGACGACCTCGACGATCACATGCCCGACATCGACTCGATCACCACCGAGGAGCGCGAAGAGATCGACGACGACACCACCAAGATCGTGCGGATCTGGAAGGCGCACGACGAAGAAATCCCCACCATGGCCAAGAAGTTCATCAAGCCCGAGATGCTCCAGTGGACCGACACGGCCACCTGGAATGAGGACGACTGGACCTGCGACTGGGAGATCGAGATCGGCTTTCTCTCCGACGCGATCTCCTGCCGAGGCAGCAACCGCTATGTGGCGAAGGGCGACGACGCGGTCGAGATCATCATCGACGGCGATCTCGAGGTCGACGCCAAGCAGATTCCCGGCGTCCCCCGCATGCTCGCCGGACGTGTCGGCAAGGCCGTCGAGGGCTTCGTCGTCAAGATGATCACCCCCAACCTCAAGGACGTAAACCGAGGCCTGGAGCGCTACCTGGCCGCCCAACAATAGCGAGCGGTAGGTGAAGCCGGCGGCCAGTGCTCACTGGTCGCCGTCGTCTTCTGCCTCGCTATCGGTCCACCCAAAGATGGCCCGATACCCCTCCAGAGCATTCGAGTAGCGCAGCTCCACGCCCAACTCACCGACGAGCCGCTTGTTGTCGCAGCGGTATGTGCTCCGCCAACGCGACGCGACGTTCGGGCCGCGCTGGCCCGCGTACTCCTGCAGCGAGATCTCCTCGGGGCGCTCGAGGCCGAGCCGCTCGACCAAAAAATCGATCAATTCGACCACCGTGCGCGGGTCCCCGTCGCACAGATTATAGACTCGCCCCCCGCTCGGGGCGCGGTCGATGATCGCCAACACCGCTCGGGCGGCGTCCTCCACGTGGATGCGATTGGTGGCCTTCTTGCCACCATCGACGAGCTTATAGCGGCCGCGCTCGACATAATCCGCAATGGTGCGCCCCGGCCCGTAGATCCCCACCAGGCGCCCAATATTGACCGAAAATTCCTTCGAGTAGCCGAGCACGTGCTCCTCGATATCCCGGCGCATCTTTCCGTACGGCGAGGTCGGCTGCAGATTGGTCGACTCGTCGACCCAATTGCCCTTGTGGTCGCCGTAGACCGAGGTCGACGACAAGTAGACAAACCGCTCCACCGACCGGCTCGCGCAGGCCTGCAGCACCCGCTCCACCGGCTCGACATGGCGCGGCAGGCCCCCGTCGGCGGCCTCATATTCGCGATAGATCGTCGGGATGCTGTAGACGACCGCCGTATCAGCATCCAACTGGGGCGCCAGCGCCTCGATGGGATCGTCGAGCACATCCCAGCGCAGCGCACCCGCACCGAGCCCTTCCAGCGTCTGGGCGGTCTCAGAAGACCGCGTCGTCCCCACCACCTCCTGGCCGCGCGCCACCGCCTGCCTGGCAAGCTCCTGACCCACGTATCCAGCCCCGATAATCACGATTTTCTCGGCCATCTGTCGCCTCTCCGTCTCGTCGAACTCGCCGGCTGTATCTAATCGTCTTGCCAACAACCATCAAGGTGCAAAATTAGTACTTGCAACGGGTCTGTCACGCTGTTATAAACCCGACCCGCTCGAGGGAAAATCCCTCAGCGCACCAAGGGCGTGTAACTCAGTGGAAGAGTGCTTCCCCGACACGGAAGAAGTCACAGGTTCAAATCCTGTCACGCCCACTACGACAACCCCCGAGGCCGAAATGGCTTCGGGGGTTTTTGGTTTTCTTGGCATCACGCGCGCGCTCGCACCACCCTGAGGTAGCATATTGCCACCCCTCCACCGCTCGCGGGGAGGTGGCGGCGCAGCGAAGCGAAGCCGTCGGAGGGGGCCAACAACAAGCTGCCAATTCGCGTCTAGAGGTCCTCAAAATGCACCTTCTTTGCGTCTCGAGGTTTCAAATCGGCGAGTGGCTGCTAGTTGTTGCCCCCCTCCGATTGTGGCCGCGCAGGGATTCGAGCGGCACGGATATCTGGTCTATTATGAAAGAGAATGGGTGGCCGCGGAGAAAGCCTGGTGGGCACTGGAAGACAAATGGGCGACTACCGCAATCGAGTCGACGTCGATGCCCGGCAATCCGGTCGACGTCATCGAGTTTCTGGGGCGTTTTTGTAGTGTAGATATCGCCGAATTCCCGACTGAGCACGACGCGCCATGACACGAACAACTGCAAAACACCGCCATCTCGGAGCGTACGCCCTTCTCGTCGAGCACGGTGCCGTCTTATTGGTGCGCAAGCAGCGTGGGCCGTATCGCGGCTGCTGGGATCTTCCGGGCGGCGGAATTGAGCCCGGCGAAACGCCCTTGGACGCACTGCGGCGGGAGGTATACGAGGAAACGGAGCTTCGTCCAAAGATCGAGGAACTCATAACATCGGTGACAATCCGGTGTTGCCATCTTCTCGAGCACGCGCAGCCAGAGGAACTCGAGCACGTAGCGCGTATCTACGAGGCCACGTTGGACGAGCCGAGCCCACCAAGAGTACGGGCTACCGACGAGGACGTTTCAAGCGCGAAGTGGATGCGTCTCGACGAATTGCGGGGCGTGAAGCTGACTCCCGTTGCTCAAGAGGCCTTGTCGACGTTCGGCCAAGAACCTGCTGGACGACACAACTAAGGAAGGCTGCGAACATGCACATCGTCTACGGATTGGTCCTCGACAAAAACAACGAGCGCGTCCTCATGGTGCGAAACGACGGCCGGCGCGGCTGGAGCCTTCCCGGCGGCGGCCAAGAAACCGACGAGTCGCTCGCCGAGACTGCGCGGCGCGAGGTGCTTGAGGAGACGGGGTACGAGGTTGTTCCGCAGAAGCTCGTCGCCGTCAGCGAGCGGATATCTGAGCGCCACGACACGTTTTTCGTTTATGCGTGTAGTCTGGTGGCAAATGAACCGCTGCGCGACTCTGATGACGGCGAGACCCGCGAGGTCGCCTGGATGAACGTCGAGCGCGCAGATGCTCTGATGCCGTGGTATCCGCACCCGGTGTCCGAGATGTATCGGCGGGTCGGAGCTGATTACTTCGTCGACAGGGAACGCGGATAAGCAGACGTCGAGCCAGAAGAAATCCGAGCATAACAAGGTGCTGGGCGCCGTGTCATCGCGCCGCTTACCGCCCATGATCGCCGAGGCGTGCGTGGTCTTGTACCCGCACGCCCCTCCATGGCTGTACTTTACGAGCCCCGTGGCCTTGGGCCCGGGGTTGGGAGGTCAGGGCTCTACGCCGCCTCAACTCAGCCAACACTGCGGTTTACTCCCAGGCCTCGGCGTTGGCATATGTTTCGTAGGAAATCTCCGAAATATACTCGAACGGCTCACCCGTCTTGCGCAGCAAAGAGGTGCCGGCCACCCTACAATCGCGCTCGGCGTGGAATCCCACTGAAGCGTACGCATCTCGATAAACTCGCTTGGGCATGGTGAGGTCTCTCGTCCAGCTAGCTCGAAGTCCTCTAAAATCGTCACAGCACCGGGGCAACAAGAAGCTGCTGATTTGCATATTGCCACCCCTCCACCGCTCGCGGGGAGGTGGCGGCGTAGCGCGCTGGGAGCGGAGCGACCGAGTGCCCCTGGGGTGAAGCGAAGCCGTCGGAGGGGGGCAACAACAAGCTGCCAATTCGCGTCTAGAGGTCCTCAAAATGCACCTTCTTTGCGTCTCGAGGTTTCAAATCGGCGAGTGGCTGCTAGTTGTTGCCCCCCCTCCGCCTCGCGCTGGACTGCGCGCTCGGCACCTCCCCGCGGGGCGGTGGAGGGGTGGCGAGTCGTGAAGTGGTTGCTTTCCGTGGAGCTCTCTTGCGGGTCGAGCGTGCTTGCGCCCGGGTAGAGGATCGGGGATCTTAACCGCCTCAACTCGCGACGCCAGCACCCGAATGCCAAACCAACCTGGGAAACAAGATGCACGAAGGATTCCTGCGCATGACGAGTGACTCGATGTGATTTCAGGTTAGGTCGCGCCAGACGTCTTTCCACTTGTCGTCGTCCGGATCGACCAGG
>JBKGZI010000054.1:0-20498 GCA_046545675.1 Persicimonas sp.
TATTGCCGAATGCGCCTTCTTGGCGGTCTCCTTGTCTGCGCGAATAGCGTGCAGTAAAACCAATGCACGTCGCAACAGAGACCGAGGGAGCTCGTGAAACTGATACGCCAGACGAAGCTGCACTTTCGCAGCCAGAAGTCCGACAAGGTCTACGAGGTCGATCTCTGCGAGGCCGGAGAGGGCGAATTTGTCGTCAACTTCCGTTACGGCCGCCGCGGGACGAACCTCAGAGAAGGCACGAAGACGCCGTTTCCACAGTCGAGAGCGAAGGCCGAGCAGATCTTCGACGACCTCGTCGCCAGCAAGACAAAGAAGGGCTACCAATATACCTCGGAGACGAGCTCGCTGGCCGAGGTGCCTTCGTCGCCGGAAGAAGCCCGTCAGGCTGCTGCAGACGATGATCCGCGTGTGCTGGCGACGCTCCGGTTGATCGAGGCGGCCGCGCGCGGTGAGTCGACGGGTTCGAGCTGGAAGCTGTCCCGAGCCATCTGGACGGCTGGAGCCTGGAAGATCTCTGCGGCGGCAGACCCGATCGCGCAACTCGCCTCAGAGTCAGACGACGAGTTCTTGCTGTGGTCGAGCGCCTGGGCGCTGGGCCGTTGTGGCTCTTCGGAGCATGTCTCGACGTTGGACACCATCGCAGCCAAGACCGACGCGAGCGCCTCGCTCGAGCGTATCGCCAGGCTCGCGACATTGATGGTCGTGGAGGAAAAGGAGCGTGCGCGTCTGGCAGATAATGAGCTCGCGAAGCTGGCTCCGTCGGTGCGTGAGGCAGCGGTCGCTGGAGACAAAAGCGCGCTCCTAAGAAGTGTCGTCGAGCATATGCGAGAGGGCGACGCGGGCAAATGGATCGGCGGCCAGCTCTTCGCCGTCGCAATGGCACGGCCGTGGGTGCGCGAGGCGATCCACGAGATCGTATGCCAGGTGGCTCCGGACGAGCGTTCGATGGCGTTCTTGCGCCAGACGCTCAAGGCGGCCGAGATGGTCATGGACGCCGAGCTCTTCGGCGCCGTGGTCAAGAAGTTCGAGACCTCGCCGGGTCGCGGCTCGGCGAAGTGGAATTGGCGCAAAAGGCAGTGGGGCCGGGCGCCGGCTTTTTCGACCGACACCAAAAAGTATTTTCAACGCCGCTTCGTGCGCCACCTGAAGCGCGCCGGCGACAGCGGCCGGCCCGAGTTGTTCATTCCGATGGCCACCGGCGTCCTGCTGGCCAACGACGACCAGATCCAAGAGCCCAAAGAAGACAAGCAGAGCGAGTGGCGCTGGGACTCGTCGAGCCGGCAATATCAGCAAATTCACCGCTACGCACCGCGCTACTCCAGGCACCATTGCTTTTTGTGGTTGTTGCGATCCGAAGGCCAGACCATTTACCGCCCGGGCAGCAAATCGCTGCGTTGGTGGTATCGGTCGGCCGACGAGCGCGGCTTCGCCCAGCGCCGAGAAGAGCCCTTCAAAGAGCTCTGGGACCAGGCTCCCGACGCGATCGCTCACCTGCTCAGGCACGCACGAAGCGAAGAGGTGCAGCGTTTCGCAGGGCGCGTGTTCCGCGCCAACCCCGCTTTCGAAAGAGAAGCCGATACCGCGTTGATACGCGACCTTCTGCGTAGCTGGTTTGACCCCACCGCGGCGCTGGGTTTCGAGATCGCCAAGGTGCGATGGGACCCGTCAGAGCCCGACGCCACGCTTTTGCTCGCGATGCTCGACTCGCGGCTCGATGAGGCGCGAGCGCTCGGAATGCAGTGGCTCGATGCCGCCGAGAACATGCTCGGAGACGACGTCCCCTTCCTGTCGGGGCTGGCGTTCCTCGAGCATCCCGATGCCCGCGAGCGCGCTCGAGCCCTGGCGAAGACGCTCACTCCGAGCGAGGAAGACCAAAAACGCGTCGTCGGCCTGGTCGTATCGGCGCTGGTGAGCATGAGCGATCCCGACGACGAAAGTGTCTGCGCCCACGCGACCGATTTCATCTTACTGTTGGCGGGCGACGTGCTCGCCGAGGTCGCCGGCGATCACGTGGCGGCGTTGCTCGCCCATCCGCTGGAGGCGTGCCAGCAGCTCGGTGTGCATGCCCTGCTTCGGCGCCCATCGGTGGAGGGGCTGTCCGACCCGATATTGCTGGCGCCGCTATCATCGGAGTTCGGCTCGGTTCGCCGACTCGGCATGCAGCTGATGGAGCGGCTGAGCGACGCCGAACTCGCCGCGCGTGGCGAGCTGGTCGCCGGATTCGGCATCTCCGAGCACCCCGAGATCCGACGGGGCGCGCCGCCGCTGATCGGCCGATTGGTAAAGGACAACGCCGAGCTCGGCCGCGAGCTCGTCGGGCGGTGGTACCCGCTGGTGCTGCGCGAAGAGGAGTACGAGGGCCTGCACAAAGAGTTGTATGAGCTGCTGACCGGTCCCCTTACCGAGTACCTCGACGCCATTCCAGCCGGCTCATTTCGCCGGATGCTGACGCTGAAATACGGTCACGCGCAGTTGCTCGGCTTCGAGCTGCTCGGGCGTGAAACGAGCCTCGAAGCAGAACCGCTGGAGACCGTCGTCGACTGGGGCTGCAATCCTCTCCTGGTGCTGCGCCAGGCGGTGCGCGAGCACTTCGAAGAGGCTCCCGACCGGCTGCGCGAGAACCCCGGCGTGATCATGCCGATGCTGGAGACCGACTGGAAAGATACGCAAGAGTGGGCGTTCGACTTTTGTCGCAACGAGGTCCCGGAGGAGGCCTGGGAGCCGGAGGCGCTGGTCGCCATCTGTGACAGCATCGAGCCGAGGGTTCAGAGCTTCGGCCGGGAGATGATCACCCGGCGCTTCCGCGAGGAGCACGGACAACTGTATTTGCAGCGACTCAGCGAGCACCCGTCGGTGGACCTGCAGATCTTCGCGACGAATTACCTGACCCGCTTCGCCGCCGACGACCCGCACGCCCTGGAGACGCTCGACCATTACTTCCGAGCCGTGCTGAGCAAAATCGGCGCCGGTCGCGTCGCCAAAGACCGCGTGCTCGCCTTTTTGGAGGACGAGGCGGCCAAGAATATCGAGGCGGCGCGCTACGTCGAGCAACTGCTTCGCCGCCAGGTCGCCACCGTGTCGGTCACCGACAAGGCGACCTGTATTCAAATCCTGGCTAAGCTGCGCCGTCGGTGGCCCGACCTGCCGACCAAGCTGTCGCGCACGGCTGCGCCCGTCTATAGCCCCGAGGCCAACTGAGCATGCTTTTCGAGTACAAATACAAAGGCTTCTCGGGCGTAACATCGACCCCGAAGCGGACCGCGATGTCCTTCGTCCCCGATGCAGC
Organism: Persicimonas sp.; assembly: GCA_046545675.1. Lineage (GTDB taxonomy): Bacteria > Myxococcota_A > Bradymonadia > Bradymonadales > Bradymonadaceae > CAYLTX01. The sequence continues at coordinate 3,287 of JBKGZI010000054.1, forward strand.
CAGGTCGCCGACCTGGTTTCGCGGAACGGTGCATCAAGAGCTGCCCTTCCGGGAGGCGATCTCGGCGCTTCACGACGTGGTCGTCTCGGACCTGAGGTTCAAGCCCAAAGACCGCGAGGCCTATAAGCGCTGGGCGGCCGAGCAGGAGGAGATCTGGCTGGCCGAGTATATGGCTCGAGCGGCCGACAATAAGGAGCGCATCGAGGCGCTCAAGCGCGAACTCAGCGAGGTCCACCGCCAGAAACAAGAGGTCATGGCGCCGTTTTATAAGGCGCAGCAGCAATATTTCGACTATCTGTGGAAGCATAATCGAGACTGGTGGTTTGTGCTCGATCCGGTGATCACGGTCCATCCGGACGAGATCTTTTACGAGTGCTTCAGCGAGGACGAGTCGACCTACGCGCGATTGTCGTGCGGGCACGAGGTGTTCACTCAGAGCGACGAATTTGCCTGCGGCACGACCAATATCGACTACTCCGCGGACCTCTACGACGAGTTCCAGAAGATCCGCTCGTATAAAGAGACCGAGCTGACCGTCGATCCGGATGGATTCTCGGTGCAGACCGGCGAGGACGAGGGACACCGGGAGGTCAAGATCGACCTGCCCGACTCCTGGGTGCGCGGGTTTTTGCAGGTCAGCTCGGCGATGAATCTGCCGGGCTTCGAGATCGACCTGCACCCGATGGACCTGCACAATATCTGCTTCAAGCTGCGCCAGCGCAGGGAAAAAGAAGGCCCGCGCTCGCTGCGATTTTTGCTCGAGCCCGGCGAGCCGGTCGCGATCATCTTCGACCCGTGGGGCACGCGGCTCGAATGTCCGCGGTCGACCTACCACGGGACCAGCTCCGAGGAGATCCGGATCTGGGGGCGGCGCCGGCTGCACGTATTGGAGCGTTTGATCCCGGTGGCCAAGAATGTGCGAGTGAAGTTGCTCGGCTACGGAATGCCGTCGTTTTGGGTCGTCGACCTCGGCGATATGCAGTTTACGCTGGGCTTGTCGGGCTGGACGGCCAACGATTGGTCGAAGTCCGGTAACTTCGACCTGCTCGCCCCGCGAGCCGACGTCACGCCCGACGTGTCCAAGACCGTGCTCGAGGCGCTCAACGACTGTTGGGTCGCCTCCAGCGACGAGCTGGCCGGGCGCCTCGAGATTCCGCACGCCGACGTACTCGGCGCGCTCAGCGCGTCGACCCAGGCCGGCCTGGCCATCTACGATTTATCCAAGGAGGTCTGGCGAGCGCGCGCGTTGAGCCGCGAGCCGCTGCCGCTGGACAGCCTGCGCTTCCAGAACGAGCGCGAGGAGCAGGCGATGAAGCTTGTGGCCTCGGCAGACGTCACCATCCAACCGGCAACGAATGCTCGGCTGCTCGAGGGTCGAGTCCAGGGCCACACCGTCCACGTCGTCGTCGACCTCGACGAGCGCATGGTCGAGGCCGACTGCGAGTGCAACTTTCATCAGCAGAACAAGCTGCGAAAGGGACCATGCGAGCATATTTTGGCGACTCGGATGAAGGCCAAACGAATGAAGGCCCAGCGAATGAAGGCCCAGCGAATGAATACAACGGGACAGCTGTGAGTATTGACCGATCCGACATTCACACGATAGGCTCGACGTGCAGTGGTGAGAGGGCGATACCTTGCATCATGGGCGGCGTTTCGCCGCTCGCGCTAAAAGCCCTTCAACGCTTCACTGACTCGCTCGTGACTGTGCGGCCTGACCCTCCCCGTACGCGATTCCGATGCGGCTTCTGTGAAGCGAATCACGTACGGGGAGGGAGGCCGCTTGAGTTGAGCGTTCCAGTCCTCGGTTTCGCACGAAGGTCCCCCTCACCACTGCACAGTTCTTCTCAATCCCACACAATTCGACCGCGTCCAGTTCGCGCTCACGTGGAGGCTATATGAGTAAGCCGACACGACAGGAGCTGTACCAGCGCATCCGTGAGAGCTCGAAAGACGCCGTCATTCTCGACGAGATGTTGCGGCTGGGTTTTTGGTCGCCCGACGAGGGCGAGAACCAGCTGCCCGACGAGCTGATTCGGCGCGAGGCCAAGCTTCGCCAGGACCTGCGAAAGCTCACCGCTCAACAAGCGCGCTACGAGAACCGCGACGCCGCGCTGGCAGATATGCGCAAGGAGCGGCTGCGCGAGTCGCGCGAGAAGCGCAAGCAGACCAAGCAGCGCCGCAAAGAAGAGCGCCTGGCCAAGGCGATGGCCTGGGATATCGCCCAGCAAAAGCATATCGTGTACCTGGGCGAGGGCGTCTCCACGCAGCTCGGGAAGCTGGAGAGCGACTCCGACAAGCTCGCGCAGAACGCGCTGCCGGAGTTTCCAGATCACGCCGCGCTCGCCGACGCGCTCGATATCTCGATGGGCGAGCTGCGCTTTTTGGCCTACCACCGCGAAGTCTCGTCGGTGACGCATTACCAGCGCTTCAAAATGCCTAAAAAGCGCGGCGGATTCAGGAAGATCTCTGCGCCGATGCCGCGGCTCAAGCGGGCACAGACCTGGATCCTGGAGAATATCCTCGACCGCGTCCCGCTGCGCGATGAGGCGCACGGCTTCCGCGCCGGGCGCTCCATCGTCTCGAACGCCGAGCCGCATATCGACCAGGACGTCGTGATCAACCTCGACGTCGAGGACTTCTTCCCGACGGTCACCATCTGGCGAGTGTTCGGCGTATTTCAATCGCTGGGATACTCGCCGTCGATCGCGACTATCTTGGCGCTTTTATGCACGGAGCTGCCGGTCGAGGAGATCGAGCTCGACGGCAAGACCTGGTACGTGTCCACCGGCGAGCGTCACCTGCCCCAGGGCGGCCCGACGAGCCCGGCGATCACCAATATTTTATGCCGTCGCATGGACGCGCGGCTGGCCGGCATCGCCGATAAGCACGACTTTATCTACACGCGCTACGCCGACGACCTGACGTTTTCTGCGTCTGGGCCGGCGACGGATGCGCTGATGAAGCTGCTGTGGCACGTCAAGACGGTCGTCGTCGAAGAGGGCTTTAAGCTCCACCCGGACAAACAACGCATCATGCGCGACGGTCGCCGCCAGGAGGTCACCGGCCTTGTGGTCAATGACCAGATCTCGGTGCCGCGCAAGGACGTGCGCGCCTTTCGCGCGCTGCTGCACCGGGTCCGAACCAGCGGGCTCGAGCACGCGCATTGGAAGGGCGAGAGCGACAACCTGCTCGACCGCATTCACGGCTTCTCCAGCTATCTTCATATGGTCGACGCCGAGCGCTACGCCGAGCTGCGCATCGAGGCGAAGGCTGTCCTGGACGCTCACGGTTATGCCCCGCAGCCAGTGCCGCCCCGCCCCAAGCCCACCGAGGAGGGCGCTGCATCCGATGAGCTAGGCGCGGAACAGCCCGAAGAAGGATTCTGGACCAAGGTGAAGAAGTTCTTCGGCGGCGGGAGCTGACACTACCAGTGGTGGCGTTGTCGTGGGGCGGCGTGGTAAATACGGGGCACTGAGAGACCAAACGCCCCTCGAGCCGTCGCTGATGCGCCAAGAGACACCTCATGGCCAATCTGACCGACTACTTTATCCCGAGAGATTTCGCTGAAGACGACATCGAGCGTCGCCAGGCCGAGATCGCCGTGCGGACGGTCTTTGTGCTCGTCCCCATCAGCCTGATCTTGTCGGTCTTTGTCTATTGGTTGTTCGGCTCGATTGGCATATCGCTTGCTATCGCGTTTGCGATCGGCCTGATCGGGACAGCGCCCTTTATGTTGCGCTCGACGGGCAATATGGACCTGGCCAGTCTATTCATCGTCATCCCTCTATTTATCACCCTATGCGTCTGGTCGTGGTCGACCGGCGGCGTGCTCGCTCCGGGGGCGAGTTATCTCGTGTTTTTGCCGCTGCTGGGCCTGATTTTTCGCGGCCTCAAGACGGCGCTCGTCTGGCTCGTGCTGATCGTGGTGACCTGGGCGGCGCTATATATTGCCGGAGAAATGGGCGCGATCGCCACCGTCGAGGCGATGGGCGATCGAATCGCGGCGCGTCGGATGAGCGAGCTGTTGGTCCTCGCGCTGACCATCTTTGGGTTCTTCTATCTCAAGAATGGCCTTCAGGAATGGCTGATCGACGTCGTGCGAAAACGCGAGGCGGAGACGCGCGCCGCCGTCGAGGAGGCTCGGGATCGCGCCCTGGAAGCCAGCCACGCCAAGAGCACCTTCCTGGCGACGATGAGCCACGAGCTGCGCACGCCGCTGAACGCCGTCATCGGCTATTCCGAGATGATCAGCGAGGAGCTCGAAGAGATGCGCGCGGCCGAGAAGCCCGGCGCCGAACTCGCCGATCAATTCGTCCCCGATCTAGGGCATATTCAGTCTGCGGGCCGACACCTTCTGTCGATCATCAATGACATCTTGGATCTCTCCAAGATCGAGGCCGGCAAGATGAGCGTCGAGGCGGCCGATTTCCAGGTCGACGAATTGGTCGGCGACCTCGCCGAAACCCTCGGGCCGGCGGCCCGCGACAATCAGAACGCCCTCGAGGTGGACATCGACGCCGACGTGGGAGTGATGCATTCGGACTCCACGAAGGTGCGCCAAATCCTCTTCAACCTGATGAGCAACTCCTGCAAATTTACCCGCCAGGGATGCGTGCGCCTGCAGGTCAGCCTCGACGACACCGGCGAGCAGGTCGTTTTTGTGGTCGAGGACACCGGCATCGGGATGACTGAAGAGCAACTTATTCGCGTATTTGACGCCTTTAGCCAGGCCGACAGTTCTACCACCCGCGAGTTCGGGGGGACTGGCCTCGGCCTGACGATTACCAGCCATCTGTGTGACCTTCTCGGTGGCGAGATCGACGTCGACTCGACTGTGGGAGAAGGGACGACCTTTACGGTGCGCCTGCCAGAGCACCTTCCCGACTCCGATCGGTGTTCCGCCGGTGACGCGGCTGCTGTGCGAGTCGAAGAGAGCGAGCCTGCCTGAATTTATTTTCTGAATCGAGCGAATTGATTTTCTGAATCGAAAGGGGCCGGCCAACCGGAGCGAAGGCCTCCGTGCCTTCGAGGCCAGCGTCGCATGACGCCCCCGACGCCAGGGACGGCGTCGCTCCAGTGGTGCCAGCGAAACCGATCACATACTCGCCAAAAAGCGTGTTTGACCGATCGGTTAATTTTTGGGATGGTATGGCCATCGCAAGAGATCGAACGCCGAGGTCTTACCTACGCCTCGCGCCTACAACCATCACAGGGAGAGTCACCATGGCCATTTTGAAGCCCGGTACCGACAAGATTAAGGGGGGCGAGATCGTCACCCGCATCCTCGCCGCAGAAGGAGTCCGTCGCGTCTTTGGCATCATCGACGGGACCTACTTCGGGATGTATTCGACGTTCGAGGACAACAATATCGAGCTGATCACCCCGCGCCACGAGACCAGCGCCGCCCATATGGCCGGCGCCTATGCGCGATTGACCGGCGAGCTCGGCGTGTGCATGGCCAGCAACGGGCCCGGCGTGGCCAATATCCTGCCCGGGGTGGCCGTGGAGGAGGCCGAGGGCAATCGTGTGCTGCTGATCACCAGCTCCCGGCGACAGCCCCTCGTCTATCCGGATCGCGGCGGCACCTACCAATATTTCCCGCAGGTCGACGTCATCGGGGCGATGGCCAAGTGGAGCTGCCACGTCTCCGAGGTCGACCGGGTCGGCGAGATCATGCGCCACGCGCTTCGCCGCTGCTACCAGGGCCGGCCGGGCGTGGTTCACGTCGACGTGCCCGAAGACATCATGAACGGCACTTTCGAGCTCGACCCGTCCTGGCTTCGCTCACCGTCGGCCTACCGCGTCGACCACCGCGTCGAGCCCGCCCCGGAGCTGATCAGCCGCTCCGCAGATATGTTGATCGACTCGGAGTTGCCGCTCATTCAGGTGGGCTCCGGAGTGATCCACGCCGGCGCCTCGGATCTGGTCCACGAGATCGCCGAGATGTTGCAGGCGCCGATCACCACCAGTTGGGCGGCTCGCGCCGCCGTCGACGAGCGGCGCCAACAGGTCATCCCGATGATCTATCTCGACGCGGTCAAAGAGGCCCGAAACACCGCCGATCTGGTGCTCACGCTGGGCTCCAGGCTCGGTGAGACCGATTGGTGGGGCAAGGCTCCCTATTGGGCCAAGCCCGAAGACCAGAAGATGATCCAGGTCGACATCGACGAGACCACCCTGGGCGCCAACAAGCCCGCCGAGCTGCTCGTGCAGGCCGATATCGAGGTCTACCTGCAGCGGCTCCTCGCCGAGTTGAAAGAGCGACGTGCCGGGGGGTCTCCGGCCCGCTCCCGACACCTCGAGGGCCTGCGGCGCTCGACGATGAAGCGGCGCGCCAAGCTCGACAAACGCCTCGACTCGTCCTCGCTTCCGATGTGCTCGGCCCATATCCCGGTGGAGTGCCAGAAGGTCTTCGACGACGACGCCATCTTGGTGATCGACGGCGGCAATACGGCGGTCTGGGCGAATTTCTACCACCAGGTTCGCACGCCCAATACGATGCTCAGCACCCCGAAGATGGGCATGCTCGGCGCCGGTGTCTCCCAGGCGCTGGCCGCCAAGGCCGCCCACCCGGACCGTCAGGTCTATTGCATCATCGGCGACGGAGCGATGGGCTTTCATCCCCAGGAGCTCGAGACCGCCGTGCGCCACGACCTGCCGGTCGTCTACCTCATCGCCTGCGACAAGCAGTGGGGCATGGTCAAGATGAACCAGCAATTCGCCCTGCGCCCGGTCAAGACGCTGATCAAGAAGTCGCTCGACGCCGACGAGACGATCAACGCCGACCTCGGCGAGATCCAGTGGGACGCATTGGCTCGCTCGATGGGGGCTCACGGCGAGCGCGTCGCCGATCCCAACGGCCTGCAGGGGGCGATTCGGCGCTCGCTGGCCTCGGGACTTCCTGCCGTCATCCACTGCGACGTCGATCCGGTCACCCATATGTGGGCGCCGGAGCTCAAGACCTTCAAGGACATGCACGCCGAACCGGCGGGCTGAGCGGTTCTATCTGACTATTTGTGAGACTCATATCGGAACCGATCGACGGCCGAGACGGCCGGGAGGCACCATGACTGACCAGCAAACACAGCCCGAAGCAACTCCCCGCAAGTCGGTGATGATCACTGGCGGAGGCGGCTATATCGGCCGGCTCGTCACCGAGGCGTTGGCCGACGAGCCGGGAGGATTCGAGACGATCGTCTGCACCGACATTCGCCTGCCGCGGCCCGAACGCCGCTGTGAGGGCGTGGACTACGCCGAGCTCGACGTGCGCGACGCCGGCGTGATCTCGGATCTGATCAGCACCTTCGAGGTGGACACGGTGGTCCATCTGGCCACGGTCGTCGGCGAGCACCCCGAGGCGCGGGCCATCGACGTCGGCGGCACCAGAAAGCTGCTCGAGGCCTGCGTCGAAAACGGCGTTCGCAAGATCATCGTCACCAGCAGCGGCGCCGCCTACGGCTACCACGAAGACAACGATCCTTATCTGACCGAGGATTCGCCGCTTCGCGGCAACGAGGAGTTCGTCTACGCCCAGAATAAGCGCCTGGTCGAGGAGATGCTGGCGGATTACCGCGAGGAGCATCCGTCGCTGGAGCAATTGGTCCTGCGGCCGGGGACGATCCTCGGCGACGACGTCTCCAGCCCGATCAGCGACTTCTTCGAGAAGCCGCTGATCCTGGGGCTGAAGGACTACGCCACACCGTGGGTTTTCATCTGGGACGAAGATGTCGTCAACGTCATCGTCGCCGGCGTCCAAGGCGAGCACACCGGCACATACAACCTCGCCGGTGACGGCGTCATGACCCTACGCGAGGTGGCCCGGGCCATGGACAAGCCGTTTATCGGCCTGCCCGCCGGTCTTCTGTCCAAAGCCCTCAACGCGCTCCAACGCTACGGCCTGGTCGATTACGGCGAGGAGCAGGTTCTCTTCCTGGCCCATCGGCCGGTGCTGTCCAACCAGAAGCTCAAGAGCTCCTTCCCCTACGTGCCCCGCAAGAGTACCCGTGACGTCTTCGAGCATTATTGGAGTCGGCGGAAAGCTTCCTGACAATGACATATCGGTCGGCCAACTCGGCGACGGCCTCGCATTGTAGGCGCAGCAGTTTGGACGTATTGTGGCGGCGTAGCGCTAGGATACGAGAAGTGAGCGAGGCTGAAGATGATGTTTAGATGGTCGAAGTTGGTATGTGCGGCGTTGGTCGGGTTGTTGGTCGTGTCCGGCTGCTCGGACGACACCGACACCGGCCAGCAAGAGGCGTGCGCGGACGGGGAGACGTTCAATCGGCTAAGCGGCCGGTGTGAAGGCGGAGGCGGCGACGATGCCGGCCCGGATACCCGGGTCGAAGACGCCGGGGCCGACGCCGTCGAGCCCAGGGCGGATTCCGGCGAAGACTCCGGCTCGGAGGAGTCGTGCTCGCCCGGTGAGCGCCGCTGCGCGGACTCCTGGACCCTGCAGACCTGCAACGGGCAGGGCACGGGCTTCGATGATGCCTCTTGCGGGCACGGCGCGCTATGTCGTGACGACCGCTGCGAGCCCGCCGAGGGCGCCTGCCAGGCCGGTGAGCGCACCTGCGCGGACGACACCGAGGTTTTGGTGTGCGCGTCCGACGGCAGCGGCTTCGATGCCCAGGCTTGCGACGGCGCGGAGTTATGTCACGAGGGAGAGTGCCGGGATTTGGCCTGTGTTCCCGGCCAGCGCAGCTGCGATGGCGACCAGGTCGTGCTCTGTGATGACGACGGCTCCTCGCAGACTGTGGAGCAGACCTGCGGCGACGGCGAGGTCTGCCAGGCCGGAAGCTGCGTGGACGATGCCGGCCCCTGCGCCGACCAAAAGGGATATCTGGGGTGTGAATTTCTGGCCGCCGACCTCGACCACATGAGTCCCGGCGACGAGCAGCAATACGGAATCAGCGTCTCCAACAGCGACGCCGGCCCGGTCGAGGTCACGATCACCACCGGCGACGGCAGCCAGGTGGACAGTCGCACCATCCCCGCCGGCGAGCTCGAGACCTTCGAGCTCGATCGCCGCGACGTCGACAACACCGGCCTGACCCGCCAGAGCTATATCGTCGAGTCCGACGGTCCGGTGACCGTCCATCAATTCAACCCGCTCAGCCGCTCGGGGGTCGCCTCGACCGACGCCTCGCTGCTGCTGCCCTCGCACGCCACCGGCACGGATTATATGGTGCTCGGTTGGCCGTCGACGACGAGCGCTCGGGTGACCGAGGGGCGCGCCTACTTCACGATCATCGCCGGCGAGGACGCCACCGAGGTGACCGTCACCCCCAGCGCTCCCATCGAGGCCGGCGGCGGCGTTCCGGCCATCGCGGCCGGGCAGACCGAGACCCTGACGCTGGACCGCGGCCAGGTGCTGTCGTTGTCGACGCCCAACGAGGCCGGCCACGATCTGAGCGGCTCGACTGTCACCAGCACCAAGCCGGTGGCGGTGTATTCGGGCAGCGAATGCGCCGACGTGCCGGTGGGCACCGCCGCCTGCGACCACCTCGAGCAGCAGCTCTACCCCACCAATACCTGGGGGTCGACCCTGGCGGCGGCCAAATTCGCCCCACGCGACGCCGAGTCCGACGTCTACCGTCTGCTCGCCAGCCAGGACGGCACCCAGATTGAGTTGACGCCGGCCGTCGACGGCACCTCACAGGTTACTCTGGACCGCGGCGAGGTCTTCGAACTCGCCACCCCCGAGCACTTCCTCGTCGAGGCCGACGCGCCGGTATTGCTCGGCCAATATATGGTCGGAGCTTCCGATGACGGCGTCTGCTCGGGCCTGCTGTGCACCGACGCCCCGGGCGACCCGGCGTTTTTGCTCAACGTGTCGACTCGCCAATATCGCAGCGACTATATCGTGCTGGTTCCGTCGGGCTTTGGGGACAATTATCTGAGCATCACGGCGCCCACGGGCGCCAGCATAAGCCTCGACGGTCAGGCGGTGTCGGCGGCCGCGGAGGCCATCTCCGGCACCAACTGGCAGGTCTACCAGGTGCCGGTGAGCGCCGGCGTGCACACCGTCGAGGCCGACCAGCCGGTCGGGCTGACCGTCCACGGCTACGATCAATACGTCTCCTATGCTTATCCGGGCGGGTTGAGCCTGGAGGCTCGGTAGAGTTTATGAGGCAGCGGCGATGTCGACGCCGAGGTGCCGAAAGTCGGAGACCCCGAGGTCGAGCCTCTCGGCGTCGAAGCCGGCCTCTTTCAGGCGCTGGACGGCCTTTTCGACGAAGGTGCAAAAGGGTCCGCGGCAATAGGCGACAATGCGTCGGTTCTTGGGGAGCTTTTCGAGTTGCTCCTCGAGCTCCTCGATCGGAACGGACAGCGCCTCGGGGCTGGCGACCTCGTAGAAGACGTGCGAGCCCTCGCGCGTACTCGAGACCACATGGGCCTGCTCGAGCTTTTGGAGGTGCTGCGAGGCGCTGGCCACGCTCACCCCGAGTTCGTCGGCCAACTCCTCGACGCTATGGGGCCCCTGGCTGAGCTATGGGGCCCCTGGCTGACCAGGTCGAGCAGCTCGAGCCGGCGCCGGCTACCCAACGCCTTGCCAATCCGCTCCAGCTCGGTGAAGACGCGGTCTTTGAAGTCGCGTGATTTTGTCGATGGATCAGTCATTGGTTAGCCTCCCCTTTGCGGTTCAACGGTTCAACGAATCCGTTGAGCCGTTTTTTCCGGGGCGATGCCGAAGGCTGAGGGGGCACAAAAAGCGCAGAACCGGTGTCGGACGAAGATCCGTTGTACCGCGAGGCGCATTTCAGGCCTTCTTGAGGAACTCGGTCTTGAGCACCAGCATGATGCCGTTGACCTTGCCCTCGATATTGTCGGGGTCGCCGTCGATCAGTCGGATATCTTTGACGCGGGTGCCTTGTTTGGCCACAAAAGAAGTCCCTTTGACGTCGAGGTTTCTGACCAGCGTCACCGAGTCGCCGTCGAGCAGTTGCCTGCCGTTGCTATCTCGTGTCACCGGCCCGTCGCTCGACACCTCGACGACCGCCTCCCGGGCCCACTCCATTTCCTCTTCGGTGAGGTAGGCCTGGTCGAGAAGCTCCAGCGCCCACGACTTGCCTCGTAGCTTGTGGAGCAGCCGCCAACTGAGGACCTTCACGGGGGCATGCTCGCTCCAGATTGACCCCTGCAGGCAATGCCAGTGGTTGGCGTCGAGTTCGGCGTCTTCGGCGAGTTGCGGGGCGCATCCGCCGCAGATGACGACGGAGGTCTCTCGAGGCGACTCGGAGGCGACCTCGTATTGGCGCAGCTGCGAAGGGGATTGGCACAGTTCACATTTGTGGTCAGCGCGGCTGAGCAGTTCGTGATCGATGGTCATGGTCGAAGCCTGTTAATCATAATGACGGAGCAAAAAGACCCCGGCCGTATAACACAGCCTGCGCTTGGCGGTCACGGCACCTCGAGAGGCGAAGCGAGCGAACTCAACTCTCGTCGAAACAGATCTCGACCCGGTTCACGACGAGACTATTCGAGGGAGGTCCGGCCTCCAGTCGCAGCAGGGTGCCGTCGTCGCCGGCTGGCAGCGCCGCGGTCGCGTCGGCAGGGTACCACTGGTAGGGCGCGCTGTTGGCGACGAAGCCCGACGGCGTCGCGCCGGTGCCCGAGAAGGTCTGCCAGGTAAAGCTGCCGCTGGAGGTGGTGTCGAAGCTGCGCCCGTATAGGGCGATCGTGACATTATTCAGGGGGCCGAGGCCGTCGGTGCTGAGCTCGACGTCGATGAAGACCGTGCCGCTGAGCTCGAGGCCCCCTTCGCCGAGATAGGTATCCGTAAAGACCGGCGTATAGCCGATGCTCGACGAATACGCCCCCACGTGCCAGCGCGAGGTGTCCGGCAACTCGTTGGTCTCGTATTGCACATAGGCCGTCGAGTTAGCGCCCGAGCCCGCCCACTTGAAGCGCACGGCGTGGGTGCCCGTGGCGCCGGAGATACAATCGCCCGATTGGGTGCTGGCGTCGGCGTCTGCTCCGGCGTCCGCGTTCGAGCCAGCGTCTGCGTCCGCACCGGTATTCGCGTCCGAAGCAGCGTCCGCGTCTGATCCCGCGTCCGCCTCCGGAGCAGCGTCCGCGTCCGATCTGGCATCAGCGTTTGTATTGGCATCTGAGCCCGTCTCCGTGTCGGTGCTGGCATCCGAGTCCGTAGGCGCCTCCGAGTCAGTACTGGCGTCCTCACCGGCGTCAGAGCTCGTCTCCGCGTCCGACCCGGCGTCCAGGTCCGTTCCCCCATCGCCCACATCACCATCGCCCACATCACCAGCATCCGGCCCGATAGATGCGTCGAGCGCGACACCACCGTCGGGCCCGGTCTGCTCGGAGTCACACGAGCAGCCGTGTGTGACGGCGACGAGCAGTAGCGCGGCAAAGTATGGAGGGAGGTGTCTCGGGATCATTTTGGAGGCCCATTTCTCGGTGCCGCCCACATTGAAGGGCGGGCGGCTGTTGTGCGTATAATGTGTGGCGCGAGTTTCTCACGAGTCGGGTGCTTTTGAAACTCGTGTGATGTGAGGCGCAGTCCTTCTCCACGATTCGCCACCGAAAAGGCAGCCAATCGGCGTCTCGCCACCCCTCCACCGCTCCGCGGGGAGGTGCCGAGCGCGCTGTCTAGCGCGAGGCGGAGGGGGCCAACAATTAGCAGCCAATCTGCGTTTCGAAGCCCCGAGATGCGAAGGAGTTGCTTATTGTTGCCCCCCTCCGACGGCTTCGCTTCGCTGCGCCGCCACCTCCCCGCAAGCGGTGGAGGGGTGGCAAGACGTGAATTGGTGGGTTGTTGGGGCGCGGTTTGCAGGGTATTCGGCACCTCTTTGCCCGCTCGGAAAAGCCACCGCAGCGGCTGCCCCTCTTCGTCTTCTTCGAGCGTCACCACCGACATGTCGGCTTCGACGAAGAGCGTCCCCTCGAAGGTCGCCTCTTGCAGATCTTCGATATAGGCCGTTCGGACCGTCAGGAAGAAGTCGTCTTCGTCGATGGTGAAGACGTTCGCCCAGTGGTTCTGGTGTTTGTGGGGCGTGTTCATGTCGAAGGCGAATAGACCGCCTGGCTCGAGCGGCGCGCGTGATTCTAGTCGACGAGCACGACCGGGTGCTTCCTTTGTCGAGCTGGCTCGAGTCCCGCGAGTGCATCATCTGGCTGGCTGGCGCCGGGCGGGGCGCTCGAATGAATACAGCTTGTCAATTCTTCGAAAAACTGTTTCAACACCATTGCGATGATCAAATAAAGGCGATGATCACATAGGGGACGAAGGTATGAGTGATTACCGAGAGAAGAGCTTCTGGTTGAGCCAGATGGACATCGAGCCCAATCCCGCCCTGGAAGGTGACGCCAGGTGCGATGTAGCGATCGTCGGCGGCGGATTCACGGGAATCTCCACGGCCGACTTCCTCAAGAAATTCGATCCTTCCCTCGACGTGGTGCTGCTGGAAAAAGATCTCGTCGGTTACGGCGCCAGCGGCCGAAACGCGGGGTTTTCGATGAAGCTCTTTGGGTTTTCTCTGGCGATGACCAAGATGCGCTTCGGAGAGAAGGCCGCGTTGCAGGCCCATCACTACATGACCGAGGCGGTCGACCTGGTGCGCCAGCTCGTCGAGGAGCACCAGATCGACTGCGACTACGAGCACACCGGTTTTCTTCGCCTGGCCACCTCCCCGGCCTATGAAAAGCGCATCCGAAAGGAGATCGAAGATGCCCACAAGATGGGCATCGACGACATCGAGTGGCTCGACGCCGAACAGCTCGCCGAACACGTGCGCTCTCCGGTCTTCCGCGGCGCGGCTTTCGAGGAAGACTCGGCCATTCTAAACCCCGCCAAGCTGGTGCGCGCGATGAAGGAGATCGTCGAAGAGCAAGGGGTGACTATCCACGCGCAGACCCCCGTCGAGGAAATCTCGGCCGGCGACGGGGTGGTGCTGTCGACACCGTCGGGGCAGGTGACGGCCGACCGGGTCGTGCTCGCCACCAACGCCTACACCCACCTGCTTCCCGTCGCCCGGCGCAAGCAGGCCCCGGCCTTTACCCATATCATCCTCACCGAGCCGTTGACCGACGAGCACTTCGACAAGATCGGCTGGCAGGATCGTCAGGGATTGGAAGACGCCCGCAATATGATCCACTACTTCCGCCTGACGGCCGACAATCGGTTGCTCATCGGCGGAAGCGACGTCAAGATTCCCTTTGGCAGCGATATGGATCTGGACCGCGATGAGACGGTCTTTGCCCGGCTGCGCGACGATCTGCGGTTTCTCTTTCCCCAGCTCGATGACCTGAAGGTGGAGTACCAATGGGGCGGCCCCGTCTCGGTGACGGTGGACATGGCACCGGCCATCGGCCAGCTCTGGGGTGGTCGGCTGCTGTATAGCGTGGGCTGCACCGGCCATGGAGTCTCGCTGACCCACCTCAATGGAAAGACCCTGGCCGAGCTGATTCTGGAAGAGAAGACCCAGCGCACCGAGGCTTTCTTCGTCAACCGCTGGGTGCCCCCCTGGCCCCCGGAGCCGGTGCGATTCATGGCGACTCAGACCATTCGAGGAGCACTTCACCTCCAAGATCGCCTCACCGATGCCTGAGAGCACGAGGATTTTCGCCATGAGACGACGACTCATCGTTTTTTTCGCGCTGACTGTCCTGGCCTGCTCGATAGCCTGCTCAGACGACCCCGATCCGGTCGAGCCGGCCGATGTGGGCGTCGACGACACGGGCGAGCCCGATGCCGACGATGACGATGCCGACGAGGACGATGCTGACGAGCCCGACGCTGACCCGCCCGATGCCGACCAGGACGTCGACGCAGGCGCGACGGGATGCCCCCTCGAATTCGACGATATCGGCGACGCCCGATTATTTACCTTCGCCAGCAAGATCCGTGTCGAAGACGCCGCCAGCTACGAGACCTACGAGGCCTATTTCCGCGGCCAGGTGGAGGCCATCGAGGAGTGCCTGAGCGACACGCGGCCCAATCTCCTGCTCTTCCCGGAGAACGCAGGACTTCACGCCGGCCTCATCGGCTCCCGAGGTGCCAACGCCCGACAGGCCACCACGGCCGACGGGGCGTTCGGTTCCCTATTCTTAGCCTATTCCGACTCCGTGGGCTGGGTCGACGAGCAATTCGACGATCTGGAACTTTCCCGGCGCATCTTTCTCGGCCTGACCGATACCGTGTGGAGGGCCGTCGATGGGACATTCTCCGGCATCGCCGATGATTACGACGTCTGGGTGCTGACCTCGGCAAACGTCGCCGAAGTAGAGCAGACCAGTGATCCCGACCTGGTGGAGGCGTGGGCCGACCCAGACTTGGAGGACGTCTCGTCGGTCTTCATCCCGGCCGGCGAAGAGGTATTCAACACCGCCATCATCTACGGCCCCGACGGAGAACTCGTCTCCCGGGTCCACAAGCCCTTCTTGACGGCCACCGAGGAGACCGAGCTCGCCCTTTCCTACGGATCGCTGTCCAGGCTTCGCCCCGTCGACGTGGGGCCCAAACGCTTCGGCGTGGTCACCAGTAAAGACGCCTGGATGCCTCCGGTCAACGACCGCCTCGGCCTCCTCGGCGCCGACGTGCAAGTGCAGCCCGAAGCGTTCAGCGGCTGGACGACCACCCAGCTCGAAGACCAGCAGGAGTGGCTTCCGGACGTGTTAACGCAGAGCGGATGGGCCGCCGTCCAGAAATATCCGTCGTTTCGATACGGGGCGATGCCGGTGTTGACCGGCAACTTTATGGGGATGGTATTCGACGGCCAGGCCGTCATCTGGGGCCAGGCCCACCCCGGCGTGGAATTCGGTGGGTTCGTCGGCCAGGACGACCGCCCGGGGTTTTTGGATGTCAGCCCCTGGGCGTTTCCCGACCCGGTGGAAGACGAGCCCAATCTGTCGCTGGAGGAGCGTCGCGAACTCCTTCGAACCTTGGGTGAGAAGCTGGCCCCCGGCGCCGGCGAGCCCCACGAGAATGCCTACTATGACGGGGTAGTGGCCCGTGATCTGACGGCGACCCTCGACTACGAAACCGATCCCGACGCCGGACCGGACCCCACCATCGGCGATTCGATGCCGGTGGGCGACTCCTCGGAGGTCGCCCAGCGCGTACGCCTCGCCGCTGATGCCGACCAGCTCGCCATGGTCTGGCAGCAGGGGGCAAATCCCTCGTCGAAGCAACTCAGCCGCTACGAGTGGAGCGATGGCGACTACGCCCCCACCGCCAACGACACACTTTCGGGGGAGAACCCCTACGTCGCCCCGGCTGTGACATTCACCGGCGCCGGCGACCTCGTCACGGCATTTCAGGTCGTCGGTGCTGACACTTCCGTCTTGCAGGTCCGCCGCCACCACGACGGTGGTGTCGACGATGTCGACCTTCCGTGGGCCGATCAATTCGAGGACGTCTGGTTGCCCGCCCTGGCCTCCGACGGCGACACTGTCGCGCTGGCCTTTTCGGCCAGTCAGACCGGCCAGGACCGGATCTACGTGGCCCTCAGCGACGACGGCGGCCAGAGTTTTGCCGAGCCGGTGGCCGTCGACGGTCCGCCGGAGTTCGACCCGCCCAATACTCGCGGAATTCAGTGGCACCCGACGGTCGACGTCCACGGCGACACTATCGCCGTGGCGTGGACCGATTTTCGGGCCTTCCAGTGGGATCTCTTCGGCACCTACAGCCTCGACGCAGGCGAGACCTGGGCGGCCGCCCAGCGCCTCGACGACGCCGGGGACGGTCAAGAGCGTCTCCACACCGATCCCCGGCTGGTGCTGGTCGACGACGGCGAAGCCCTCCTCGCCTGGACCTATCAGGCCGACCGCCGCCCCGACACCGACGCCCGCTACCTGCGCTGGAGCTTTGCCGATGCCGAGCCACCCCAATCAACCGTCCTGAGCCGGGACGGCGATGACTATCCGGCGCAGGGTTGGCTGCCCGTGGTGGTTCCCGTCGGCGAAGACATCGCCGCTGCATGGATGGAACTCAGCGACGATACGGCCACCATCGAATTGCTCCTGCCCGGTGCCCAGGAGTCGATCACCGCCTCAAACCCCACCTTTCCGGCGTGGGCCCCCGACCTGGTCATGGTCGACGACCGCCTGGTCCTCACCTGGATAGAACACCGCCCCGACGAGGGATTCTCGGTGCGCATGACCCATGTGGACGGAGCCCTGCCTTCACGCTGATTTTCCATAGCCCAACTCAACTCTCGTCGAAACAGATCTCGACCCGGTTCACGACGAG
>JBKGZI010000055.1:0-20396 GCA_046545675.1 Persicimonas sp.
CCCCAACTCCAAACTCAAACTCAAACCTAAACTTAAACCTAAACCTAAACCGCCTTTTCACCGCTCAGATAAAGAAGGACCAATCACCCGACCCACCACCTCACCCCACATGCCGCTCGTGCAGATCAGCGTACGCCTCGCCCTGCTCCAGCAGCTCGTCGTGGGTCCCACGCTCGACAATCTCGCCGTGCTCGAGCACGAGAATCTGGTCAGCATCGCGAATAGTCGAGAGACGATGCGCGATGACGATCGAGGTGCGCCCGGCGGTCAACTTCTCGAGGGCGGTCTGGATGGTCATCTCGGTCTCCGTATCGACCGAGGCGGTCGCCTCGTCGAGGATGAGGATCGGCGGATTGGCCACCAATCCGCGCGCGAAGCTGAGTAGCTGGCGCTCGCCGGCCGACAGCGTGCGGCCGGACTCCTCGAGGACGTGGTCGAGGCCGTCGTCGAAGCGGTCGACCAGGCTCTCGGCGCTGACCCCGCGCAGGCAGCGCATCACGTAGTCGTCGTCGACCTCGGCGCCCAGTGTCACATTGTCGCGCAACGTGCCGGCGAAGACCACCACATCCTGGGGAATGATGCCGACGCCTGCGCGCAACTTCTCCAGTGTGTAGTCGCGGACATCCGCGCCGTCGACGACCACCGAGCCCTCGGCGACGTCGTAAAACCGAGAGATGAGGCTAACGATGGTCGTCTTTCCCGCGCCGGTGTCGCCCACCAGCGCGATGAGGTCGCCGGGTCGGGCCTCGAAGCTGATGCCGCGAAGGACCTCGTCGTCGCTGGCCGCATATTGAAAGCGCACGTCCCGAAATTCGACCGCGCCCTGCTCGACCTCCAGCGTGGGGTCGGCGTCGGCCGCGTCCGCCATCTTCGGGGCGGTGTCGAGCACGTCGAAGATGCGCTCGCCGGCTGTGAGCGCGGTCTGGATGACGTTGATCTTCTGGGTGAGGTTGCGGATCGGCACCCACAGCCGCGCGGTATATTGCAAGAATGTCAGCAGCACTCCCACCGTCACCAGCCCCTCGATGGCCCGGCCGTAGCCGACGAAGAGCACCACCGCAGTCGCGACCGCGGTGGTGATCATCATCGCCGGGCGCAACGCCGCCCACGCGCGGATCTCGCTGGTCACCGCCGCCTGGTGGGCCTCGGTCAGCGCGTAGTGCTCGGCGCGGCGATTCTCCTCGCAGCGGTATAATTGGTTCTCGCGCATGCCGGCCAGATTCTCGGCCAGCCACGAATTCATCCGGGAGAGCACCGCCTGCCGGGTGCGCATAAAGGGCCGAGCGTAGTGGCGGTAGACGGCCCCGATGATGATGAGCACCGGAAACGACCCCACCAGAATCGCCCCCAGCACCGGGTCGAGCCCCAAGATGACCGCCGTCAGCACCAGGATGAACGTGCTGTCTCGCAACCCCTGTGCAAACGCGTCCGAGAACAGCTCCGAGAGCGACTGAACGTCGAAGGTCGTCCGGTTGACCAGCCGGCCGACGGGGTTGTCGTGGAAATACCCCAGATCCATACCGGTCACATGCCGATAAACATCGACCCGTAAGTCGTGGACCACGCGCTGGCCGAGCACCTGGACGAGATAAGACGATCCCACACCGACGACCCAACGCAGCCCCCATGCCGTAGCGACGACCGCGCCGAAGTAGATGATCATCGCGTCCATTCCAGTCGCACCGATCGCGCGGGCGCCGGCGTCGAGCCAGCGGTCGATGAAGATCGCGTCGCGGCTGCCGCCGATGATGCGATCGAGCGCCAGACCGATGATATACGCCGGAAGCGTCATCAGCAGCGACTCGATGATCGCCGCACCGATGCTCCCCAGCGCCAGCGCCCGATACGGAGCGATATAACGCATCAGCCGCACCAGCAGCGTCCAGTCGAGCTGCTCGGACTCGATGCGCTCCTCTTCGAGCATATTGGCGAGCACGGGATCATCGGCGAGTTCGATCGCCTTTTTCTCGATGCTCGTGGCCTCTGAGGAACTCATATTGCCGGCTCCTCGATGTGGGCGCCCTTGTCGCTTTCGATATCGTCTTTTTCGATGGCGAGCTGCTCGCGGGCGATCGTCTGATAATAACCCGGGCGCGCCATCAACTCGTCGTGGGTCCCGTAGTCCGCCGCACCTCCGTCGTCCAAGACGACGATCGCATCACAGTCGCGCACCGCGCGCACCCGATGCGAAATGATGATGCCGGTGCGCCCGGCGAAGACCCGGCGCAGATTCTCCAGGATGGCGTGCTCGGTATTGGCGTCGACGGCCGACAGGCAATCGTCGAGGACCAAGATCTGCGGGTCGGCCGCGATGGCGCGGGCAATCGCCAGACGCTGACGCTGGCCACCCGACAGATTGACGCCGCGCTCGCCGAGCATCGTCTCATAGCCGTCGGAAAACTCCCCGACCTCGCCGTGTAGCTTGGCGAGTTTGGCGAATTCGATGACCTGCTCGCGGCCGGTAATATCGTCCTGCACCAGCGTTAAATTTCGCTCGACGGTGGTGCTGAACAAAAAGGTCTCCTGCGGGGCGAGCACGATCTGGCGGCGCAGACTGTCCAGGCTGATGTCGCGCACGTCGACCCCGTCGAGGAAGACGGTGCCCCGCGGCGGCTCGTACAGCCGGGTGAGCAGCCGCGCGAGCGTGGTCTTGCCCGAGCCGACCGGACCGAATACGCCCAGGGTCGTACCGGCCGGAATTGTCACATTGACGCCCGAGAGCACCGGCTCGTCGTCGCCGTAGCCGAATGTCAGCCCTCGGATGCTGATATCCCCCGACGCGGCGGCCTCGACGGCATCGGGCGCGTCGGTGACCTCGATCGGCTCGTCGAGCAGGCGCTGGACGCGCCCCATCGACGCCCGGCCGCGCTGAAAGAGCGAGATCGCCCAGCCCAGCCCGATCATCGGCCCCGACAGGTAGCGAATCAAAAACAGAAAGGCGACGAATGTGCCCACGCCGATCTGGCCGCTGGCCACCCAGATGCCGCCAAAGACCAGCACCAGCACCGTGGAAAGCCCGAGCATGAAGTCCAACGTCGGGTCGAACGCAGCGCGCACCCGCGCCAGCACGAGGTTTTTGGCGTAGTGGCGAAGCGAGAACCCCTCGAAGCGGCCGCGGTCGAAGCTCTCACGGGCAAAGCCCTGGATGATCCGGATACCCGCGTAGCTCTCGCGGACCCGCTCGGTCATCTCCGAGAGGTCCTCCTGGACGGCCTCGAAGCCCTCGTATTCGAGATGCGAGAGCTTGTTGGTGACCAGGTAGATAAGCGGCAGCGGGATCAGCGCGACCAGCGCGAGCTTCCAGCTCAGCGCGAACATCACCGCCAGGACGAGCGTGGACAGCATCAGCGTGTTGGCGCCGACCAGCAGACCGGGCCCCAGCATCATTCGAATCGCGTTGACGTCCGCCGTGGCGATCGACATCAGATTGCCCGACTTGGCCCGGTCATAAAACGATTGGCTCTGGGACAGCAGCCGGCTCGAGATCGACCGGCGGACCGTCTGCCCGATCTGGTGCGACGGCACCGCGGTCCACATCAGCATCGGATAGCGGCAAATATTCGCGACGAGCTGAAGCCCCAGATACGCGACAACGGCCATCACCAGCGTAAAGGCGGCCGCGTCGAGGCCCACCAACATAAGCGGCGGCGGCGCCTCGGCGGCCACACCGGTGAGCTCGGCCTTGGTCAGCTCGACCGCCAGCGCCAAAAACAACGGCGCGGCGACGTCCGCGGTGTTCAAGACGAAGAGCGAGGTCAATCCCGCAGCGTAGCGTTTGCGCTCCGGACGCAGAAGCTTCAGGACGCGGCGAATGTCGGGCAGCAAGCTCACGGTAATCCGGGGAATTGGGCGGACCGTGATTTAGCATATTTGTTGTTGGGGTGCATTTGCTGGCTGAGGAACTCCCTGCCAGATCGCGCAGGCGTTGCTTTCCAATGGCATCCCTGCCCTTCGTCTGACATACTCCACGCATTGACTGAGCGAACCTTTGTGGAGCCATGGGATGTCCGGCACCGCGCGCAAAAAAAGTGCCGAATCTCACGTCGATGAGCGAGCGACCTTCGAGGTCGTGCGCTATGCGAATTGTTGGGAGGATGCCGAGCTATTGCTCGAAGCGCTGGATGTGGGTCCGGGCGATAAAGTGCTGTCGGTGGCGTCGGCGGGCGACAACGCGCTGGCGTTATTGTCGACCGGGGCGAGCGTTGTGGCGGTCGACCTGAGCTTGCCTCAGCTGGCGTGCTTGGGGCTTCGGGTGGCCGCGTTTCGGACGCTGAGTTACGAGGAGTTGCTGCGCTTTTTGGGGGTGCGTGAGGCGGACGACCGCCTGGACGTCTACCGGACGTTGCGCGACGAGCTCGAGCCTATGCATCGGGCGTTTTGGGATACGCGGCGTGAGGATATCGCGCGCGGGGCGATTCACGCGGGCAAATTCGAGCGGTATTTCGAGGTATTTCGGACCAAGGTTTTGTCGCTCATTCACACGAGGGCTCGTGTGGAGGCGCTGCTCGAGCCGCGCGACGAGGACGGGCGGCGCCGCTTTTATGACGAGGTGTGGTCGAACCGTCGGTGGCGCTTCTTATTCGAGATCTTTTTCGGGCGTCGCGTCATGGGGCTGCTCGGGCGCGACCCGGAGTTCTTCCGCTACGTCGACGGGTCGGTGGGAAGCGAAATCCTGCGGCGCACCGAGTACGCGCTGACCGTGCTTCCCACCCACGACAATCCGTATCTGAACTTCATCCTGCGCGGCAACTTCGGGGACACCCTGCCGGTGTATCTGCGCGAGGAGCGCTTCGAGGCGATTCGCGACGGGCTCGACCGGCTGACGCTGGTACGCGGCCGCGTCGAAGAGGCCGCCGGTGAGTGCGGCGAGCAGGGATTTGCCGGCTATAATCTGTCGGATATCTTCGAATATCTGGACGAGGCGACGACCATCGAGATCCTCGAAGACCTGGCCGACGCCGCCGCGCCTCAGGGGCGGCTGGCGTATTGGAATATGATGGTCCCGCGCCACGGCCACAAGCTCGTGCCGGACAGGCTTCGCTACCTCGAGTCGCTCTCCCAGGATCTGCACAGCCGCGACCGGGCCTTCTTCTACGGCGATTTCATCGTCGAGGAGGCGCGTTGATTCACGCCTTCGGCGACATCATCGGTGCGGCCATCATCATCGCGGCCCTGGCGCTGGTACTCCTTGGCGGCGAGTTGTGGGCACGCCTTGGAAGTCCCGACCCGGAGACCAGCCGCAAATTCGTGCACCTGGCAAGCGCCGGGGTGTGCCTGCTGTTTCCGCTCATGGTGGAGTCGCCGTGGGTGGTCGGCGCGCTGGCCGTGGGCATGGCTGTGTTCTTCGGGGTCGCCTCGCGCTTCAAGCTGCTGGCCAGCATCCACGGCGTCGATCGCACGTCTCGCGGCAGCGAGTACTACCCGCTGGCCATCTTTTTGGTCTTTTTGTTGAGCGGCGACGAGATCTGGATCTACTTCGCCTCGGTACTCGTGCTGGGGGTGGCCGACGCCTGCGCTGCGCTGGTGGGCGTGCGCTACGGACGGGTGCACTACCAGGTCGAAGAAGGCGAGAAGAGCCTCGAGGGCAGCCTGGCCTTTTTTGGGGTGGCCTTCGTCGCCGTCGGCGGGACGGCGTGGCTATTTACCGACCTGCCGCTGTTGCATATCCTCAACATCAGCGTCACCGCCGCCGCGCTGCTGACCGCCTTCGAGGCGATCTCGATGAAGGGCTCCGACAACCTGTTCATCCCGTTTGCCGCGGCGGTGATGCTCGAGAAACTCGCCGTCGATACGCTCTTCGAGTTGAGCATCCAAAACGCGATGCTGGCGGTGACCTCGGTGGGGCTGGCCCTGGGTAATTATCTGGTGGGCAAGCTCACGCCCAAGCGCCACCTGCCCTTCGACACCGGCGGGATTTTGGCGCTGACCCTCTTCGCCTACGCCACGTGGGCGCTGGGGAGCCTCGAGTGGATGCTGCCGGTCTTTGTGGGCTACCTATTGTGCATGGCTGCGTGGGCGTTGAGTTGGGCGTCGAACGAGGTTCAGGTCACCCTGCGGGTTCGCACGACGTACCGCGCGCTTTTGCTGCCGTTCGCGGTGCTCATCGTGGCCAATATCTTCGAACTCTATGCGGTGCTCTACGGGCCGTATCTGGCTGCCTGCGCGGTGATGCTGGCGT
This sequence comes from Persicimonas sp., assembly GCA_046545675.1. Lineage (GTDB taxonomy): Bacteria > Myxococcota_A > Bradymonadia > Bradymonadales > Bradymonadaceae > CAYLTX01. Next base: position 6,179 of record JBKGZI010000055.1, read on the forward strand.
TCGTCACCACCGCGATGCTTCGGCCCGAGCCGGACGCGCGCTTCTATTCGAAGCGGCTCTCGTCGCTGGTCGGCGCCGTCGCCGCAACATGCGTGGTCGTGCCGGCCTACTTGCTCGACGCAGGCGTGGGCTGGCAGGCGCCGGCGCTCATCATCGTGTTGACCGGCCTGGCCTGCGGCATCAACACGCGCATCACCGATCACGCCGAGCTCGAGGACGCCTCGTATTGGCCGGCCTCGAATTTGGCGCTGATCGTGGTGGTGACCGCTTTTGTCTACGCTGCGCAACATCACGGCTTGATCTCGCAGTGGAATGCGCCGGCTGCTGGAGATATGTGGCGGGCGGTGATGGATCCGGGTTGGTAGGTTTTGGGTTGAGGGTTGGGGGTTGAGGGTTGGGGGTTGAGGGTTCTTGGATTTGGGTGTGGTGATGGAGAGGTTGATCAGATTTCGGTGGGCGGCGCTTGGTCTGCTGTGTTTGGGGCTGGTGGCGATGATGCCGGGGCTGCAACGTGCGGTGACGCCCGACCACTCGCTGTCGATATGGTTTTTGGACGACGACCCGGGCTATCAGTCGTATCAGACCTTTTTGGATACGTTCGGAAACGACGAGGTCCTGGCGATTTGGGTCGAGGAGCCGGACGGCGTCTTCGAGCCAGAGGCGCTCGAGCGGCTCTCGGAGCTAGCCGGGGCGCTCGAGACGGTCGAGGGCGTCGAGAACACGTACTCGGTCACCGAGGTCGAGAGCATCGACGAGGAGCGCCTCTTCCGCGAAGAGGTGCTCTCGGACCCGGAGTTGCTCGAAGAATCAGCCGTGCGCGTGATGCGCCATCCGATGGTCTCGGAGCAATTGGTGGCGGCCGACGAGCGCAGCGCGATGGTCGTGGTGCAGATGGAGGCGTCGCCGGACTTCGACGACCGGCGCGCGTCCATCTTGGACGACGTCCTCGAGCAGACCGAGGCCGTGCTCGGCCCCAACGGCTACCGCGCCGGCGGGGTCGGCATAATCTACCAGGCGCTCAACGACCTGACCGAGCGCGACTTCGGGCTGTTCATCGCCTTGGCCTACCTGCTGATGTTCGCGCTGATGTGGTGGGTGTTTCGCAGCCTCCGGCTGGTCTTCGCCTCGCTGGGCGTGGTCGCAGGCGGCACGATCTTCGCGCTCGGCGCGCTCGGTTGGGCCGGCCTGCAGGTCAATATGATCACGGTCTTGCTGCCCACGCTGATCGTGGTGCTGGGCATCGCCGACGCGCTGCACTTCCCCGTGGCGTATCGACGCGTGGCGGCGAAATATCCCGATGAAAGCCGCGAGGACATCCTCGCCCGGGCGTTGAAGGCCGCGGCGATCCCGTGCCTGATGACGACGTTGACCACCATGGCCGGCTTCCTCGCGCTGGCCAGCTCGTCGCTGCCGGGCGTGCGCCACCTGGGCCTGTTTGCGGCGCTGGGCATCGGCTCGGCTTTCGTCACGGCGCTCGTGCTCATGCCCATCGCCCTCTTCGGCCGCGACCAGAGCCAAGTCCGCGAGCTCGCCGGGCTCGCTCGCTTTCTCGACGCGATCCACCGCATGGTCAGCACGCGCGGGCTGCTGCTCGCCGCTTTACTCGTCGTCTCGAGCGTGGTGGCGGCCGTCGGTGTGAGCAAAGTGGAGGTCGACACCTATACGCTGGGCTTCTTGCCAGACGACCACCCGGTCGTCGTCGACAATGAGAAGATTCAGCAGAATTGGGGCCCGTATATCCCGCTCGAATTCCTGGTGAGCCATCCCGAGGGCGGCCTCGAGGACCCGGCCGCGCTGGCGCGGCTGCGCACCTTCGCCGAAGCTGCGGCCGAAAACCCGCATGTTGGAGACCCGATGTACGTCGAGGAGGTCTACCGGGCTCTGGCCTCGCCGGACGCCCCGGACGAAGACCTCGACGCGAAGCAAATCGCCGAGGCCCACGCGGATCTGGCCTCGATCGAACAGGGCAACGAACTGCTGTCGCGGCTCATCGGCCCCGACGGGCGCCTCGCGCGAGTGACCTTCCCCGTCGAGATGATGAGCGCGAGCGAATTGGGCGAGACCATCGAGCAGATCGAAGCCGACGCGGCGAAGGTCTACGGCGACGACACCGAGGTCCTGCCCAGCGGCTATCTGCCGCTTTATGCCTCGGTGGTCGACCACATCGTCGACTCGCAGATCAAGAGCTTCGGCCTGGCCGTATTGCTGATATTCGTGCTGATGCTGTTCTGGATGCGCTCTGTGCGTCTGGCGGTGGTCAGCCTGCTGCCGAACCTATTTCCGGTGTTGATCATGCTCGGGGTCATGGGCTGGTCACAGACCATTCGCCTCGACGCGGTCACCTCGGTGGTCGCCGCGCTCGTACTCGGTATCGCGATTGACGACACCGTTCACTTTTTGCACGCATGGAAGGACGCCGAGGCCGACGGCCTGGGCTGGGAGGAGTGCCTGCGGCGGGTGTTGGGCGAGGTCGGCCCGGCCATCTGCATCACGTCGCTGCTGCTGGTGGCCGGCTTTTCGATCCTGATGGCCGCCGAGCTGGGCACGGTCGTCTACTTCGGGCTTTTGACAGTCGTCGCCACGCTCGCCACTTTCGTCGGAGACCTCATCATGCTGCCGCTGCTGCTCAAGCTTTGGCCGCCGAGCCGCCCTGAGGAGACGCCGTGACCGCACGCGTCCACCACATCGAGTCGCCCGGGCGCGACGACTTCGCCGCCATGCGCAGGCTCAAGCGCCGGGTTTACCGGGACGACGCACATTATTGTCCGCCCTTCGAGGGCGCCGAGCAGCGCGAGTTCGAGCGCGAGCGCTTTCGCGACCGCCAGCGGCTCTTCGTCGCCGAGGACGACGACGGACTGGTCGCCCACGTTCTCGCGCGCGTGGCGACCGAGCATCCCCAGCCGGACGGCTCACCGCTGGGCATGCTCGGCCAATTCGAGGCGCTCGACCGCCCCGAGGCCATCCAAGAGCTCCTTGGAGAAGCCTGCGCGTGGCTCGCGTCACAGGGATGCAGCGCCGTGGCAGGTCCCATCGACGGCGACACCTGGCACGCTTATCGGTTTAACCTCGGGCCTTTCGACGAGCCGCCGTTTCTCAAAGAGCCGTACAACCCGGCGTATTATCCCGAGCAATGGGAGGCGTTTGGGTTCCAAACCTGGCAGACCTATCACTCGCGTCGGGTGCCCGATATTGACGCCGCGCGCGAGGGCATGGCGGAGCGGTGGCGATCGGTGCTCGAGCGCGGGTTTCAGTTTGACGGCATCGACGGCACCGACGTCGCTCAGTTCGAGCAGTATCTCGAGCGCCTCTATGCGATGGTCCAGGAAATCTTTCGCGACAATTTCCTATACAGCCCTATCAGCCGCGACGAATTCATGGAGCTTTACGACGGCGCCGAGAAGCTCGTCGACCCGGACCTCGCGTTCATCTTGGTCGCCCCCGACGGCCGAGACGCGGGCTTTTCGTTTACCTTTCCGGACCTCGCCCGCGCCGTGGCGTCGATGGACGGCAAGAAGTCGCTGTGGTCGAAGGCCAAGTTTTTGCTGAATAGCCGCACCGACACCGGCAACGTCAAGACGGTCGGCATCATGCCGGAGTTCCAGGGCCAGGGGCTGTACACCGCGATGACCTATCAATTCTACGAGGGGATGCTGGCCAGGGGCCTGTCGAAGGCGAATCTATGCCTGATGATCGACGGCAATATCTCGGCGAGCGCCGACGGCGGAGACGGGCAGGTCCTGCGAAGGTACGCGTTGTATCGCCTCGAGCTAAAAGAGAAGCTATGAGCGCGAACGTCGTCGAATATTTTGCCGATCGAGTAAGCTGCCATCCCGACCGGCCGGCGCTCATTGCGCGCGAGACGTGGACCTTCGAGGAGCTCGACATGCGCGTCGACTGGCTGGCTGCGGGCCTGCGCTCGATTGGCTTTCGGCCCGGCGACCGCGCGATCGTGATGGTCCCGATGAGCCTGCCGCTGTACCAGGTCCTGCTCGCCCTGCTGAAGCTCGGCGGCACGGCCGTCTTCGTCGACCCGTGGGTCGGCGCGCGACAGATCGCCAAAATGGCGGCCTATGCCGAGCCGACCGCCTATATCGGAGTCGGCAAGAGCCACCTCGTGCGGCTCTTCGACCGCCGCCTTCGCACCATGTCGATGACGGTGACGACGGGCCGGCGCGTCTGGTTCGTGCCGGCGCGACACGAGCTCGACGAGGTGCTGCGCTACGACGGCCCGATCGAGCCAAGGCCAGTGCGCGCCGAGGACACCGCGCTGGTCACGTTCACCAGCGGCTCGAGCGGCAACCCCAAGGGCGCCGACCGCACGCACGGATTTCTCGGCGCCCAGCACCGGGCCCTGGCGGCGGAATTTCCCTACGAGCCGGCCGACGTCGACATGCCGAGCTTTCCGGTCTTCTCGCTCAACAACCTGGCGACCGGCATCACCACGGTCATCCCGGATATGGACTTCCAGAACGTCGCCGGCGTCGACCCCGAGCGCATCCTCGCGCAGATGGAGCGCCACGGCGTGACGACCTCCACGGCGTCGCCGCCCTTCTTCGACCGGCTCGCCCAATTCCTGCAAGATCACCCGGAGCGAACGCCGCCGCTGCGACGGATCCTCACAGGCGGCGCGCCCATCAGCGACGAGCAGCTCCGCACCTGGGAGAGCGTCTTTGTGGACACCGATATCGAGGTGCTCTACGGCTCGACCGAGGCCGAGCCGGTCGCGCACCTGTCGTCGGGCGAACGACTCGGGCTTGTTGAGTCAGGCACTGAGACAGAATCAGCTCGCGCACGTGGATATTGCGTCGGCCGGCCGGTCGCCGCCGTCGAGACGCGCGTCATCGCGATCCATGACGGGCCAATTCAGCCAGGAGACGGCCCGGGCGACGGCATGGGCAACGACGGGTGGAAGGACATCGAACTCGCCCAGGGCGACATCGGCGAGCTGGTCGTGTGCGGGGAGCACGTATGCCAGTCGTATTTTCGCAACCCGGAGGCGACCGCCGAGAACAAGATTCGCGACGGTGACGGCCGCGTCTGGCACCGGATGGGCGACACCGGATATTTCGACGACCAGGGCCGCTTCTGGCTGACCGGGCGCGTGCACTCGACGATTCGGCGCGGCGACCGGCAGGTGCAGCCCCAGCTCGTCGAGCAGGCCGCCATCGGCCAGGACACGCGGATTCGACGCGCCGCGGCTGTCGGTGTGGCCGACGCGACGCTGGGCGAGCGCGTGGTGCTCGTGTTGGAATTGGGATCGACGGACGCAAGGCCAGTTGGGCTGGAAGATGAAGTGCGCTGCCGCCTCGAGGCGGCCGGCCAGGTCGTCGACGAGATCGTCGTACGCACCGAGCCGCTTCCGGTCGACCCTCGCCACAACTCGAAGATAGACTACGCCGCCGTGCTCGCTTCTCTGAAGACGTGATTTTATGTTTGGCTTCGACCCAGCAAAAGTGACCCCGGACGACCCACTGCCAAAGCGGCTGTGGGCGTTTTCGGTCGAGCGTTTCCCGCTCCTCAAACACGGCGTGCTCATCGCCGCGTACGTCTCCTCGAACCAGTTTCTGGCCCACGCGCTCGAAGGCGACGCTGATAAGGTCCTGTTCAGCGTGGAGTCGCTCGTCGGGTTTCTGGTGATCTTCGGCTTCTTTTTGCACCTGCGCGTCTTCGACGAGCACAAAGACTACGACGAGGACTGCATCCACCACCCCGACCGGGTCCTGCAACGCGGCGTCGTCACGCTCACCGAGCTCAAAGTCCTCGGCGGCGTCGCCATCGCCGTCCAACTCGTGCTGTGCTGGCTGCACAGCCCCGGCGCGCTGTACGCGTGGCTCATCGCGTTCGGATTCTCGCTGCTGATGCTCGTCGAGTTCTTCTGCGGCAAGTGGCTCGAAAAGCGCTTCATATTATACGCCACCTCGCACCTGATGGTGATGCCGCTGCTCGCCCTGGTCGTGTACGGCATCGCCACCGGCAACCCGCCGTGGGAGACCCCGCCCTGGTATTGGGTCTACGCGTTCGTCGGCTTCTTCGTGATGCTCAACTGGGAGATCTCGCGCAAGATCCGCGCCCCCGAACAAGAGGTCGACGGCCTCGACTCCTACACCAAGCAATTCGGCACCTACGGCGCCGCCTGGGCGGTGCTGGGCGTGCGCGTCCTCGACACCGCGCTGGTCGCCCTGGTCGGCTGGCACCTCGATTTGAGCTGGTGGTTTTACGCGGCGCTCGTTGCGCTCTTCGTGGTCACGCTGGCCGGCTTCGTCAGCTATCGCCGCCACCCCAGCCCGAAGAATGCCGACCGAATGGAAGATTATGCCGGTCTGTATATCGTGGCATTCGACGTCATCGTGGCGGTCGCGATTGCGCACACGCTTGGTTTTGCGCTTATGTGAATGATTGGACTGACACCGTATCGGCTTTTCATCATACACATCTTTCGGGCTGGCTAGTGGTTGCCGTTTAAGGCGCCGTTGTTTGGCGCCGCGCCGAGACGGAGCGAAGCGGAGTCGAGGCTCTGTAGCCGGGGGCGAGTGCGAGGGCTTTTCCCGAGCACTCACCCCCGGATCGCGCGCCATACCATCCCCTCTTGAGCGGCGCCCTAGGCGCCGCGAGTTGCGTGTATCCGAACAGGGGCTACAGAGCCGTCGCAAAAAACGCTCCGGCGCGGCGCCAAAAAACGGCGCCTTGAAAGGCAACAGCGCGTGAATCATTGAGACGTGTATGATGGTGAGCCGAGACGGTGTCAGTCCAATGCGCACAACGAACTCCTAGCGAGCTAAATATGAATAAGCCCAACGACAACGTGTTCGACTCGGCGACGACGCCATTGGTGGTCGACGGCGACCAGACCGACCTCGACATATCGCAGCTCGGCGGCAAGGCGGCAAACCTCGTCGAGCTCGCGAGCATCGGGCTCGAGGTGCCCGCCTGGTTCGCGGTCACCAGCGCCGCGTTCGAGGCCGAGCTCACCAAGAATGGGCTGCGCTCGAAGATCGCCGATGCGCTCGAGGGCGTGCAGGCCGAGGACGAGCTGGTCGAGCTCACGCGTGAGATCCGTGGCTGGATCTGCGAGATGCCCGTCTCGAGCGGCCTCGCCGAGCGGATCGACGCGGGATTCGAGGTGCATATCGGCGACGGCGAGTTTGGCGCGGTGCGCTCCTCGGCGAGCGACGAGGACGGTGAGGAGCTGTCGTTTGCGGGTATCCACGACAGCCTGCTGTTCGTGCCTCGCGAGGCCGCCGTGGACGCCGTGCGCGAGGTCTGGGCGTCGGCGTTCAACGAGCGCGCCGTGCGCTACCGGCTGCGCGAGGGGGTCGACCCCACCGGGGCGTCGGTCGCCGTCGTCGTCCAGAAGATGGTCCGCCCGCATGTCAGCGGCGTGATCTTCACCGCGCACCCGGCCACCGAGGACGTCGAGCAGGTCCTCGTCGAGACCGTCTGGGGCGCCGGCGAGGGCCTGGTCGGAAAGGGCCTGCCCGCCGACTCCTTCCTCGTCGACAAGCTCAGCGACGAGATCGAGACCACCCTCGCCGACAAAGAAACCCAATATGTCTTTGCAACCAGCGCCGGGCGCGGCCTCGAGGAGCAAAAAGTCGCCGGTCATTTGCAATCGAAGGCGACGCTCAATGAAGCAAAGCTACGCGAGGTCGTCGCCACCAGCCGGCGCATCGAGAACCATTACGGCCGGCCCCAGGATATCGAGTTCTGCACCGACTCCACCGGCCGCGTCCACTGGCTGCAGTCGCGCCCGGTGACCACCGTCCAGGAGCGCGGACCGGCGGTCGGCAACCGACTGGTGTGGGACAACTCGAATATCATCGAGAGCTACTCGGGCGTGACCACGCCGATGACGTTCAGCTTCATCGAGCACGCTTACACCATCGTCTACCACTGCTTCTCGGAGGTGATGGGCGTCGACCAGAAGACCGTGCGGGCGAATATGCCGGTCTTCCAGAATATGCTCGGGCTGATCCGCGGCGAGGTCTACTACAACCTGCTCAACTGGTATCGACTGATACGGCTGTTTCCGGGCTTTAGCTTCAACAAGTCCTTCATGGAGTCGATGATGGGCGTCGACGAGTCGCTGGTGGACGCGCCCGACGACATCGAGGACGCCGGGCTGCTCGACAAGGCGTCTGATCTGGGCTCGCTGCTGAGCCTGGTGCTGCGCTCGACGCGCAATTTTGCGCGCATCGAGACGGTGGTCGCCGACTTTCAAGCCCACTTCGACGAGCAATTCGACCAATACGCCGACCTCGACCTGCGCGCGATGCAGCCCCACGAGATCATGGAGATCTACCAGCAGCTCGAGGAGCAGTTGCTGTGGCAGTGGAAGGCGCCGATCATCAACGACTTCTACGTGATGATTTTCTACGGGCTGCTCGTCAAAGTCTGCGGCGAGTGGTGTGGCGACGAGGACGGAACCCTGCACCACGACCTCATCTGCGGCGAAGGCGGCATCGCCACCAAGGAGGCATCCAACGAGCTGTTGAGGCTCGCCGCGGCCGCGCGCCGCGTGCCCGCCGTGAGCGAGGTGCTCTCCGAGGCGCCGCTCGACGAGGTCCTCGACGCGCTCGACGAGATCCCCGAGGCGGCGCCGTTTTTGGCCGGCGTCCACAAATACCTGCGAATGTACGGGTATCGCTCGATGAACGAGCTCAAGCTCGAGTCGCCGACCATGCGCGACGACCCGGCGTTCCTGCTACAAATGGTCCGAAATTACCTGCGAGGCGACCCCGAAGTCCTCGACCTCGACAAGCGCCGAGACCGCGAGCTCGCCATTCGCCACGAGGCCGAGGAGCGCGCGTTCGGCAGCCTGTCGGTGCCGCGAAAACTTGTCTTCAAGCGCATCCTTCGCAACGCACGCCGAGGGGTTAAAAACCGCGAGAATCTGCGCTTTGCCCGCACCAAGATCTACGGACTCGTGCGCGAAATGCTGCTCGCTGTCGCCGGCACGTTCGTGCGCGAGGACATCCTCGATAGCGAAGACGACATCTTCTACCTGAAGGTCGACGAGGTCTGGGGCTTCATCAAGGGCACCGCGGTGACGACGAATCTGCGCGGCCTGGCCGAGCTGCGACGCGCCGAATTTGACGCCTACGAGCAGGCCCCCGAGGACTCCCCCGACGACCGCTTCGTCAGCTTTGGCATGGTCAACCACGCCAACCTCTTCAAGCGCCGCCGTAAGCCCCAGGCGGTTGAATTAGAAGAAGGCATGCTCGGCGGCATCGGGTGCTGCTCGGGCGTGGTCGAAGGCCCGGTCAAGGTCATTCGCACCCCGAGCGACGATATGTCGATGTCCGGCGAGATTCTGGTCGCCGCCCGCACCGACCCGGGCTGGGTGCCGCTATATCCGTCGGCCTCCGGCATCCTCATCGAGCGCGGCAGCGTGCTGTCGCACTCGGCCATCGTCGCCCGCGAGATGGGCATCCCCACGATCGTGGGCATCGACGGGTTGATCGACGCCCTGGAGACCGGCGACCGAGTTCGTATGGACGGGCAAAAGGGAACGGTCGAGCTGCTCCATAGTTCATCTTAGGCTGAAAGGGACACAGCCCCCGGTGACACCTCATCAACCCAACGCGTCGATAATGTCTCCGATGAAGGTCTCCTTCCCGCCGTCGAACTCTTTGTCGGCGCCGATGATCCGCGCGATGATGGCAAGCACCTCCTCGTAATGCGCGGGTGCGACAATTCACCACATCCCTCCCCCCTCCACTGGCAACTAGAATCCGTGGCTAATCGGGTGCCGGGCCCAGACGAGCCCCGAGGCTCGTCTTTCTGTTGCATCCGTTGACTTGGAGGATGATATGTTTCGCTCGACTCGACTCTCGCTCGTGGTGCTGGCGCTCGCGATGCTCGTCGTTGGCTGCGCAGATGACGCTGACAACACCAACAACGACCAGAACAACCAGCAGCAACAAGCCCCGCCCCCCGGCGACTACCTGGTAGTCTTTAGCCAAACCGACGACGGACCGGGCTCGCTGACGGTGATCGACCCGGCCGAGGCCGAGGTCGTCTTCGAGACCAGCGAGAACCTCGAGGGGGTCAACTGGGGCGGCGTGGTAAGCTCGCCGGATAGTTCGAAGCTGTTCATCAACGAGCGTACCAGCGAGCAGGTCTTCGTCTTCGACACCGCCACCTTCGAGCTCGAGGCCCAACTCGACGTCGGCGAGCGGCCGGTGCATATCTACAACCCGAATCATCGCCCCGAGATCTGGTCGCACGCCGACGGCGAGGGCGCCTTTTACGTCATTGATATTGAGACCCTCGCCGTCTCCGAGCCGGTCACTGCCGCGTTGAACAACAGCGGCCACGGAAAGCTGCTGTACGACCACGACCTGGACCCGCGCGCGTACGCCACCAACACCGACGACCCCGCGATCTTCCCCATCGATCTGGAGGCCATGCAGGTCGGAGAACCCATCGAATTATGCGGCATCGAAGAGAACGGCGAGGTCAGCGGAGGAACACACGCCAAAGCCTACTCACGCCACAACGGTTACGCCTACATCCAGTGTCGCGGCGGGCGCCACGCCATCGTGGACACGGAGAGCGATGAGGTCCTCGTCGACAATATGGAGCTTTCGGGCAGGCTTGTGCCCTCGCCGGACACCCGCTTTCTGGCGGTGGTGGACACCGCCGGCGACAAGGTGCGCGTCTTCGACACGGTTGACGGGGACGGGCTCAGCATCGACGCCGAGTTCGACGTAGCCGGCGAGCCTCACCGCCTCTATTATCATGAGACCCACGACGGGAAGCTCGTAGGCTTTACGCCCACGCTGCAAAACGACGATGTGGCGGTCATCGACTTCGAGACGATGGAGGTCACCGAGCGTATCGAGGTGGGCAAGTTGACCAAGCCCGAGCACGCCCACCACTTCACGCGCTGGGGTGAGATCGGGGGCGGCTACTTCTTTACCACCAGCGACGAGGGCATCGTCATCGTCGACGTGGCCACCCGCGAGGTCACCGGCACCGTGGCCATCTCGGGGACCTTGGGGCGCATGCTGTACGTGGAAGCCGAAGCCGGCAATCACGACCACCACTGAGGCGAGCCAAGGGGAGCGCGAGTCTTCGCGTTCCCCTTGTTGACACACGATGGTGCGTGCGTGGGGGAAGTGGCTCGAAAATATGGCTATCTCTGGGCGCATATCCGACGACGGCGACATGCGCCGGCCAAACCACAGCAGACGGACGATCGAATAAATACTGTACAGATGAGCGAATACGGAGCCCCGGATGTACTCGACTATGTTGAAGACGCGCCGCGACCGACGTGCGCGAGCAATCAGGTGGTCCTGAAGGTCGAGGCGTCCTCGATCAACCCGCTGGATTGCAAGACTCGCCGCGGGGACCTGCGGTGGATGCTCAGGCGCGAGTTCCCGCGGGTGCTCGGCAATGACGCCTCGGGGACGCTCGTAGAGGTCGGCGATGAGGTCGACGACCTCTCGGTGGGCGACCAGGTCTTCTGTATGGTCGATGCCAACACTCGCCGCGCGTGCAACGGGTTCGCAATGAGCGGCAGCTATGCAGAGTACGTCGCCACCCGGGCCGATACCGTCAGCCTCAAGCCCGAGCGTCTGTCTCATCCGTTGTTCCACCCGAGGGGAAACCGCACACTTGGAATACTCGCCACCTGTCTAAATTCCTCATTAATGTCGCGGCTTTGCCGCCCAAATAGGCAAACCGACAGATCGACGTTATTCAACGGGAGGAAACCATGAAGAGAACACTGATTTCGATCGTGTCACTCATTCTTGTGGCCGCCGCGGGATTGCTCGTCACTCAGAGTTTCGCCCAACAAGAGGATGAGGCCCAACAAGAGGATGAGGCCCAACAAGAGGATGAGGCCCAACAAGAGGATACCGCCCAAAAGCAAGACACTTCCAAAGATGAGTACGTTAAGGCCCAGGATATCGAGTGGACGGACGCCGGTGAATTGCTGCCCGAAGGAGCCGAAATCGCGATGGTCGAAGGTGATCTAAGCGACGAAGACATCGCGATCATTCGGCTCAGATTTCCTGCTGATTACGTCGTGCCGCCCCACACTCACCCGATCGACGAGCGCGTCACCGTCCTCTCAGGCGCTATTAACTTCGCCAACGAAAAAGAGTTCGACAAGGAAGTGACCACCCGTATGGACACCTTCTCGTATTTCCGGGCGCCTGCCGAACAACCGCATTTTGTCTGGACCCCCGAGGGAGAGGGAACCGTCATGCAGCTCGTCATCGACGGAGTCTTTGACATCGAATACGTCAACCCCGAGGACGACCCGCGCCGGGCGATCGGCGGCGGGCCCGATGAAGGCGCTAAGGACTCCGAAGAGTCCGACGAATCCGACAAATGATCGCCCAACATGCGGGTGTGATATTTCACCCCATCTACATCACCTCGCCATCCCGGGCCTCGTAGGGTGCTCGCCGATGACCTCACTCGAGAAGTCCTGTGAGCAGCAAACTGCAGTTTGTGCGGTTTTTGCTGTAGTCTATCTGCGCACGGCGGTCGGATGTCGACAACCGGCAGTTAGGCTTGCGCGAGGAATGATCGAGCGATGGATACGGCGGCGAGTACCCTAGAAAAGCCACAGGTTCACAACACCCTTCGGCTTCGGCGATTGGGCATCGAGACGTACCAGGAGGCGGTCGTGTACATGCAAGAAGACTGCGCGTTGTGCCGCTCGGAGGGCTTCGATGCCCAGTCGCGCGTCGAGGTGACCGTGGGCGAGAGATCGACTATCGCCACGCTCCATATCGTCAGCAAGGGCTCGGCGATGGCGTCGCTGCTCGCACACGACGAGGCCGGGCTCTCAGAGGCGACGTGGAGGCATCTCGGTGAGCCGGACGGCGAGCGGGCGAAGTTTACCCATCCGCGGTCGGTGGAATCGTTGAGCTATGTGCGCCACAAAATCTACGGCGGCGAGCTCGACGAGGCCCAACTCTTGGCGGTGATCCGCGACGTGGTCGCCGGGCGCTATGCCGACGTGCACCTGGCCGCGTTTGTGGCGGCGTGCGCCGGCCGTCGCATGAACGTCGACGAGACCGTCGGGCTGACTCGGGCGATGATCGAGATCGGCGAGAGGCTGAGCTGGAAGACCACGCCGGTGGTCGACAAACACTGCGTCGGCGGGTTGCCCGGAAACCGCACCACGCCGTTGGTGGTCGCGATCGTGGCGGCGTGCGGCCTGACGATGCCCAAGACCTCTTCGCGCGCGATCACGTCGCCGGCGGGGACCGCCGATACCATGGAGATGCTCGCGCCGGTAGACCTGAGCCTGGACCAGATTCGCGAGGTGGTCGACAAAGAGGGCGGGTGCGTCGCCTGGGGGGGCACGGTTCGGCTCAGCCCGGCCGACGACATGCTCATTCGCATCGAGCGTGCCCTGGATGTCGACAGCACCAGCCAGTTGGTCGCGTCGGTGCTCTCAAAAAAAGCCGCCGCGGGATCATCACACGTCCTCATCGACATGCCCGTCGGCCCCACCGCCAAAGTTCGCTCTCCGGCGGCCGCTGATCGCCTCCAGGCCATGATGGAAGCCGTCGCCGCGCAGATCGGATTGGATCTAACGGTGGTTCAGACCGACGGCACTCAGCCCGTCGGCCGCGGCATCGGGCCGGCCCTCGAGGCCAGGGACGTGCTCGCCGTACTCCAGAATGCCGACGACGCCCCGGCGGACTTGCGTGCGCGGGCGGTCTTGCTGGCCGGACGCTTGCTCGAAGCCGGAGGTCTCGCCGAGGCGTCATCTGGCGCCCAATTGGCCGAGCAGATCCTCAGCGACGGCAGGGCCTGGCGCAAATTTCAGGCGATCTGTCAGGCCCAGGGAGGCATGCGTACGCCACCGACTGCCGCGCACCGCTTCGCGGTCAAGGCGCCTCGCGCCGGCACGGTCCGTCGGGTGGACAACCGCCAGTTGTCACGGGTGGCCAAGCTCGCTGGAGCGCCCGACGCGCCCGCTGCGGGGCTGGAGTTTTTGGCACCGGTAGGCACGCGCATCGAGCGCGGCGAGCCGCTGTTTATTCTGCACGCCGAGACCCCCGGCGAGATGCAATATGCCCTCGAATACGTCGAACGACACCCTCATATCGTCGAGTTCAGCGAACTCGCATAGCTCTCTTTGGTTATGTCGCCGGCTCTCGGCCCCCAGAACTGGGCAGCCCAGCTTATTTAAGTGCAGTCACGGAAATCTTGTGGTTTACGAGTCGTGCCAGGCCTTTCGTAT
>JBKGZI010000056.1:0-20324 GCA_046545675.1 Persicimonas sp.
CCCCTGAACCCCTGAACCGCCATGACCCGCGAACTTCTCGACGAAATCGACCGCCTCTTCGAACTTTCTGCAGACGATCTGGGCGACGACGCCCGCGAGATCTTCGAGCAATTTCTGGGCGAGCTCGAAGCCGGTGAGCTGCGCGCTGCCATCCCCCAGGACGACGGTAGCTGGGAGGTCCAGCCGTCGGTCAAGCGCGGCATCTTATTGGGCTTTCGGCTGGGCGAGAACGAGCCGCTCGAAAACGCCGGGCCGCTGCAATTCAGCGACAAGAATACCTACCCGACCCAGTGCCTGCCCACCCGGGAGCGCAATATTCGGCTGGTCCCGGGCGGCAGCTCGGTGCGCCGCGGCGCTTATCTGGGCCGCAACGTCACGATGATGCCGCCGGCCTACGTCAACGTCGGCGCCTACGTCGACGACGGTACGATGGTCGACTCGCACGCCTTGGTGGGAAGCTGCGCGCAGATCGGCAAGAACGTCCACCTGTCCGCCGGCGCTCAGATCGGCGGCGTGCTCGAGCCCATCGGCCAGAGCCCGGTGATCATCGAAGACGACGTCCTCGTCGGGGGCAACACCGGTGTCTACGAAGGTGTGCGGGTCAGAAAAGGCGCGGTCATCGGCGCCGGAGCTGTGCTCACGGCGAGCACTCCGGTCTTCGATATGGTCCACGACGAGGTCTACCGCGCCACCAGGAGCAAGCCGCTGGAGATTCCGCCCAACGCGGTCGTCATCCCCGGCAGCCGACCGGCGCGCGGGGTCTTCGCCGAGCGCCACGGCCTGCATATGGCCGCGCTGCTGATCATCAAATACCGCGACGAGAAGACCGACGCGGCCACGGCCCTCGAGGAGATGTTGCGATGAGCCCTCTGGCCACCAGAGCGGGGGCCATCGAGCCGACGCTGATCCGGGCTTTTCGCGACAATGCCCGCCCGTCGAGCCTCGATCTGGGCATCGGCCAACCCGACCTCGCCGTCGCCGAGCCGGTGCGCCGCGCGTTGATCGGCGCGGTCGAGCAGGGCAGGGCCCCGTATAGCCACAACCTCGGCTTGTGGCCGACCCGACAGGCTATCGGTGAGCGATATGGCCTGACTGGCGAGCAGGTGATGGTGACCTGTGGCGTCCAGGAGGCGCTCGCGGTGGCCGTGCTCGGCCTGGTCGAGCCGGGCGACGAGGTGCTCGTGCCCGAGCCGGGGTTTCCGGCCTATCCGAACCTGGTGCGCATGGCCGGCGCGACGCCGGTGGTCTACGAGCTCGATGCGGACGCCGACTTTCGCCTCGTGCCCGAGCGCGTCGAAGCGGCGCTGTCCGACAGGACCAGCGCGATCATCCTCAACTCGCCGTCCAACCCCACCGGGGCGTGCCACGCCGCACGCGACCTCGCTGCGGTCGTCGAACTATTGGCCGAGCGCGGCATCTGCTATATTTCCGACGAGATTTACGAAGACTACGTCTACGGCGACGCCCACGCATCGGTGCTCGATTTTGACGAAGGGTTGGCCGGTGGTGTCAAGCTCGGCGGGCTCTCGAAGAGCCACCACATGATGGGCTGGCGCATCGGCTGGCTCATCGGCGAAGCCGGGCTGGTCGAGGCGCTCAAGCCGCTGCATCAGCATCTGGTCACCTGCGCCCCGACGCCCGCCCAACAGGCGGCCAGGGTGGCGCTGGAGCGCCACGAGGAGCTCTTCGAGCCGACGCGGGCCGTCTTCGAGAGCCGCCGCGAGCTTGCCTGCAGGCTCGCCTCGAAGCTGCCCGACGTATCGTTTGTCGCCCCGCAGGGCGCCTTCTATTTGTTTCTGGATGTTCGTGCTTACACTGAATCCGGCCCAGGCAGGCGTTCAACCACATCTCTCGAGCTTGCCGAGAGGCTTCTCGACACCCACGATGTCGTCGTCATCCCCGGCGAGGGGTTCGGCGCGGCCGGCGAGGGCTTTCTGCGCGTGGCTTATACCGTCGATGAACCCGTCCTCCGAGAGGGCTTCGCTCGTATTAGACAATTCTTCGAGAACAGCTTGAAATCCCATGACTGAAAAGAAGATTGAAGAGCTCAAAGACGCCGCCATCGATACCTCTGAGCGCGCTGAGGCCAGCGCGTGGGAGGAGCGTTTCGAGGCGCAGGTCAACACCTTCTTCGATGAGGCCATCGGGCGGGTGCCCGGCTTCGTCGACCGGCATCTGACCAGCCTGCGGCGCGTGCTCGCCCGCAGCGTCGGCCCGCGCACGGGCATCGCAGACATCTTCATCAGCGCGCGCAATATGGCCGCCGGTGTCTCCAAGACCGTCGGCGGCCCCGACTTCTCGACGTCGACTTATACCGCCGACAAGCTCACCGAGGCGTTCGAGCGCGAGGTCGTCAGCTCCGACGAGCTCGAGAGTCTATTGCGCAGGCTCTTCAAGGAATTCGAAGAGGACCAGTGGCAAAAGGCCAGCGAGCGCATCGAGCCGGCCAGCGAGGCGAGCATCGAGGAGATGCGCCACCAACTCCTCGAGCGCATGGAGGACGAGATCGCCCACGATCCGCTGCTCGCCCAGGCGATTCGCTCGGGCGTCAAGATCGGGCTGCCGGCCACGCTCGGCTACGTGCTCTTCGGGCGGGTCTCGTTTTTCGGCGTGGGCCCCGAGGCGGCCAGCGAGATCTATCGGTCGCGGCTGAACTTCTACAATCGCGCGCTCATGCGGCTGGGGCGCTTCCAGGTGCCGGGCTGGGTCGGCGCGGTGGGATTGGCTGGTGGTTTGCTGGGAACGCTGGTCGTCGGCGGCGTCATGGAGTACGCGCTCAACTCGATCCGCGACATCAAGGGCGCCTATATCCGCCAGCTCAACGCCGGACGCCACGCGCTGCTCTATGGCGAAGACCCCGAGGTCCCCGAAGGCCAGGGCATCCTGCACGTGGTGCGCGGCCTCGAGCGCCAATTCGAACGCCTCCCCGAGGTCACCGACGAACTCCTCGAAGAACGCGAAGAAGCCGGCAGCCGCAAATCTTAAGAACGTAACGCCCCTCAGCCCATAAATCGCAGTTCGCGCCGCAGTTTAGGCGCCCCAAATAGCGAACGCCCCGATTCCTGCGAGGCCTCCCAAGCCTCAGGCAGGTGCCGTTTGCCGTTCCTGGACCCCTGGACCCCCGGACCCCTGAACCCCTGCAGTTCACTGCGAACAATCGCCTTCCATCTGCGCGATCCAATCGGTGATCAGATTCACGCCGAATTCGTCTACCGTTCGCAGCGGAAGCTCCGGCATCTTGATCTCGGGGTCGTTCGAGTTCATCCGAAAGACCATGATGGATTGGTCGGGCTGGCCCGGGTAGATCGCGTAGGGGCGCCCGCCGGTGCCGCCTCCCGCGGCGACGGGCGGCTTGCATACCCCGAGCCTGCGCGGGACATCTTCTTCGATATTCAGGTACAGCGCCGAGTTTCTGGCCGGCCCGCCCGGGCTGTGGCAGTGGGCGCAATTGCCCTCCAGGTAGGTGCGCGCGCGCTGGTCGATGGGGTGGCTGTCGTCGACCGGGTCGATGAGCTTGTCTAGCGTGTCGAGCGGCGGAAGATCCGTGTCGAAGAGGCCGAGCTGCTCGAAGTGGGCGAGCTGGTTGACCGGCCCGTCGCCGTAGTCGTTGTCGCGGTTGAGCTGGCGTGTGCGCGGGCCGAGCGCGATGATCTGGTCGTCGTGGTTGTGGCAGCTCTTGCAGTCGCTCTTGGTCGGAATCATATAGCGCGTGGAGACATCTTCGCCGTCTTCGTCGATCCAATCGACGTCGACGTTCTGGCCGAGCAGGAAGCGATCGGCCTCGGTCTGCTCCTCGTTCCAACGATAAATCTGGGGCTCCCACTCCTCCTCGCCGCGGATGAGCAGGCGCGTCTCCAACAGGTCCCGACCCAAAGAGGGATCGCGAGCGTCGTGGGGGTAGTAAAAGGTCTTGATCAGGATGCTTCCGACCGGAAACTCCCAGCGCTCGGTCTCGTCGAAGGCGATCGTCTCGCCTTCGGGCAGCACCACGAAGCGAAGCTTGTCGCTGCGATCACTGTACAGCTTCGTGGACACGTCGAAGGCGACCACGCCCTCGGAGGGCTGGTGAGTCGCCGGATCGCCCCGAAAGAAGCAATACTCCGACAACTTCTCGAAGGGCTGGCCATCCGGCGGCAGTTGCAATTCGCAGTCGGGTGGGTCCTCGCCGGCGTCGCCATCTGTGCCGCGTTCGGCATCGCTGCCACTAACGGCATCGCTGCCCGCATCGTCGCCGGCGTTGTCGTCGTCATTGGCGTCGACCTCCTCGCCACACCCGATAGGCGCAGCGAGGAGAGTCATCATCAGTAATAATAGCCCGATTCGATACGTCTTCATCTGTTCGTCCCGTGAAATTGCTTTTCCTCGAGCTTCAAGCCCTTCGCGATCACTCCAATGTCACGCTCGGCAGCGGGTCGCGCGTGCACTGGTAATGGCAGAAGTCGGTGAAGTCAGTCGAGCAATCGGTGATGTCGGTCGGGTCGAAGCCGTCCTGGGCGTCGAAGTTGATGAACGTGGCGTCGGAGCCGTCCGCCTTTTCGTTGGCGTCGAAGCAATCGCGACGGTCCTCGAAGCTGGAGTCGGCCGGCGGGTCCGGATTGAAGAAGCCGTCGATGGCCAGGTCCGGTACGCGCTCGCCGCCGTTGATGACCGCGGCGAGGCCGGCCGGGGCGGTGCCGTTATTCTCGAAGGTGTTGTCGTGGATGAAGTTGCCCTCCGAGTAGGGGTCGTAGTCGGCGTCCTCGATATCTTCGCCGAGCACCAGGTAGCTGATGATCGCGATACCGATGGAGTCGTTGTCGCGAATGGTATTGTCGTGGACTTCGTTGTGGTCGGTGGACAGCAAGAACAAGCCCACGCCGGCCGGGACGTTGGATACGATGGTGCCCGATTCGGCGAAGTTCGCCTCGTTATTGTCCTCGATCGTATTGGAGTGAATCTTGTTCTGCGAGCCGTCTTTGACCTCTAGATCGGGCAGGTTGAATACGAGCAGGCCGCCGGTGTTCTCATAGAGGTGGTTGTCGTGGACCTCGGCGTTGGAGGTATTCTCGATCTCGAGGCCGGCGACGTTGCCGAACGCCTCGTTGTTGCGCACGATCGCAGTGTCGGTCTGACCGACGTAGATGCCCGCGTCGGAGGCGTAGCTGACCTCGCAGCCCTCGACGAGCACGTTGGTGTCGAGCACCGGATAGACGCCGTAGGCGCCGTTGGACGTCCGCGGCCCGCCGTCCCAGGTCACCGTCAGGTTGACCAGTTCGACGCCGTCGCCGTTCTGGACTTTGATGGCGTCACCGAGGGTGTTCTTGACGGTGAAGTTGGCCGCGCGAAACCCGTCGATGCCGTCGACGAGCAGGCCGTTGCTGCCGTCTTCTTGTTCGTCGAAGTCCAGGACCGTGCCGTCTTGGCTTTCCCCGCGAATCTCGACGTCGGAGACCGAGGCGTTGAGCGTGAGCTGGGCGTTGAGGCTATAGGTGCCGTCTCCCAGACAGATGACGTCACCGTCGTCGGGCTCGATGAGCGCCGCGGTGATATTCTGGCGGTTGGTCTCTGCGTCGTCGACGGGCACGATCATCGTCGTGCAATCCTCGGAGAAGGGCTGCGTGCCTCCGTCAGGATCAGCGTCGCCGGCGTCATCAGTGCCGGAGTCGTCAGTGCCGGCATCCCCGGTATCGTCGGTGCCGGTGTCGTTGGCGTTATTGGTATTATTGGCGTTATTGCCACCGCCATTCGAATCGTCATCGCCGCAGGCGACAGCCCCGACGAGTGCAAGTATTAGAAATGCAGCAAGAAGTTTCTTGGACATATTGTCTCCGGGGTGTGGCCCGTAGCGGTTATTATACATTGATTGAGTTAGCGGAATTGTAGCTGAATCGGTGGGTGAGTCAAAGAGGAGCGGCGGCCTGCGCGGTTCGACGAGGCGAACGTGGTGGGTGTCCGAGGCTCTCTGGGGGTGCACCCCAAGGGCATTCGGTCGCTTCGCTCCCAGCCGCCGCCCCGGGGGCGCCGAAGGCGCACCCGGCGTCGGCTTACCCCCAGCTATGGTTTGGATCCCGCACGAAACCACCCACGGGACGATCGAGATAGAGGCGCACCGCCCGAATGATCGACCGGCCACGAAACCAAACCATAGCTGGGGGTAAGACTCGGCGCTTTTTGCCGAGGCGCACCCCCAGAGAGGGTCGCCGCTCGATAACGTCGGGTCATCCGTAACCGCGAGGCTCGGTCGGAGGGTTGGATAATCACCGTATAATCGATAAAACTCCGAACCTATGAGCGAACACACCGACATCGAAGAATCCGGCCGGCTGATCACCGACAACGTGCGCAAGCGCACCTACGAGGTGGATCAGAACTTCGACGGCTGGCGCCTCGACAAGTTCCTGGCCAACCGTATCCCGCGCATCTCGCGCAGCTTTGCCGGGCGGATCGCCAAGGAGGGCGACGTCGACGTCGAGCCGCCGCGCAAGATCAAGGCCGGCACGCGGCTGCGCGAGGACGACGTGGTGACGGTGCGTGAGGAACTCGAGCCCGAGCGGGTCCAGGATCACGAGGTCGAGTTTATCTCGCGCGATGAGGGGTTGATTGTGGTCTCCAAGCCCTCGGGCATGCTCGTCCACGAGAGCGCCTCGGTGCGGCTCAATACCATCCAGAAGTTCCTGGAGCGCCAGGGCTTCGGGGAGGCCGAGCCAGTCCATCGTCTCGACCGGGAGACCAGCGGCGTGCTGGTCTGCGCGGCCAAAAGCGAGCTGGTGCCCGAGCTGCGCGGGATGTTCGCGACGACCCACCCCGAGAAGGTCTACCGGGCGCTGGTGTTCGACCCCGACGGCGTCTGGCAGCCCGGCGAGCGGCGCACCATCGAGACACCGCTGGGGATCGACCCCGACAGCAAGCTGGGCATCAAGATGGGCCGAGGTGAGCTCGACGCGACCACCCACGTCGAGGTGATCGGGCGCCTCGACAACCCCTCCCTCGAGCGCCATTGGGGGCCGATGGCCGACCTGCGCGTGGTCATCGAGACCGGCCGCCAGCACCAGATCCGCATCCATCTGGCCCTGCAGGGCACCCCGATCGCCGGCGACAAACTCTACAGCGTCGACGACGCGTTTTTTATGGCCATCTGCGACGACCCCGACGACCCCGAGCTGCTCGCCCGCGTGCCCTTCGACCGCCAGGCGCTGCACGCCTGGCAGATGCGCCTGGAGCACCCGCTTACAGGTGAGATGGTCGAGTTCGAGGCGCCGCTGCCGGATATTTGGGGTTGAAGATGGACTTTTCTTCCGGCGTATAGCGAGCGGCGACCCTTTCCGAGGGTGCACCCCAAGGGCATTCGGTCGCTACGCTCCCAGCCGCCTCGCCAGCCACGCTGACGCGTGTCCGGCTGGGCTTACCCCCGGCTATGGTTTGGTCTTGTGAAGGGCGTCCATATGGGCAAATTGAGCTGCTGCCTTGCGAAATGCCTGCGTGTCGCTATCGTCTGGACGAAATACGTGAATCACGACTCTCATGGAGCCGAATATGCTAGTAGTACTCTCCCCATCAAAAAGCCTCGATTACGACTCCGAGCCGCAGACCGACAAATATACCCAGCCGCAATTTCTGGCCGAGGCCGAAGAACTCGCCGCGATCTTGCGCGGCTATGACGTCGAGGCGCTTCGCGATCTGATGGATATCAGCGAAAACCTCGCCGAGCTCAACGTCGACCGCTACGAGAAGTTCGTGACGCCGTTTACCCCGGACAACGCCAAGCCGGCGATCACCGCGTTTACCGGCGATGTCTATACCGATTTTCGTCTCGACGAGTATGGCAATGAGGACTTCGACTTCCTCCAGGAGCACGTGCGCATCCTGTCGGGGATGTACGGCGCGCTTCGCCCGCTCGACCTGATGCAGCCCTACCGGCTGGAGATGGGCACCAAGCTGGAGAACCCCAAGGGCGACCGGCTCTATAAATTCTGGGGCGACAAGATCACCGAGGCCATCAACGGCGCGCTCGACGCGCAGGGCGACGACGTCCTGCTCAACCTCGCCTCCAACGAATATTTCGACAGCATCGACACCGACAAGCTCGACGGCCGGGTGCTCGACGTCAAATTCAAGGACCTTCGCGGGGACACCTACCGGACGATCACCTTTTATCTGAAGCGGCTACGCGGCACGATGAGCAATTGGATGGTGCAAAATCGGGTGACCAATCCCGAGGACCTCAAAGCCTTCGACGAGCGCAATTATTATTTCAGCGAAGAGCGCTCCACCGACGACGAATTTGTCTTTTTGCGCGACGAAAAGCCCTGAGGGAAGTCTCGAGAGAATAACGAGATGCGAGGACGGCGGTTATGGAATTGGTCTTGGAAAGCTGCACCATCCGAAGTTGGCGGTTCGACGACGCCGAGTCGCTGGTGCGCCACGCCAACAACCGCAAGGTCGCGCGCCGGCTGCGCGACTCGTTCCCGCATCCCTACACCCCGGACGACGCGCTGGACTGGCTCGACATGGTCACCGTCGTCGAGCCGGAGACCAACTTCACCATCGACGTCGACGGCGAGGCCGTCGGCGGCATCGGCCTCGAGCTGCGATCGGATGTCTATCGCTGCAGCGCCGAGATGGGCTATTGGCTCGGCGAGCGGTATTGGGGCCGGGGCATCGCCACCGAGGCCGTGGTCGCGCTGACCGGCTGGGCGTTCGAAAACCACGACTTCGAGCGCATCGAGGCGGTCGTCTTCGGCACCAACCCCGCCTCGCGGCGCGTCCTCGACAAGGCCGGCTACACCTACGAGGCGCGCCTGCGAAACGCCATCTGCAAAGGCGGCGAGATCTTCGACGAGTTCGTCTACGCCGCCTGGCCCGACCGCTGGCCGTCGATCGAGTCCGCGAGCACGCAAATTTCACCGTAGTTGGAAACTCAAACCAAAGTGCTAAGATTGTCAGAGAATCTGAGAGCGGAGGCTGGTGATGGCGACTCCCAACATCAAAGAAGAGGCTCATCGTCTGATCGAGGAGCTTCCCGAGGACGCGACGTGGAAGGACGTCGAGTACGCGATGCACGTGCGTCAGCAGATCGAGCAAGGTCTGCAAGATGCTGAACAGGGGCATACGATGACGACCGATGAGCTACGTCAGCGGCTTGGTCTGGAAGATGAATGAAAATTCGCTGGACCGACAACGCTGCCCGTAACCTCGACTCGATTCGCGCGTACATTGCTGAAGACGCACCCGCCGAAGCCGCACGTGTAGTTGCCAATCTTTTGGTCGTTCCCGAACAACTCGAAGCGTTTCCTCAGTCTGGCCGGGTTGTTCCCGAATACGGCAATCCGGCTGTTCGTGAAATTGTACGGGGCTCCTACCGGGTCATCTATCGTCTGACTAACGGCGCAGTCGAAGTGCTGTCTGTGTTGCACGGCGCTCAGAAGCTACCCTCGACGCCACCGGCCGGTTAGGCGCAATAGTTGAACCACAACTCGCCTGCCCTCAAAGCGCCTCCGGCCGGATGACCTCTTCGAGTTCCCATCGGTTTTGTTGGAGAGCATCGGCCCAGGTTTCTCCGGAGCCGGTCAGCAGCACGGCCGTGCACGGGCTCATGCGCACGGCGACGCCGCAGAGCCAGCGCACCAGCTCCTGCCAGCCGGGGTTGTGCCCGATGACGCCGACTTGGCTGACGCCGTCGGGCAGGGCGTAGAGCTGCTCGAGCGCGCTGTCGACGTCGGCCAGATACAAGGCGTTGGTATAAGTGACGTCGACGTCGGCCTCGAAGACATCATTCATTTGCGCGACGGTCTGCGTGGTGCGCGCGGCGTCGCTGGACAGCACCTTCTGGGGGGGCCATCCCACCTGCTGGATGCGAGCGGCCACGCGTAGCGCGTCGCCGCGGCCCTGGGCGGTGAGCTGTCGGGCGTGGTCGGGGCTGCCTGATTCGGTGTGGGCGTGGCGAATGACCAATAGTTTGCGTTTCACGGCAGATAGCGGGGCTTGGGAGACGTGGGCGGCGAGCGATGCGTGTCTCCTTTTTAGCGCAGCTCGGAGTGGCTGTCATGGAACGGCCGGCATATTCACCCGCAGCGCTCACTCCCCCAGGTCCTTTGATGGTTCGTCGACTCGCACCAGGCCCACCTCTTTGATCCCGTCATCCGGGTCGATGTCGACGGTCAGGAAATGTTTGCCGATGCCGTCGAATTTCTCGGGCAGGGCGCCGCCGCCGCCGGAGATATAGATGGGAATGTCGGCCTGGGAGTCGGCCATATAGGTATGGATATGACCGTAGAGGCCCAGATCGACGTCCGCTTTGGTGAGCATATTGAGCAGCTTCATCGCCTCGTTGCGGCTTCGAAACGAGCCGTTTCGGGTCCCTACGGGGTCGATGGGCGGGATATGGGTCAAGAAGATATGGGTCGCATCCTCACCGCGCGCGAGCCAGTCCTCGAGCCAGTCATAGGCGATCGGGTCGATGGTCGCCGAGGCCGAGTCGAGGTAGGTGAAGTAGGCGCCCTTGAACTGAAACTGGAAGTTACCCCGGCCATATAACTCGTGGAAGCCCTCCGGAGACGCCTCTCCGAGTTCGTGGTTGCCCAGCGTCGTATAGTAGGGGACGTCGAGATCGTCGAGGGATTCCTGGAAGAAGACCAGCTCCTTCATTCGGCCGCTCTGGGTGATGTCGCCGGTGGAGATGACGTAGCGGATGGACGGATCCTCGTTGATCCTTGCCCAGATGTCCCCGACCTCGAGGACGGCGTTTTGAATGTCACTGAGCACCGCGACCCGGTAGGGCTCGGCCTCGTCGGCGTCAGGTGGCGCGATGCGCATATGTGCTGTTTCGCCGGCGGGCAGCTCGACGCCGAAGACGACCGTGGTCGGGTCGGATTGCTTGCGGCCGGTGACCTTGAAGTTGACGTCGTCCTCGTCGGCGGGAACGAGCTCGGCGTCGGGCATCACGTTTTGGACGGTGATCTCCCAGTCGGTCGTCGCGTCGGGCTGGGACTGGGTCTCGAGCTCGAAGTTGGGCGCTCCCGCCCAGAGCACCAGCCGGCCGCGCGCCGCCTGATGCACCGCGGCCAGGCCCTCGGCGACCTCGAAATACACGCCCTCGGCGTCGGCCTTGCCCACCCGCTCGTCGAGCTCGGCGCGCTCCTCGCCGGTGCGCACACACCCCGGCGAGACCAGCGCCGGCACGAGCACGAAGTTGAGCACGAGCGCCAATCGCCACATGGTCGGATTCATCACGAGCCTCCGTAGCGGAAGATGACCCCGGCGGTGCCCATATACGACGAGCCGGCCTTGATATCGGCGAACGCCCCCCAATTCGGGCTCAAATAATAAAAGCCCTCGGCACCGATGTGGCCGACGACGCCGTCGAGGTTGGTATTCAGGCCCATGCCGGCGACGAAGCCGTCGCGGCGGTGGTTATAGTAGAGTTTTGCTTCACCATAGCGCGCCGCGCTCGGCCCGAAGTACACCCCGAAGGCAGTTCGCATCAACAGCAGGGCGTTGACGTCCTCGCCGATGGGGGTGTCGTCGGCGCCGTAGCCCATCAATTGGCCGCCCGCCCCGAGCGCGAGCTCGCCGAAAGAGCCGCGCAACGCCGGGCTGAGCCGGCGCATATCATAGCGTCCGGCGAGGCCGGCCTCGAGGACGATCGATTCGAAGTCCTCGGTGCCAAAATTGTGGTAGGTAAATCCCGATTCGACGTCGATGAACGAGCCGTCTGCGCGGCGCTGGCGTCGGGCATCCTCACCGTCGGAGCGTGGGCCGAAGAGCCGGACATTCCCCTCCAGACGGAGCTGTTGGTTGTCGTCATCGACCGCGATAAAGGCGCTGGGCACCAGGCGAAGTGGCTCGAGGCGAACCTCGGCCTGGGCGTGGCTGAAGTGGCCATAGTCGAAGACGGGATCGTAGATATAGGTGTAGCCGGCGCGAGCCTCGACGGGAGCCAGCGCGTCGCGGGCGCTGGCCTGGCGGCCGCCCACCGACGCGCCGTAGATATCGAAGAACCACGGCATGATCAGCGCCGATGCGCCGACCAGGCCCGGATAGACGATCAACTCGAGGGTGTCTCCGGAGGCGCCGGTGCCGAATAGCGCCATAATCCCCAGCGTCGAGGTCACCAATCCGATCGCCTGGATGCGCGCCAGGTTATAGGCGCCCTCCCCATCGCCGGCCAGCCACAGGCCGGTTCCGTGGATGAGCGCCCCGGGAAAGATCGCCGCGGCGGTGGGCCACAGACCCGGCTCGAAATCCTGGGGCAGCTCGTAGGGCTCTGCGACGTGCACGTTCTCGGCGCGAACCACCGGAGACTGGTCGCGGTCGGGCTCCTCTGCCCATACGCTCCACACGGGCAGCACCACCAGCGAGACGGCGATCGCGACACTCACCACGACACCCGCCACGGACGGCATCGCGCGCGTGCCGGTGCAATAACTGATTTCTCTCCGGTGATTCATGCCGCGTCGCCCCCACATATATCGATCGACAAAGCCGAGCGCTCGACCGTCCTTGGCGTTCTGACCAGACCGGCAGCCACGGTGTTCAGCGGAATCAAGCCTGTGGTGATAATTTGGCCACCGATGCACTCACGTCCACCCGCGGCCAGGACACGGGTGAAATGGAATGGGCTGGGAAAAGCTAGTGTTCCCAGTGTATTATGAGGTTGTTCTGCTGTGAAAACGGCAGTTTGTTCTCATCTCGCAGTATCGGATCAAATTTATGCAGTACCGTCGCAGTATCGCGGTTCTTTCGCTGATCGTGGGCGCTTGGGCGCTCCTAGTGGCTTGTGGTCCCACCCAGCATCCAGAGTATTCAACCTGGACGGACAATCGGACGGCGCCGCCGCATCTTCGGGTGACCTGGCTCGAAGATCCCGCCCACGAGATGGTCGTCTCCTGGACGACTCGCGGGTCCGAAGACAACGCCGTCTACTACGACACCGAGCCGCGACATGGTGAGCTGGATGCCTACGCGCATCGAACCGACGCGGAACTCAACGGCGCCTATGGAGGCGTCGAGCCGACCTACCATCACACTCTTCTCAGCGACCTCGAGCCGTCGACGACCTATTACTTCACCGTGGTCAGCGATGGACGCGTCTCCACTGAATTTCACGTGGTCACCGCTCCGGCCGACGATGCCTCCTTCAAGCTCCTATCTGGCGGCGACTCGCGCTCGAATCGAGCCAATCGGCGCGCGATGAACCGGCGCATCAGCACGATCTTCGAGGAGGACCCCGAGATCCTCGCGCTGGTCCACGGCGGTGATTACGTCGTCGACGGCAAACAGTGGGAGTTGTGGAATCACTGGCTCGAAGACCACCAGTTGACCACCACCTCGGAGGGGCGGGTCTTGCCGATCATCCCGGTGCGGGGCAATCACGAGAGCTCCGGGCCGCTATTTGATGAGGTGTTCGGCTTTCCGGGCGGGGTGAAAAAAGACTACTTCCGCACGAAGCTGGGCGACGGCGTCACGTTGTTGACCCTGGACACCAACACCGCGCTGACCGGCGACCAACGCGACTGGCTGGCCGCCGAACTCGCCGACGCCCGGGACTCGCGCTGGCTTCTGACCAGCTACCACCGGCCGGCGTTCCCGGCGGTCAAGTCATCCGGCCCGGCGCGTGACCACTGGGTGCCGCTCTTCGAGCAATACGACGTCGACCTCGTCCTGGAGTCCGACGGCCACGCGCTCAAGCGCACGGTGCCCATTCGCGACGACCAATACGACCCCACCGGCGTGACCTACGTCGGCGAGGGCGGCCTCGGCGTCGGCCAGCGCAGCCCCAAGGACCGCTGGTATTTGGACCGGCCGGGCTATGCCGAAAGCGCCCACCATGTGCAATTGCTCGAGTTCGGCCGTGACCGGCTCGGCTACCGAGCGATCGGCGGCGACGGAACCATCCTCGACATGCACACCCTCGAGCCGCGCGAGCGTTAACCGCAATCAAAAGAGAGTGAGAAAGTAAGAGAGTGAGAGAGTGAGAACAACGCTCCAAACGACCCGGATCGCCTCGAGCCGGTTGCCGTATCTTACTTTCTAACTTTCTAACTTTCTTACTCTCTCGCATCCGATCAGCAGCCACTCGTCAGGCTGGCGCAAAGTGTTCGAAAGCCAAATGAGCGACGTGATTCCACTTAGCTGATGAGCAGTGCTTCTCCGATCCCGCCCAAGAGCGCCATCACAGCGGCGGCGCCCAGCGTCCAGGCAATGCCGTCGATATCCAGTCGGTCGGTGAACGCGTCGATGAGCTTGAGGATAATCGCGTTGATGATCCAGTGGGTGATAAACGATAGGAGCCAGGCCAGCCCCAACGTGGCGATGGTGAAGATGGTGAAGAGTAACCAGCCCAATAGGAAATTCAATACGCCGAACGCCGCCGCGATCAGAATGGCGCTGCCGAAGTTTTTGACGTGTACGCCCGGCAAGAGCGTCGCCGTCAGCCAGACCGCCACCGACCAAATGAGCCACATTAATAAGAATTCCACGGTGTTACCTCCTCGTTGAACTGTGGATGAATGGCACAGGTCCGGGCGAGTCGCGCTCACGGACGATATCACTGCAAAGCTAGGCGGGGCGCGTCCCAGGTCAACCATCGCCGCGTCTGGTTTCTTGGTTTCTTGTTTCGTGACCTACGGGTTATCGTTGAACAAGGCTAAGATCGACCTCCCGCGATTAGACGGGGGCCATGGCTGGAGAGTTAAACAGCAGCAGCCAAAAAACCACGAAATCAAGAAACCAATATGAGCAGCGACTCCAACGAGGAACAACCCGGCGATGATGGTTGGAAGACCGGCGATGTCATCGACCCGAACGTAGGCGCGCTCGCCGACCGCTCGGGCGACCTGCTCGTCGATGATGCCGACGATGATGAGGTGGTCGCCGCGCTTCGAGCCGACGCCGCAGCGCAGAATAAGGCCGAGACTCCGGGCCCGCGGCGCACCGAGCGCCCGAAGCTGGCCCTGGACAATGTCGACCTGTCTCCCGACATGGCCATCACGGGCAATGATTACCGCGGTGGCGACCGGCGAGACGACGAGACCGATCAAAGGGAGACAGACCCAAAGGTCAGCGATTTGACGATGCTCGGCGTCGAGCACATGCTCGGCCAGAACGCCGACCGGGGAGGGCGCAGGTGGCTTGTGCCGGCCGTCGCCGTCGCGTTGCTCGCCGCTTTTTTGGGCGGCGGCTACTGGCTCTACGAGCACTATGCGGGCGAGGGAGGGATGACGATGGACTCGGTGTCTCAGAGCGTCGAGCGGTCGGTGGTCATTCCGATTGAAGACTGGTGGGCCGGCGATCGCGAGCGCTTCTCCACTCGCGGCCTGCAAACGGTCATCGAGGGTGCCGGCTGGCAGCCCCGCGGCGAAGCGGGCACCGTCGAGACCAACGACCGGCGCGAGGTGCGCCAGACCTATCACAGAGACGGCGCGCGCCTCGACACGGTCATCCACGATACCCCCGAGCGCGCCGACGCCCGCGCCATCCTCGAGCAGGTCGACCTGCCGGCGCGCGCCTTGCTCTTCGACACCAAGGTCGTCGTGCTGCGCCCCGGCCCCGACACCCACCCCGACGAGATGGACGGCGTCATCGCGCTGCTCGCGCGCTACCACGAGATGATCCTCGACGAACAATGAGGCGTGCGCGCCGAAGGGAGAAAGCCCGACGTCAAAGCGCCTTGAATGGTGCCACCTTGAATGGTGCCACAGACCATGTTGACGTGCTCAGAACCGTTTGGTCATCGCTGCCGAGGACGTTTTCGGCAACCGCACGACTTCAGGTGGTCGAAGCCAATTACTGAGAAATGCGTAAGTTGCTAAACCCGGAAATGGCGCAGGTGATTGGATGCAGATTGGCCACCGATGCAGCGAGGCGATGTGCTGGGAGCGAAGCGACCGAATACTCCTGGGGTGCCCCAGCGCATCATCGAGCGAAGTCGGTGGTCAAAATGCGCCAATCAACAAGCCAGAACGGGTTTAGGAGCTTATGCGTTTCTCAATAGGTGCGATTGAGCCGCGACTCGAGCACCACACGCACGATGCCTCATTCAGCCTTGGGGGTTGACATATGTGTTGCTGCGTAAATTGTCCGGGAGCATTCAAATCATAGAGACGAGGAACTGATATGTCCGACGAAACGATCTGTGTCATTGGCGTGAGCGGGTTCATCGGCAGCCACGTCGCTGCAGAGTTGCTGCGCCGCGGCTATTCGGTGCGCGGCACGCTGCGAAATCCCGAAGACAAGCGGGACTGGCTCGAAGCGGGACTGCAGCCATTTGCAACGGACGACCAGACGTTGAGCCTGCACGCCGCGAATCTGCGCGACCAGGCGTCGCTGGAGGCGGCCATGGAGGGCTGCTCGGGCGTGGTGATGAGCGCGGGCGTGGAAGATCAAGAACCCGACACCGTCAGCCTGATGCTGGCCGCCGCCGCGAACACGCTGGAGGCGGCCGACGCCGTGGGCATCGACCGCGTGGTGTTCACCTCGAGCACCGGCTCGTGCAACCCGCCCGGCGAGGAGCCGGCGGTCAAGCGCGAGCTCGATCACTGGTCGGACCCGGCTCAGCAGATCTCGGTCGAAAAATACTCCCCGGCCGCCAAAACACTAATGGAGCGCCTGGCCATGGGCCTGGGCGAGAAACTGGGTATCCGAGTGTGCATCATGAATCCGTCGCTTATCCTGGGACCTGCGTTCCAGCCCGACACGCCGGACTCCCTGGCCTTCCTGGGCAAGATTCTGCGCGGCGAGCGCATGGGACAGCGGGCTCCGGACGGTTCGATGTCGATCATCCACGTCGACGACCTCGCCGCGCTGCACGTCTCCGCGCTGGAAAAAGACGACGCTTCGGGCCGCTACTTTGGGGTCAAAAAGAGCTGGCACTGGCAGGATATCCTCGAGGCCCTCGACCGGGTGCACCCCACATACCAAGCCCCCGACTGGCCCGCCGGCGAGGAACGCTCGGAGCCGACGCGCTACGACCTCACCCGGCAAGATACCCTCGGCGTGTCCGTTCGCGGCCTCGACGCGATTCTGGAGTCTGCCGTCGACGAACTCATGGCGCGCGCCTGAGGAGGGGTAGATCGCGCTCAGAACGGCGCGTGAGCGGTGGATGCCTCTCAATGACAGCCCGGCCTCGCCCAAAGTGTCCTCCAAACCGGTGTGTCTGGGAGGCGCGCGGTCGAATTGCGGGCGTAACGCTCTGTTGGTATACCTACGCCGATACCCGGACTCAACGCGATTGAATCATTTTCAGTTATTGTTCGCCTTCCAATTGAGCCAACGTTCCATGCAGTTTACCGTGCTCCGAACCTATCTCTCGGTCATCATTTCGAGTTTCACCATCGTGTTGGGCGCTACCTTGGTCCCCGCAGACGCTTTCAGCCAGGATGGGGAGGACCTCGAAAGTGGCGAGGAAGCCGCGTCTGCCCCGCTCGAAGAGCAGCGCGAGCTCAATGACGAGGCGGTCAGGGCCATCGGCAACGAGGATTATACGAAGGCGGTCTCATACCTCGAAGAGTCGCTGTATATGGGCGAGCTCAATATTACCCACCTGAATTTGGGGCGGGCCTACCAACTCATGGGCCGCTGTGAAAAGGCACGAGAAGCCTTCGAGAAGGTGTCTACGGCGCCGAAGGTCGAGAAACCCTCGGCCGAATTCCTCGAATCAAAGGCCCAGCAATACCTGGTCGAGCTCGAGGAGAAGTGCCAGGCCGACGAGCCGGCCTCCGACACGCGGGACGAACCTTCCGGCGAGGCAGACGACGAGGCGACGTCGAAGACACAATCCGATGGGTCCGAGGACAGCCCGGCCGATATCGCTGCACCATCTCCACCAACGCAGCAAGCCGACGCCGGCGCAGGGAATACGCTCGGATGGGTCGCGACCGTCGGTGGACTCGCACTGGTCGGCGGAGGGGTCGGCCTTCACCTGCGCGCAGAGTCGCTGCGCGACGAGGTCAGCTCACAGCAGGCCGAGTTCGACGATCAGGGACGGGTGACCAATATCGAGCAGTCGAAGGTCTACGAAAACCAGAGCTCGGCCAACACCTTGGATACCGTCGGTCTGTCGATGGGCATCGTCGGGGGCGTGGCGACGGCCACCGGGGTCTACTTGTTGGTGACAGGCGATCTGGTGACCGGCGACGCCGACGATGAACCCACGATCACCGTCGGTCCTCGAACCGACGGGGCCGGGTTCGTCATCGACGGGCGCTTTTAATGGATCGCGTTGCCCGCGAAGATGGAATCGAAGAGATACGGCGACGATAAGGAGTGCAGAGTGAAAGTTGAGCGATGGTGGATAGCGGCTGTTTTGATCGTATTGGGGCTGACGGCGTGTCAGACCGAGCTCGAACTCACCGACCGGACCTTTCGCTGCCAGACGAGCGCCGACTGCGCCGACGGCTACAGGTGCGTCCCCGTGCCTGGCGAACAGCGCACGCGCGTCTGCAAGCAGCCCGGCGAGGGGTTTCCCAGTCGTGACGCGGGTGACGAGGCGGACACGGACACCTCGGGGCCGGCTGGAGACGCCGACGCCAACATCGAGCACGACACTTCGGATGTCGAAACCGACCCTGATGTGAGGCCGCATGCTGACAACGAGCTGGTCGTGACCAGCGGACAGGATTTTTCATGTGCTTTTACGGCCGCCGGCGAGGCCTATTGTTGGGGGCGCAATCAGGAAGGCCAACTCGGTACCGGAGGGAGCCCCGAGGACAATGCGTGGACCCCGGTGCCGGTCCAGATGCCTGGCACCACGTTCATCTCGACGCCGGCGACGGTCGATTCGAAGCATCGGCTCACGTGCGCCATCGGCGTCGACCGCGCCGTGTACTGCTGGGGGCGTAATAATGGCGGCAGCGCCAACCCCGCCACCTTGGACCCGGTGGTGTCGCCGACCCGAGTCGAGTTTCCGGATGACTCGCTTAGGTTCGCCCAGGTCGTAGTGGGATATGACCACGCCTGTGCGCTGAGTCGAGACAGTGAGCTCTATTGTTGGGGGTCGAACCTTCGGGGACAGCAGGGCGTCGGCCGCTCTGGCGAAGGCGAGATGGGTAAA
The DNA here is from genome assembly GCA_046545675.1 of Persicimonas sp. Lineage (GTDB taxonomy): Bacteria > Myxococcota_A > Bradymonadia > Bradymonadales > Bradymonadaceae > CAYLTX01. The sequence continues at coordinate 19,028 of JBKGZI010000056.1, forward strand.
CCCCCCGAACGGGTCGACGAAAGCGGGTTCGAGCATGAGGTGGAGCATTTTATCGAGGTCGCCGCCGGCCTCGAGTTTACGTGTGCGTCGACCAACGCAGACCGCGTGTATTGTTGGGGGCTGGACGACTTCGGGCGTCTCGCCAACGGGGAGAGCGATCAAGATGCCGACACGCCTCGAAAGATCGAGTCGGGGGACTGGACCGGAGAGCCGGTTGTCGACCTCACCGCCTACGCAGAGACCGCATGCATGCTGGTTCACGACGGCGATGCCTACTGTTGGGGGCGCAATGCAGATGGACAGGTCGGGGCAGGGTCGACCGAGGAGACCTCCCACGTCGAGCCGTCGCTCGTGGTCGGAGACTTCTCGTTCGAGGGGCTGTACTCCGGGGAGCTTCACACATGTGCGATCACCGATGCCGGTCGCGCAGTCTGCTGGGGCGCCAACGACAACTCGCAGTTGGGTCTGGAGGGGGCGGAGGGCGACTCCGTCCTACAGCCCGGAGAGCCAATTAGGCCCACCGCGTTCAACGAGGAGCTGCCGTTCCGGCACCTGGCTCCCGGTGTGGCACACACCTGCGGGGTGACCGACGAGCGCGACCCGCGCGTATTTTGCTGGGGCGACAACACCGTCGGCCAGCTCGGTAACGACTCCGTGTCAGAGGACACGGCCGTGCCCCACTTGGTCGAGCTACCGTGACAGTCGTGCTCCATAGCGCAGCCAACGATTCGAAAAGAGCGGCCGCTTATGCAAAGAGGGTGGGGTACAACTCTTGGTCGCCAAACGATTGTTGAGGCCGTGCGGCAGCGGATTCCACGAGGTTGATATCCCTCACACCGGCCGAGCCGCCGGTATCCTGGATGGAGAGTCGGTGCAGGTTGAGGATATCGGCGACCGACGGATAAACCACGCTCACTTGGCAAGCTCCTTCATGGCTGCCCGGTAGCGTTCGATATTTTCTTTGGCGATGCGCTCGAGTTCGGGATCGATCTCTTCCCGTTCGGTGGCCTCGCGCTCCACCGTATCGTCCGCGCGATTTTCGGCTTTGCGCTCGCTTTCGTCTTGGTCTTTCGGTTCAGGCTTCATCGCTACCTCCGTGGTGGCTTACGTCCCAAGCGTAAACGCTTGGCAGGTCGAAAGCAATCCCAGCAATCGGTTGTGAGCCTGCACACCTCGACGAATAATCTCCAGTCGAGTTCGGATTCCCACCGGGGAGCCAGCTGGGAAAACACTGCAACACACTGCCAGGGCAGAAGCCATGGGATATTTACGAAAACCGTCAGTGGGCGGCACGTTT
>JBKGZI010000057.1:0-20288 GCA_046545675.1 Persicimonas sp.
CAAGGTGGGGCTTCTTTTTCCCGCGCGCTTTTCAGCGTGGCACGGTCGTGCCGCAAAATGAAGGCTCGTACAGCGGAACCCCACCTTGATCCTCCCCATTTTTAAACTACAAAAACGGGGAGGGAGTCACTTACCCGCAATCCCCTCCGCCCTCGCCGTCAGCACCTTATAAATCTCCAACAACTCCTCATCGCCAAGCGCCTCCAACGCTTCGATATGCCGCTCGATGGTCTCGCGATCGCCTCTGGCGGCCGGCCCGGTCAGCGCCTCGGCGGTGTCTTGGCGCTCGAGATTGTCGACGCAGGTCCTCGCCAGCGGCACGAGCATCGCCCTGGCCTGCTCGCGGCTCATACCGGCGGCCTGGGCCATCCCGAAGGCGGCGTCCTCCAGGGCGACGAGCAGGTTGGCGGCGGTGACCGCCGAGGCGTGGTAGAGCGTCTTCTTGTCGGCTTGGATTTCGACCGGCTCGACCCCTATTTGCGCCATCAAGCCACGAGCAAATCTCAACGCCTCCTCTGCCCCCTCCACAGTCCAGGCGACCTTCGCGAGACGCTCGACGGCGTCTTCCGGTGTCGTGATGGCCTGCAAGGGATGCAAGGAGCCCACATGACCGGCGACGCCTGCCTCTGCGAGAACCTGAGAGCTGAGACTTCCGGAGGTATGCAGGACGTTCTGGTCGGCAGACATATACTCGGCGAGTTGGGCCGCGACTGGCTCAATGGCGGCATCGACCACCGTGATCCACACGACCTCCGCCCCGGCCAGCAATTCTTGGCGGCATGATTCGAGCGAGCCCCCAAAGGCACGGCTGTGCCCGAGTAAGTTGGCTGTCTGTCGGGCGGCGTTTTCGCCGCGGTTCCAGGTCGATGCGATGGGAATTCCCAGCCGATTGGCCAACAGTCCCAGCGTTCGGCCGACGCGGCCGGCGCCGACGATGGACCAACTCTTTTGGCGCAGTTCTTCGAGGGAGAGGGAACTCACGGGGCTGGATGGGGCGTCCTTAGTCAACGTATAATCCATGTTCGCCGATATAATCGATGACGTCGTGGGACAACCAATAGCGCAGCGGCTCATAATTTGCCGCTTTAAGTGCCTCGCGCGTGCGGGTCGAGCTGATATCCGGCAGGCGAAACTGGGTCGACTCCGGCTCGGCCTCGCTCTCGTGGCTCGCCCGACCGATGACGATCAGATCGACCATCTCCATCAGCCCCTCCCAATTCTTCCAGCGGTGGGCCTCCTCGAGGATGTCGCTGCCGACGATGAGCGAATAAGCGTGGTTGGGAAAACGCTCTTGGAGGGCCCTCACCGTATCGATGGTGCGGCTCTCTCCGCCGAGTTCGCGCTCGATATCCGAGATGAACGTGCCGTCGATCTGGCTGAGCGCCAACTGGCACATGCGCACGCGATGCTCGAAGGGGGCGAGGTCCTTGGCGAAGGCGTGCTGAAAGGTCGGGACCCACCAGACCTCGTCGAGCGCGTGGGTCTGCAGCGCCCAGACAGTGGTCAGCGTGTGGCAGACATGCGGTGGGTTGAAGCTGCCGCCGTAAAGACCGATTTGGCGGCGATGCTCGTTGGGGCCGGAGTCACTCATAAATCAGGCACTTTCGGCGGCGCTCGTTGAATTCTGCGAGCGCAGAATCGGCGAATCGGGTTCGGGCAATCTCGACGGGGTCGTCTCCCGCCTCGAGGGCTTCTCGCAAGCTCCGATCGCCGATCAAAAGGTCAATGGCGAGCTCGTCGTCGACAAATTCATACGTCTCGGTGCGCCAGGCGAACTCATCGAAGAGCTCGCACATCGCACCCACTATTGCATACGACGTCGTCACGCTCTCGAAGACTTCCCGGTTGGTCACGTGGATCTGGAGGCCGGCGCAGGTCGTATGGGCGTGCTTTTGAAACATCGGGCGAAACGAGGCCAGCCGAAAACGCACTCCCGGCAAGTCGAAGTCGTCCAACGCATCGGCGAGTTCGGGGGCGTCGACCCAGGGAGCGCCGAAGAGCTCGAAGGGGCGCGTGGTTCCGCGCGCCTCACTGGCGTTGGTGCCCTCGAGCAAGCACTGGCCGGGGTAGACCGTCGCGGTGTCCAGCGTGGGCATATTCGGGCTGGGCATCACCCACGGCAGGCCGGTCTCGTCGTACCACATCTCGCGCTGCCAGCCGCGCATCTCGACGACGTCGAACTCACAGGCCCAACCGCCGAAGTCGTTGAAGAAGTGGGCCAGCTCGCCGAGGGTCATCCCGTGGCGATTTGCCAGCGGCTGCATGCCCACAAACGAGCGCAGCTCGTCGCGCACCACGTTGCCCTCGACGGCATTGCCGTTGATCGGATTGGGGCGATCGAGCACCCAAACCTCCACTCCGGCCTCCCCGCAGGCCTTCATCATCAAGCCGACGGTGTAGGCATAGGTATAATAACGCGCGCCGATATCCTGGATGTCGGCCAGCACGATATCGAGGCCGTCGAGGTGCTCGGCCTTGGGCCGCAGGCTGTCATAGGTCGAGCCGTAAAGGCTCACGGTCGGAATGCCGGAGATGGGGTCGACGCTCTCGTGGACGCTCTCCATGTCCTGAGCCTCGGCGCGAACGCCGTGCTCGGGTCCGAAGAGGCGCTCGAGTTTGACACCGCGCGCTGCGAGCGCGTCGATGGCGTGGTCGAGCTCATAGGTGACGCTGGTGGGGTTTGCTAAGAGGCCCACTCGAGCGCCCCGCAGCGCTTCGAGGCGCTTTGGGGCGTCGAGCAGACGGTCGAGACCGGTCTGAACGCGAGGTTTCAACGGGGCTCCGTATAATTCAGCGCGAAGAGGTGAGTCAGCTCGAAGAGTCGCTATCGTCGTCCTGCTCCTTCTTCGAGCCGCCGCCCATGCCGGGCATCTGCACGCCCTGAACCTGAGACTTGCCGCCGCCACCGGTCGGCTCGCCGCCGTCGCTGATCAGCTCGCCCCAGCCGTCCATCTCGTCGACGTCGTCGGGCATGGGTTTGCCCTGCAAGAAGGCGCTCATCAAATTCAGACCCTGGGCGATGCTGTCGAAGACCGGGTGAGCATCGTGGAGCTCGAAGCTATAGTCCTTGTCACCCGCCAAAATCTCGCCGATGCCCTGCTCGATCGTCTCGGCCGGCTTGAGGAATTTGTGAATGAACACCATCAGCAAGATCACGCCGAGCAGCAACACGCCGCCGCCGATCAGAAAGATGTTGGTCATCGCACGCGTCGCCGGCTTGGCCGCTTCGTCCAAGCTTCCCAGCACGACGTATCCGGTGGGCGGTTTGTTCTCGCCAAACTCACCGCTGAAGTACCGCACGATACCCACATAGGACTCACCGTCGAGCTGGAGCTCGAGCAGCTCCTCGGGCCTGTCGGTCTCCAGGATGTTGGTCGTGTCGAAGACTTCCCTCTTCAGATGGCTTTCGCGCGTCGACGAGAACGTCGAGCCGACGATCTTCTCGCCTCGGAAAAACGCGACGTCGGGCGCCGCTTCGAACGTGGCGCGATCGACCGTGTCGAGGTCGTCGCCTTCGGAGGTGATGCCGGTCATCAGATGCTGGGCGCGCTTGGCGCTACCGTCGTCGATGGGGCTACCGGTGATGACGACCCCCGAGGGCTCCTCGCCGCGGGACGGCCGGATCGGAACGATCGCCACGCGGTACAGGTCGATATTATCGGAGTCGGTCCATGACCAGCTCCACACGGCCGTAACGGGCCGGTTCTCCTCGACGGCCTTCAAGACCACCGGGTACTTCTCGGCGACGTTGTCGCCAAACCATTTATAGTTGTCCTTGCCCAGGGCAGCGACGCCTTTTCCGCTCTTGTCGACGATCAAAAACAGCTCGGGCAGCGCCGGACGCCTCTCGTATAGGTCGAGATCCAGATTGCGCTGGTCTCTGGTATTGGCTTCGACGTCTTTCAAGCGAATCTTGTCGACCGTCAACGGCTCGTCGTAGACGGCCAGGTGGCGCAGCTCGGTGCCGTTGGATGCCTGCGGGTACTTCTCTTGGAGCCGCGCGTGTAACTCGGGGTCCTCATCGAGGAGCATCTTTTGATGGAGCTGACTATTGGAGGCGGTAAACTCCGCCTTCTCGATGAGCGCAAACTCGTCGAGACGGATCGCCTGCTCCTCGACCGTCGCTCCTCGGCGCAGCGCAGTCTCCGCGCTCTGCTCGAAGCCGCTAACAATGCTGCCGTGCATGATGAGGTAGACGCCACCGATCAACAGGGACGTCAGAATGACAAAGGTCAACGTGATCTTCGTTCTGAACATCGCGAACCGTCCTCCGAAAAATTTAACGGCAGACCCTGCAGTAGAGCGCTGCACCTTTGCAATCGTGCGACAGCCGTCTGGCGATGGTATCCCGCACAGTGAATGGCGTCAATTCTGAGAGAATCCCCACCGGGCCAACGCGCCCCACCCATCCCAAGTCATGCGCTGGCCTGGAGTCGGCTTTCTTGCTGCTCGACGACCCAATCGACCAGCCGCCGATAGTCGGCCGCCCCGCGGCTGCCCGGGGCATATTCAAAGATCGTCTGCTGCTCGGCGGGCGCCTCTTTGAGCCGGGTGTTGACCCGAACCGGCGGCAGCACTTTGTCGTGAAAGTGGCCCTTGAGGGTCTTGACCGCCTCGTCACTGATATTGTTTCGCATATCGTAGAAGGTCGGAAGAATCCCCAGCACACTGATCGGGTGCATCAACACGCGGTTGATATTCTTGAGGGTCTTCATGACCTGCTTGACCCCCACCAGGCTCAAATAATCGCAGGCCACCGGCACGATCAGGTGATCGGCGAAGGTCAGCGCGTTCATATTGAGCAGCGACAGACTCGGTCCACAGTCGAGCAGGATAAAGTCGTAGTCACCCTGCTCACTCAACCGCTTTCTGAGCAATTTGTCGCGCCCGTCGTCGCGGCGGGCCAAAAAGATCTCCGCCGACGCGAGCCGATCATCGGCCGGCAAGATGTCCAAATTAGGGCGTGCCTCGACGGTGCATTCTTCGAGGCGAGCGCCCTCGACGATCACGTCGTAGAGCGTCTTCGGCCCGCTGACCCCGAGGCTCACGCCCACGTGGCCCTGGCTGTCGACATCGATGATCAGCACGCGGTAGCCCTGCTTGGCCAGCCCGGCACCCAAGTTGACCGTCGTGGTCGTCTTGCCGGTGCCGCCCTTCTGATTGAGCACTGCGATGCGCATCGCCCCCTGGTCGTTCTTGACGACCCGGCGCCGATAATCGGTCACCGACGGCTTTCGGCAGTCCATGCTGCAATAATGAACTTTCTTGCCGTCTTGGGTCGCCTGCTGGAAGGCATATTTGGGCGTAAAACGCTTGTCGCAGGCGCTGCACTGCACCTCGCCACGTTCGTCGGTATTGCGGTCGCGGCACTTCTGGCTACAGAAGTACTCCACATCCTTGCCGGTGCGCTTGATCTGGTAGCGAAACTTGACCAGAAATTGCTTGCCGCACACCGAGCACTCCTTGAGCGCCGTTGCCATCGATTGACTCTCCGTGTCGTTGAAAAACCACGCATATAACCCGCACGGATGCAGGCACGCAGGTGAGGACCATCGCGCCCACGGTAGTTAAGCCGGCCCGTCGCGGTCAAGGCTCCAAGGCCGAACTCACTCGCTTTGCCGCAGTCGAAACCACACCAGCGCCCCCATCCCCACCAAAACGCCGAACCACAGGGTGGTGAAGCGGATCAAATAGGTGGAGGCGGCGGCGGCCGACTCGTCGGCGAAGACGCCCATCAAAATGAGCACGCCGATCATACTCGCCTCGGTCACCCCGAGCCCGCCGGGCAGGAAGCTGATCGCACCCAAGATGGTGGTCATCGCGAAGATGAACGCGGCCAATAAAAAGCTCGCCTGCTCGGCGCCGAGCGCGTCGATGATCAGATAGAAGGCCAAAGCCTCCATCGACCAGCCGATCACGCTGATCAGGGTCGTCCACGACAGCAGCTTCCAGTCGAGCAACACTTTGGTCGACGCATAGGCGTCTTCGAGCTTCGAGCGGAATTTGCCGACGCCGGGCAGCTTCTCCCACCAGCCCAGCAACCGCTCGACCAGCGCCGGCTGGTTGAGCACCACGATCAGCGCGAGCACGCCGGCCAGACTGGCGACAAACGCCAGTCGGCCGTAGTCGAAGCTGGCGATGCCGAGCCCCGCGATGACGAACAGCCCCAGCAAGTCGGTGATCCGCTCGGCGAGCACCACTGGTGCTGTGCGCGCGGCCGGGAAGCCGTGGCGCTCTTTGAGCAAGAGGCTCTTGAGGACCTCGCCGACCTTGCCCGGGGTGACCGACATGACCATGCCCGACAAGAAGATATTGGAGCTGGCTCCCAGCCCGATATGATAGCCCAGCCTGCGCAGATAGACGTGCCACTTGATGAAGCGAAAGCCGTAGTTGAGCACAGACAACCCCAACGCTGCGGCCAACAGCCCCACATCAAAGCTAGCCAGATGCGCCGACAGCGCGCGCACATCTGTCCAAAGAGCGATCCCGGCGTAGACCACCACGCCTACCACCAGGCCCCACAAGATGCGCTTTTCGAGCTTTGCCACGCCGGCCTAGATCAGTTCGGAGAGTCGTCCCTTCACTCCCAGTCTGCGAGCACACAGTCTTAGCTGTTCTTTTGCACGGGGAGCCCCGTTGGGATACCATGCTCCCAAAGCCCTTGTCACCCCGTTTTGGCGCCCGGTTGATTGACACTCGCGCCGACTCGAATCTAATGTTGGTCCAATGACTTCCGACAGTTTCCTTGAGGAGACTCCGATGCAGAGTACGGACAGCCTCGCCGAATCGGAGATGCAGCTAAGCGCCGAGATCAAAGAAGAGGTTCGCCTCGCGCGGCGCTTCTTCACTCAGATCGAGCGCATGGGCACGCTGTTGACCGGCTATCCGGTCGGCCACCCCGTCGTCGAGCAGGGGGTCACCAGCGCATATGACTCGCTTTACGAGTATTTCGAGCTCAACGACCGTCTCACCGTGCAGGTCGACCCGCATTCGATGGTGCTGTCGGGCACCGATGAGATGGTGTGGGAGACCAAAGAGCCCAAGGATTATTGCTTCACGCTCAGCCGAGACGGCATCTTCCTGATTCACATCCTGGCCGGCCTCGACCAACCCGGGCTTCGCCGGTTCGTCGAGATCCTCAACATCCTCGTCGACCCCAGCGATATGACCTCCGACGCGGTCACGCTGATGTTCGAGGCCAACTTCAGTTATATCGCCTACGAGGCCATCGACGAGTCGCTGGCGGCTCTGGCGGGCATCGACGCGGACATCCGCGACCGAGACACCGCCGAAGAGCGCGAGATGATCGAGGATATGTTCAACGACGCCTTCGAGGACGTCCAAGAGCAGCAGGCGATGCAGGGCGGCTCGTCCAATAGTATGGACGAGCAATTCCAGGTGCGCATGCAGATCCAGAGCGAGCGCCAGCAAAAACTCGAGGTCGGCTCCCGCCAGTTCTTACAACTCGACGACGCGGCCCAGCGGCACTTGCTCGACCTCAAACGCGGCTTCACCGAACACCGCGAACTCGAGCACCGCGAGGGCGAGATGCTCTCGGCGCTGCTCGGCGCACGACCCAAAGCCGGGCTGCGGCGCGAGAGCGTCAAGCAGATCGGCGAGGTGATGGGCTCACTTCTGGAGACCGATGAGCCCTGGGAGGCGCTGAGCTTTTTGAAGCTCATCCACGCCTGGCGCGACCGATTCGCCCCGGAGGTCACCGGCGAGCTCAAGGCCACGGTCAAGGACTGCTTCACCCAAAAGCGCATGAATAGCCTGGTCAAGAAGGTCGCCACCGGCAACACCCGCCAGCGCCGCGCCATCTTGAAGATGTTCGACGCGCTGCACCTCGAGAAGGCCTCGATGAACCTGGTCACCGTGCTCGGATGGAATCTCGATGACGAGGCCCGTGAGGACATCATGGCCTATATTCGCAAGCAGGCCGGCTTCGGGCTGGACTTTCTTCGCGACGCCGCCCGCGACCTCCCCACCGAGCAAATCGGGTCGGTCTTGAACATCCTCATCGACAAGATGCCCGAGTCACGCCCGATCCTGATGGAGCTCCTCGAAGAAGACCACGCTACGAGGATCAAGATACGCATCCTCGAGGCCCTTCGGGGCACCTGGGAGGAGCCGCGCGAGATCCGCGACGTGCTGGTGCCCTATCTGGAGTCGTCGAACGTCGAGCTGCAGCTCGAAGCCATCCGAAACTTCACCGAGGCCGCCCCTCAACACGTCCCGCGTGTGATGGGCCCGATGATCGACAACCGGCTCAGGAAGCGCCCCGAGGAAGAAGTCCGCGAGATCGTCACTCTCTTCGTCAAATACGGCCGCGCAAAGGCCGTCGACCACCTCGAGTCGCTCATCCGCCGCCGCGGCATGGTGGGCACCAACGAGCAAGAGCTCGCGGTGATTATCATCCGCGCGTTGGTCAACAGCCGCCAGCCCACGGTCATCAAGTTGCTCGAGAGCATCTCGGGCGACTGGTTGGTGCCCAAGCGTATTCGAAAGAACTGCAAGGAAGTCGCCGACCTTCTGCAGATGTGAGCATTCGCCCTCGCTTCGAGAGAGTCTCATGAGCAACGACCTCGACCCGCAACTCGCCGCCGACTCCCAGCCCCAGTCGGCCAAGGCTGACCTGTCTCCGAACCTCTCCGAGCTGGACCTGAGCAACCCGCAGGTCTTCGGGAAGCTGTGCGTCGACAGCATCTACAAGATCCTGAAGGTCGCCTCGATCTATAGCGTCGAGCACAACCAGACGCGCATCGCCATCGAGGAGTTCATGCACACCTTCCGAGAGGCGATGCGTCACACCGAAGATGGCCGGCTTTCCATCGTCGTGCGTGGGGAGTTAGCCATCGTCAACGGTGAGACCCTCAGGCTGCGCCGACGTGAGCAGACCCGCCTCGACGAGATGCGCGAGCTCTTCGCCTCGGCGGTCATCCGCGGGCTGGCGCTCGACCATCAGCTCGACACCGATCACCTGGTCGCTTTTTTGGCCGAACTCAAGCGCGTGTCCACCGGCGATGAGGATATGAAGGGCTTCGAGGTGCCCCATATCCAGATCCAACACGGCTCCCCGGAGCGCACCATCCGAGAGGCGCTGTCCAACGTCAACAAGTCCATGTATGTCGCTCACGTATATATCCGTGGGTTGGTCAAGACCCGCAACGCCCACAAGACGGTGCGCGAGCGTCAGAGCGCCGACGTACCCACTGGTGTCATCCGCCGCATCATGCAGTCGGTCTCCGAGTTGCTCGGTGACGAGGACTTCACCATCCTGGGACTGCTGCCGCTTCGGTTGGTCGCCCCGGATTTGAGCTCGCATTCGTTCAACTCGGCCATCTACTCGATGCTGCTGGCCGACCGGATCGGCCTGCCACCCAATATCGTCGCTTACGTGGGGATGACGGTCATCTATCAAGATCTCGACCGTCTGGTGGGGATTGCGGTGGGCCAGCGCGACCAGGACGCCGGCCTCGACGACAAACAGCAGTTCCAGTCCAACCTGCGCGACGTCGCCAAGATGCTCGAGCGCGTCCAGGGCGATGTCATCTCGACACTTCGCATCCTGCTGACCTACGAGCGCGGCTGCGACTTCAGCAAGCCGGTCGAGCGCCCCTTTTATCGCTCCAAGCGAAGTCTGCATCTGGTCACCCGCATCATCGACCTGTCGCGCACCTACGACCTGCTCATCCAGGGCCTTCAGGGCTACAAGCAGCGCCGCCCCGACCTGGCCATCCAATATATCCAGAGCCGCGCCGGCCAGTCATTCGACCCCACGCTGGTCGATCTGATGGTCTCCACGCTGGGCATCTATCCGATCGGCACGACCGTGCAGCTGACCAGTGGCGAGAACGCCATCGTCATCCGTACACCCGCGCCGTCGGCCGACCCGCGCCGGCCGGTCGTGCGCCTGCTCGATCGCGCCAATCCGACGGTCATCGATCTCTCCGAGCCGCGCTTTGCCGACATCGAGATCGCCAACTCCATCGAGCTGGAGGCCGACGAGGTCAACGCCGCTTCGGAAGTCTTCTTGTTGTCCTAAGAATTGCGGGCGGGGGGGGTACTGCGGGCGTGGGGTTTGGGGCTAGCCGACGCTGATCAGGTCGCGTTGGACCATGGCTACGAGCACCTCGAGGGTCTCCAAGCGGGTCATCGAGCTCAACTCGAGAATATCTTCAAAAGAACTCATCCCGTCGATCTGACTCAATAAGAACCCAAAGCGATGGTCGAGGTTCATCGTCGGAATGTCGCTCATCGCCACTTCGAGCTGCGGGGTCTTGGACAACGAACCCAGCTCTCTTTGATACTGACGCTCGAGTTCACCCTCGACCACCGAGACGAGATCTCGCGCGTCCTCGTTGTCCGGGTCACGCCCCATCACCGCATCGAGCAAGTCGTGGGCGGATTCGAATTTGCCGTCCTCGTAGAGGCAGCGGGCCTCCTTCATCAAGGCGCCGACGGCCGCCTCGCCATCCTCGGCGTCGCTGGCTTCACTCTCGCGAATCTCCTCGAGCACAAACGACGAGTTCGAATCCACCAATCCCTGCTGTACTCCGGTGGGAGCCTGGTGGGCGAAGGGATTGGGCGTATTGGCTCGCTCGCGCGGCTCAGAGACCTCCGACAACTCGACCGACGGCATCGGTGTGTCCGACGCGCTCATCAGCGGCTCACCGCGATAGGGCCCATTGCGTCCCGAGGGCGAGGAACTTTCGTCCGTTAATGACTCGGCCAATTCGAAAAACTCGTCGTCGTCCAGCGAGTCTTCGACTCCGGACTCCTCGGGGCCCGGACTGGTCTCCTCTTGCGCAGCCGACGGCTCGAAGCGCGGAATCGCAGGCATGCTCGCCGGCGTCGCGTGTGGATCGCGTCCCGACTCCGATCGCTTCGGTCCCGAAGGACGCGGCGTCGGGTTCCGCTGCGATCGGGTGTTGGGCGACTCGACCTTCTCGGCGGGGTTTTCAAAGCCCAGGTCGAAGTCAAACTCGTCCTCCTCCTCTTCGGGCTCCGGCTCCAACTCGGGCAACGGTGTCGTGTTGCCGGACATCTCCACGCCGAGCGCCGGAGACTTGGGCGACTCGATTTTGGCCGCCGGGTTCTCGAAGCCCAGGTCGAAGTCGAAGTCGTCCCCGTCCTCTTCGGGCTCGGAGTCCGCCTCGGGCAACGGTTTCGGGGTCGGATTGCTCGACGGGCTGGCAGCTAGCTGATTGGGTGACTCGATCTTCGCGGCCGGATTCTCGAAGCCCAGGTCGAAGTCGAAGTCATCCTCGTCGTCGTCTTTGTCTTCCCGTTCTTCGCTGTCTTCCTGTTCATCTTCGGCCTCGGATTGCTCGGCGATTTCGGGAGGCTCGGCGGCATCCGGTGGGTCCGAAGCACTCGCCACTTGAGCCAGATCGTCGAACATTGAATCGAGGTCGAAATCATCATCGCCATCCAACTCCACCGAATCAGATGCGGGCTCGGCCGGCTCGGGCTCGGCAGCCGCCTGCCCCGTAGAGAGTATATCTGGAAGAGACTGATTCTGACGGGTTGGCTCGTCGACGAACTGGTCCTCCTGGGGAGCCGAGAGTTCGTGTTCGGAATCTTCGAATGCCTCGCTATCAAACATTGAATTCTCGTCTGATTCCCTTACATCTCGTACATCTCGTGGCGCGCTTGGTCGGGCGGTCTTCTGCTTGGTGGTCTCACGCTCGTTTCCCCCGCCATCGGCGAGTAGGCTCTCGGCGTCGATCGCGTTATTGGGGCGCGTCTCACGGTCTTGCTGCGACTGAGCCGTGGACGATGGCTCCGAATCGCCCGCTGGAGCCGCATGCGGCTTCGTCTGCTGATCGTGGCGCAAAAGCATCGGCGGGCCGTCCCCCCCGTGCTCACCATTCTCGGCGCTCTCCGACGCTTCGGACTCCTGCGATGCTCCGGAAAGCTCCGACAGCTCCGACAGCTCCGACAGCTCCGAGAGCTCCGTTAATTCGGAGAGATCCGAACTTGGAGTAGATCCCTCGACCAACGCGAAATCCACCGACGCCGGATCGTCGTCCTCGTCGTCGAGATCGAGCTCGTCGTCCAAATCGACGTCGTCGTCAACACCCCATTCGTCGTCGAGGAGGAACTCGTCGTCGCCACCCGATGAGTCCTCGTCCAGATCGACCTCGATATCGAAGTCGAGTTCGTCGGCGCCGACTGAATCGAAGTCCATGAACGCATCTGCGTCGAGATCCTCGATCTCCATCGACAACAGGTCACTTTCGCCCCCCTGGGCCGTATCTTCAGCGCAGGAATCCGACACCGCGATCCAGTCGGCCTCCGACAACCCCAGAGATGCCTCGCTGAACTCCTCGACGAGTTGGAAGACATCGCCGCCATAGCTCTCCAATCGCTGAGAGATGTTGTCGACCCACCGATGCGCCTCCTCGACCATCGCCTCGACCGGCTCGTGGCGCAGCGTATCGATCATTGCGTCGAGTTCCTTATTGACGAACCCACGCTCGCGCACGTCGATCAATAGCTCGAGTGCTTCCCTCGTATCGCCCCCTTCGAGATAGTCTCGCGCTTTCTGAAATTGCTCCAGAAAGAACTGCTGTTGCGGCGAATCTGTCATACCTGGTTACCAGTCCCTGCGGCAGGGAAGCTCAATGCGATGCTCAACTGTGTCCGACGACCCCTTTGAAGGCCTGCAGTGCACGATCGAGCGCCTCGCCGGTGGCGGCCATCGCCTGGAGATCGCGATTCTCCAACGCCTCACGGGCCCGATCGATGGCCTCGGCGGCTTTCTCACGCGCACCGGCGGTCACGCCCGAGGCATCGCCCTGCTCGGCCTGATCGATGAGTTCTTGGATGTTGCGGATCGTCTTGCGAATATGGGCGCGATGCTTCTCGAGTTCTTCGCCCTGTTTGAGTTCCATCAGATAATCCTCGTTCTCGTCGATCATCTGGCGGATCTCCTCTTCGGTCAGGCTGCTCGAAGCAGTGACCGTAATCGACTGCTCGGTGCCCGTATCCAGGTCGGTGGCCGAGACGCTGACGATACCGTCGGAGCTAATCTCGAATGCGACCTCGATCTCGACCTCACCGGCCGGCGCGCGGCGAAGCCCGCTGAGGATGAACTCACCGAGCATCTCGTTCTCCTCGGCCTTGGCGCTCTCGCCCTGCATGACCACGATCTTGACCGCGGTCTGATTCTCTCGCACGGTCGTAAAGATGTGGCTGTGGCTGGTCGGGATCGTCGAGTTGGCCTCAATGAGCTTCTCGAAGCCGCCGCCGTGGACCATGATGCCCAGGCTGTGCGGAGTGACGTCGAGCAAGAGGATATCCTCGTCGTCGTCGAAGAGCGCCGCTCCTTGAATCGCCGCGCCGATGGCCACCGCCTCGTCGGGGTGGACGCTCTTCGACGGCGGCTTTCCGAAGAAGGATTCGACCTCTGCCTGAATCCTGGGCATCCGAGTCATCCCGCCCACAAGAATGACGTCGTCGATGTCTTCGACGTCGAGGCCGGCCTCCTGGAGGGTCGCCTCACAGATCTTGAGCGAGCGTTGGATGAGGTCGGCGGCCAGTCCCTCGAACTTGTCGCGGGTGAGCGTGGTCTGCAGGTGCAGCGCCTCGCCGTCCTCTTTGGTGAAGATAAACGGCAGGCTGATCTCGGTTTCACTCATCGAGCTCAGCTCGATCTTGGCCTTTTCGGCGGCGTCGCGCAGCCGCTGAAGCGCCATCTCGTCCTTTCGCAGGTCGACCTTGTGTTCGCGCGCGAAGTCGTAGGCCAAGTGCTCGATGATCCGCGCATCGAAGTCCTCGCCGCCCAGAAACGTGTCGCCGGCGGTCGAGAGCACATCAAAGACGCCCTCGGTGATGTCCAGCAACGAGATATCGAAGGTGCCGCCGCCCAGATCGTAGATGGCGATGGTCACGTCGATATCTTTGCCGAACCCGTAGGCCAAGGACGCTGCGGTGGGCTCGTTGATGATCCGAACGATGTCCAGGCCGGCGATCCGCCCGGCGTCCAGGGTTGCCTGGCGCTGCGAGTCGTTGAAGTAGGCGGGGACGGTGACCACCGCCTTTTCGGGCTCCCGGCCCAGGTACTCCTCGGCGACGAGCTTCTTCTCCTGCAGGATCATACTCGAGATCTCCGGCAGGCTATACTCCTTGTCGCGCAGCTTGATGCGCACGTCTTCATGCGGGCCGGGCACGATCTCGTAGGGGCAGGTCTCCATGCAGTGGCGCACCTCCGAAGAGCCCCACTTGCGGCCGATGAGTCGCTTGGACGCATAGACGGTGTGCCGGCTGTTGGTGATCGCCTGGCGCTTGGCCATTTGGCCGACCAGTCGACGCCCCGACTCGGTGATGGCCACGATGCTGGGCGTGGTCTTATAGCCACCCTTATTGGAGATGACCTTAGGCACTCCGGCTTCCACGACCGCCACACAGGAGTTGGTCGTTCCGAGGTCGATGCCGATGACGGGCTCGCGTTCCATGTGCTGACTCCTTAACTACGTTCGATTCTGAGGTACATCGGTGGCGTACTCGCTGCGTGCCGGTCAATGGCTCAACTCGTCGAGCCGAGCCTTTGCCTTGGCATGGTCGGGCGCATCCGCCACCACCTTACGGTAGTGCTCAATCGCCGCCTGCGTCGAGCCGATGGTCTCATAGACCCGGCCGAGCAAGAAGTGGGCGCTGGACGGCGGCGCGCCGAGCTTGATCGCCGCTCTGGCAAATGACCCGGCCTCTTCGGCCATCTGGGCCCGGTCGAGCAGCATGCCGGCCACACGAAGCGCCAAGCCGCCATCGCGGTTGAGCGCCAGCGCCTTTCTATACTCGACGGCAGCATCCTTGAACTGCTCACGGTCGCGCAACTTCTCGGCGCGACGTTTCAACAGCACGGCTGCCGCCTTGCGCCGATTGTGATCGCCGGGCTGTTCGGCCGGCTCAGCGTCCGCCTCGGCCGCCGAGTTCGGGGACCTGTCGACCGAAGATTCGACCACCGGATGTTGGGCAACCTCGGCGTCGTATTCGTCTCGCTTTCGCTTATTGGATAGGGTTCGATAGGCCTTGGTAATCTCCTTGAAGATCGTCTCGACCATCGGCCCGAAGACGTCCACGTCCTTTCGGAAGAACTTGTCGGGGTGGTAGCGCTTCGACATGCGGAAGTAGGCCTTCTTGATCTCTTTGCGATCGGCGTCGGGCGCCAGGCCAAAGATATCATAATGAGTCATCTGTCCGAGCTGCTCGTGCAGACAGATCACCTCGCGGCGGCGTTGTTCGTCGAGGTCCACATCGAGGCAGAGCAACTGGTCATCGAAATCGAACTCATCGATCGGCACCGGGTAATTCGGCACCACCGGTCTCTTGGAGCGTTTGGCTTTTTTGTTCGTGTTGTCCTTCTTCTGGTCGCTCTGGGCTGGGCTCGCTGAAGAAGCGCGGCCGCCCGAAGGCTGCGGCGAACCCGCAGCCGCACCATCAGCAGCACCGGCCCGAGCAGTCTTTCCAAGCCCGGTGGCCTCTTCGGCCTGGATCTGAACGCCGGGCACCTCGATCGCGCCGGCCCTGGCCAGCACCTCGAGCGCCTCCAAGGTCTTCTTGCGCCCGAGCCCGCTGATCTTGCATAGCTCGGCCACCGTCAGCTTGCCATCCAGCCGTGACAGCAGGAAATACTGCTCGGGGGTAGGTGACGGGGATACCGAGCTGAAGTCGACTCCCTCTCTGGGTGTTGGAGCTACGTTATCGTCGATCAACGGGTCTTCTTCTCACTCGAGGATCATGCGAAGCAAACTGCGCTACGAACTGACGGGTACATCGCGCCTCTGCCGGGCAATAACGCCTCTTGTGACCGCGGCAGAATACGAGAAAATGGCGACTGCGGCCATTATACCGAAGAAACGCTCGAGTGACAGCCAAAACCCGCAGGTGACCGCCGCCGGGGCTGCATCAACCGGAACGATGGGATGCCAGCGCATCCGCGAGGCGTGAGAGCGCCTCGTTGACGTCGGATTCGGTGATCACCAGCGGCGGCACAAACCGCAGCGTATCTCCGCCGGCGGTGTTGATGAGCAAGCCGTGGTTGCGGCATTCGAGGTAGATATCGTGCGCATCATCGCCACAATCGGCGCCGATCATCAGGCCGCAGCCGCGCACCTCGCGGATCACGTCGAAACGCTCGGACAACTCCACCAACCCGCGCCGAAGCTCTTCGCCGCGCTCGACGGCGTTGGCCAACAGGTCTTCCTCCTCGATCACCTCGAGGACCGTGCGAGCTGCCTTACAGACCAGCGGATTGCCCCCGAAGGTGCTCGCGTGACTGCCCTTGGTCCAACCCTCGAAGACGCGGTCGGTCGACATCATCGCCCCGATCGGCGTGCCGCCGCCGAGGGCCTTGGCCAGGCAGATAATATCGGGCGCGACGCCATAGCCCTGGTAGGCAAAGAGCGAGCCGGTGCGCCCGATGCCCGTTTGAACCTCGTCGAAGATGAGCAGCGCGCCGTGCCGATCGCAGATCTCACGCAGCCCCGCCAAGAAACCCGGCTCGGCCGGCCGGATGCCGCCCTCGCCCTGGACGGGCTCGACGACGACCGCGGCGGTGTCCTCGCCGACCTTGTCGGCCACGCTGTCCAGATTGTTGAACTCGGCGTAGTCGAAGCCGGGCAGCATCGGCTCGAAACCCCGGTGGTATTTGGGCTGGCCGGTGGCGGTGATCGCGCCCATGGTGCGCCCGTGAAAGGACTTTTTCATGGTGACGATGCCCGCCTTGGACGGCTCGCCGGCGACGACCTTCTGGTAGCGTCGGGCGAGCTTCATGGCCGCCTCGTTGGCCTCGGCGCCGGAGTTGCAAAAGAAGACTCGCTCGGCGAACGAGCGCTCGCACAGCGCCTCCATCAGCTCGATCTGCTCGGCGGTATAGAACATATTGGAGACGTGCAGCAGCTTGGCGGCCTGCTCCTGGATCGCCTCGGTCAGCTTCGGGTGGCCGTAGCCCAGACAATTGACCGCGATGCCGGCGACAAAATCCAGATACTCGTTTCCGTCGCGGTCATACAGGCGCACCCCCTCGCCGTGGTCGAGGATCATCTCAGCGGGCGCATACGACGGGGAGTTATGCTGCTCTCCCGCCTCATATAGGTCTTCAGTCGA
The DNA here is from genome assembly GCA_046545675.1 of Persicimonas sp. GTDB lineage: Bacteria > Myxococcota_A > Bradymonadia > Bradymonadales > Bradymonadaceae > CAYLTX01. Next base: position 17,113 of record JBKGZI010000057.1, read on the forward strand.
ACGGCTCATGGGCGCGAATTCCGGCGTTTGGATGATGGGTCATTCACAGAATATAACGGGAAAGATCTTCGTCCTCGAGGATGCCCTCGAGCTTGTCTTGGACATATCTGGAGGTGATGTCTACCGAGGAATCGTCCATGTCGGGCGCCTCGAAGGCCAGCTCCTCGAAGACACGCTCCATAATCGTGTGCAACCGGCGCGCGCCGATATTTTCGAGGTTCTCATTCACTCGAAAAGCCATCTCGGCGATGGTGAGGATGGCGTCGTCGGAGAAGTGGATGGCCAGGCCCTCGGGCTTGAGCAGCTCGACATATTGGCGGGTCAGGCTGTTTTGGGGCTCGGTGAGGATGCGGCGGAAATCATCCTGGGTCAGGCTGCTCAGCTCGACGCGGATCGGAAACCGGCCCTGCAACTCCGGGATGAGGTCCGAGGGCTTGGAGACGTGAAAGGCCCCGGCGGCGATAAACAGAATATGGTCGGTCTTGACCACCCCGTATTTGGTGGTCACCGACGAGCCCTCCACGATGGGCAACAGATCGCGCTGGACGCCCTCGCGGGAGACGTCTGGGCCCTGTTGAGACTCGCGGCCGGCGATCTTGTCGAGCTCGTCCAAGAAGATGATCCCGCCCTGCTCGGTGCGCTTGAGCGCCTCACTGACGATCTGGTCCATGTCGATGAGTCGCGAGGACTCCTCGTTGATCAGCAGGCGCATGGCCTCCTTGACCTTGGCGCGCTTTCGCTTCTGGCGCTGCGGAAAGATATTTCCGAGCACGTTGCCCAGGTCCATATCTTCCATGCCCGGTTGGCCGGCGAACATATCGGCCATCGGATTGTGGGTGTCAGTGACCTCGACCTCGACATATTCGTCGTCGAGCTCACCTGCTCGAAGCCGCCTGAGCAGGATTTCGCGCTCGTCGAGCGGGCCCTCGTCGCTCTGGACCACCCCGTCGGTGCCGGCGATGAAGGTCTTGCGCTCCTCGTCGCTCTCGTCGAGGGGCTTTCGAGCCGAGATGCGTCCCTCGAGCTTGTCGAGGATGCGCTCTTCGGCGGCCTCCCGGGCGCGGGTCTCGACCTTTTTTTCGGCCTCGGCCTTGACCAGGTTGATGCCCAGCTCGAGCAAATCGCGGACCATGGACTCGACGTCACGGCCGACGTAGCCCACCTCGGTGAATTTGGAGGCCTCGACCTTCAAAAACGGCGCGCGCGCCAGACGCGCGAGCCGTCGGGCGATCTCGGTCTTCCCCACGCCGGTCGGCCCGATCATGATGATATTCTTGGGCATGATCTCGTCGCGCAGCTCGTCGCCGACCTGGCGGCGGCGCCAGCGGTTCCTAAGCGCCACGGCCACGGCGCGCTTGGCGTCGTTTTGACCCACGATATAGCGGTCGAGTTGCGAGACGATCTCGCGGGGAGTCAGGTCTTGGTCGCGTTCGAAATCCATGGGATATCTATCTCTTGCAGCGGGAATTCGGGAGCGTGAACTCCAAGGGAAGCCGGGCTGCGATCAACCCTCGGCGGCCAGCTCTTCGACGCTGATCTCGTCGTTGGTGAACACACAGATCTCGGAGGCGATCGTCATGGCCGCCTCGGCGACCTCACGCGCGCTCATCTCGGTGTGCCGGACCAACGCGCGCGCCGCCGCCAGCGCGTAGCTGCCGCCGCTTCCGATGGCCGCCACGCCCTCTTCGGGCTCGATGACGTCGCCGGTGCCGCTGATGACCAGCGTCTGCTCGACGTCGGCGGCGATCAGAAGCGCCTCGAGGCGCCGCAGCATCTTGTCGGTGCGCCACTCCTTGGCCAGCTCGACCGCGGCGCGCGTCAGATTGCCGTTATAGCTCTTCAGCTTGGCCTCGAGCTTCTCATACAACGTCATCGCGTCGGCCGTCGAGCCGGCAAAGCCGCACAGCACGCGCCCGTCATGCAGCCGGCGCAATTTGCGCGCCGTATGCTTCATGACCACCTTCTCGCCCATGGTCACCTGGCCGTCGCCGGCCAGCACGACCGCGTCCTCGCGGCGCACGCTCAATATCGTCGTCGCATCAAACATCATCATTCCGTTCAGTTTGCCGGCCGCCCCTTCACAGAGCAGCCGTGGTGGCCTCGATTAGCTCGCACGAAAGTACGCACACTCGCGCCAAAATCGAGAGCAAAGCGCCGCCCCCAAGTTAGTAGAGGTAGGCACGGTGCTGTCAATCCTCCTCGTCGGCCTTTCTTCTGGCGAGCGGATGTGCCTGGTCGTAGACCTCCATGAGGCGGTCGACCGACACATGGGTGTAGCGCTGCGTGGTCGACAGGTTCTCGTGGCCCATAAGCTCTTGAATACCGCGCAGATCGGCGCCCGAGTCGAGCAGATGCGTGGCATAGGAGTGGCGCAGCCCGTGCGGGGTGATGCTGGTGTCGAGCCCGGCGCGAACGAGATGCTCTTTGAGCCGGCGGCGCAGGCTGCGCGCGCTGAGCCGACCGCCGCGGTAATTCAAAAACAACGCTGCATCCTCGGTCTCTGCGCTGACCAGCTCACTTCGCCGGCTCAGGTAGGTCTCCACGGCGCGCCTGGCCTTGCGGCCCACCGGGAGCTGGCGCTCCTTATCGCCCTTTCCGAGCACCCGCACCCAACCCTCGTCGAGATGCACGTCGGGCACATCCAGGCCGACGATCTCCGAGACGCGCAGCCCGCATCCGTAGCCGATCTCCCAGATCGCCCGGTCGCGCACCCCGAGCGCATCGTCGGGGGCGTGGCTGTCGAGCAGGTGAAAGATCTCGTCGACGTTCAGGTAATTGCGAAGCGGCGTGGAGACTTTCGGGGCGGACAGAAGCGAGGCGGGATCGTCGTCGACCCACTCCTTTTTGACCATGAACTTCCAAAACGAGCGCACCGTCGAGATCTTTCGGGCGATCGACGACGCGCTATTCTGGTCGAAGCGATCGGCCACAAACCCACGCAGATGGTGCAGCCCGATGTCGGCCGGGTCCGGATCGTCGAGCTCGTGGTGCTCCTCGAGATAGTCGGCCAACTGCCCCAGATCGGAGCCATACGCCCGCAACGTCTGCTCACTCGCACCCCGCTCGGTACGCAAATACTCTAAAAATTGGTCCACACGGTGGAAAAACAAAGCAGTCCAGTCAGCCAAGAAACCCTTAACCGGCGCGCGCAGTTCGCGCGCCAACCCAGCGCGCGC
>JBKGZI010000058.1:0-20104 GCA_046545675.1 Persicimonas sp.
GCGTTGGAGTCTGGAAGCGGCCATGGGTGACGGCGTGCTTATCACGGTTACACGAACTCGGCACGACGCACTGCGCGTCGGGTAAGGAAACGGCGGCCGCTGGAAATTAACATTCGTTTGGTCATTCCGAGCCATCGTCTTTAGCCCCCCCACATCAGTTCGACGGGATCTGAGACATAAATACGACCCATACCGCCAACGTATTCAAGTTTTTCGGGCCGCGGTGGCTCAGCAGGTCCGACTTCGTCGATGTAGGCGAGCGTCTGCACCGGGCCGTCTGGAATCGGAGCTGAGACCTGGTGCTGTTTGGCAGGCACACCCATGGAGAAGTTGTCCTGGCCGATCCATTCGACCATCAGCTTTTCTGCATCGGTCAGAGGCTTGTGGGTCAGAGTTGTTGCAGCATCGTGTGGAACAGTCTCCGCAGCGTTGCCTGCAGTTGAGAATACTGCCGTCTGTCCTCCCGAAGCGGCCCCGACAAGCAGCGGCGTAACCAGGGCGGCGGCTGCTAGGAGCCGCTCGAGGCCGCGCCGCTGCCGGCGCACCTGTGGGTGGATGAAGACGACGTTTCCGGCTCCGTCGTGAGTAAACCGCACGCATGGCAGCGTAGCGGCCGAGAGCACCTCGCGGGTCTCTGCCGGCGTCAGCGCAGACAGATTGACGACATCGCTATCGCAAGCCTCGCAATGCCGTCTGACCTCGTCACCGGCCATCTCGTTCCACGATTCGCAGCACGGATCTTCGAGAGGTATGTCTTCGATGCGCATGGACCCTTCCTGACCTGAGGCTTGTATTTGGGCTTCAGCTCATTTGACAGCGGTTGCACGCGAAGGTTCCGCGGCGTGCTAGGAAGGCGGACTTCGCCATCACGGTCACTCCGATTGACCCACTGGCAACGGCCGAGAGCCGGAGGCCCTGCAGGTACGCAACGCCCTCTATTTAGGGCGCCCTGAACCGCGGGCGCGAAAGGCCATTTAAGGGCTGCTTTCGTCGCGTTGTTTGGGGCTGACGACGAATGTCGATAGTGAAGATTGCGGACACCCGTAGGCCACGGCGAAGGCAGCCCCTAGATGGTTTGGACGGTCAAGCCGAATAAACGCGCAGTTCAGCGCCCCCAAATAGATGGCGTGTCGGGTACTGTAGGGAGGTTCGTATTGTCAGGCCTGCCGCTCGCGACGCCACCTGTTGATGTGGCAAGTCGTGCTTTTCTTGAACGCCCATGGTTCTTCATAGCCGACGAAGACGAGCGGGCCGCCTCCGAAGGCGACATGAGTGCGGATGATTTGGCCGACGCTTCGCGGGCCTTTAAGTTTGTGAAGTACGGTCGCGAACATGGCAGCCCTAACTCTGTTTCTTCTTCCAGCCACCGCCGCGTTGCCGCTCGCGGAATTCGGGTTTGAGCTCGCTTCGCGCGTCGTCTTCCAGGAGGCCACATGGATCAAACCAGTGCATGGTGCGAGCAAACCCTTGGACGGAGCCGAGGACACCGCCGAATTCGGGGTTGTCTGGACACCGGTGATTCCACAACGCCCACCGATTCGGCCGCTTGTCGAGGGCCATGACCTCCTTGATGCCGCCGTTGCAATTCGTGCTGACGACCAGGTGCGATCCCGGCAGTGCCTCGTGCTCGACTTCTAGGACCAGATCATGGTGAAACTCGCCCTGCGTCCAGTGGGCGAGGAGTTCGTAGCCGCCGAACTGCTCCTCGAGCACGACCATCATTTCGCCCAAAAGCATCTGCTTGGCGAGCAGCTCGAGGGCTGGATGTGGGTTCTTGTTGTCCATGTGGAGAGTTTAGTGGGAAGAGTAGAGCAAGATTAATTTCGTCTACTCCAGTAGCTTCTGTACTTCCTCGAGAAAGGCTTCCTTTTCCGCAGGCGGGCGCACGTCGTAATTGAGGTGTGTCGGCCCGTCGTTCATGGCCCAGCCGCCGATGACGGTGCCGGGCTCGTCGCTGCCGAAGACGCTGTGTTCGAGCGTGAAGTACTTGGGTTGCTGCGCGCGGGGCAAGGATACGGTGGCTGCGGTATTTATACTCAGGGAGGTTTGTATCGTCGGTCCTGCAGGTGCGCGGCTGAGTTTGGTGCTCTTTCGAGATGTTCGGGTTGTTGAGCAGCCCCTCCGGCGAGCGCTGTAAAGCGCGCACGGTCAACCCGCACAAGCTCGCCACCTCCCCATCGGGCAGACGACGCCCGATAGGGAGGAACTCACAGCCGATCGGCGGCGTGGCTGCTTTTCGTTCGGGTCGCGATCTTGCTGCTTTCTGAGGCCACGAAAAGCAGATCCTGTACGATCTGGCAGGGAGTTCCTCCCTTTGGCGCGTTTTTTGCGCCAAGGGGAGGTGGCTTGTGCGTCTTACAGCACAAGTCGGAGGGGCTCCTCAGCAACCAGAACTATCCAGCAAGACCGCCCCCAAACCGCCAGAGCAACGACCCGATCCGCCCGCATGATCGACCGACCAGAAAGCCAAACCGTAGCCGCGGGTAAGCCCAGCCGGACGCGCGTTAGCGTGGCCGGCGAGGCGCACCCGCGGAGCGGGTCGCCGCTCGGCATATACCCACAAGACCGCCAAGGCCCTTGAAGCTTGCCCATCGCACCTATAGTTTGGCGCCACAATACAAATACCAACTGGAGGCACGACCATGACGCTAAGCTATGATGCATCGGGATTGCAGCCGTCGATCGCCGGCGAGGAACGCGGCGTATCCGACGAGGACCGCGCCCAGCTCGCCGAGCGGCTCGCCACGGCGCTCAAAGACGTGATGGCCGCGAATCGACGCGGCGAGCTGGGCTTTATCGATTGCCCGGACATCGACCCCGGGCCCATTGTCGAATGGGCCGAGCAGAAGCGCGCGGGTGACTTCACCGACCAGGTGGTCATCGGCATCGGCGGGTCGAGCCTGGGCGCGCGGGCCATCTACGAGTCGATGAGCGGGTCAGCGGGCCGCGGGCAAGACGGGCTGCGCACCCATTTTGCCGAGAACGTCGACCCGGTCGGGGTGGCCAACCTCTTCGACTCGCTGGACCTGACCAAGACGCTCTTCGTCGTGGTGACCAAGTCGGGCTCGACCATCGAGACGATGACCAAGTTTTGGTACGCCTTCGATCGCCTGGTCGATGAGGTCGGCCCGGAGCAGGCCAGCGAGCACTTCGTGGCGATCACCGGCCCGGACAACGCCGGGCTGCGTGCGATGGTCGACGAGTACGGCTTCGATAGCTTCGCCGTGCCGCCCAACGTCGGCGGCCGATTCAGCGTGTTGACGGCGGTGGGCCTCGTCCCGCTGGCGTTGGCCGGCTACGACATCGCCGCGTTGCTCGGCGGCGCCAAGAAGGCGCGCGAGAACGCCCGAGGCACCGAGGTCGCGCAAAACCCGCTGCTTCGGGCCTCCGCCGACGTCTATACGCTCTACGAGCGCGGCGTCGACCAGATCGTGATGATGGCCTATAGCGACCAGCTCCTCGGGCTGGCCGACTGGTTCCGCCAGCTGTGGGCCGAGAGCCTCGGAAAGGCCAAGAATCGCCACGGCGAGGACGTCCACGTGGGCATGACTCCTATCAAGGCGCTCGGCGCCGTCGACCAGCACAGCCAGGTGCAGTTATATATGGAGGGGCCGAACGACAAGCATATGGTCTTCTTGGAGGTCGGCTCCTTCGAGCGCGAGTTTCATATCCCCGAGCGCGAGGGTCTGCCCGATAGCCTGGCGCATCTATCCGGCCGAAGCCTCTCGGAGATTCTTCGGGCCGAGCTTCGCGGCACACGCCGGGCGCTGCAGGAGGCCGGGCGCGCCACGACCACCTGGCGCTTCGAGCGTGTCGAGCCGGAGGCCATCGGCGCGTTCATCTTCTCCTGGGAGCTCATCACCGCGATTGTCGGAGAGCTATTCGACATCAACGCCTTCGACCAGCCCGGCGTTGAATTGGGCAAGAAAATTGCCCACGGATTGCTCGGCCGCGAGGGGTTCGAGCGTTGGGCTGAACTCGCCGAAGGCGGAGACGAGGGCGGGGGACATACGATCGCATGAGCCGGATCTGCAACCCCTCAAATGAGGGGTGTGCTCGTCTCAGGGGGCGCATGGGGCGCTCGTGGGGTGAGCACCCGGCAGAAAGCTTTGCATTTATGACGGTTCTCTGATTTAATCGAAGAAGACAAGCACCCTTGGCAAAAAAATTAAACACCCCTTTACGGGTTCGGCTTTCCCGAGTGGGTTGACAGCATAAGGGCGTCCGCAAAGGCGGGCACGCAACAGGACTGTCATCCGAGAGCGGAAGATGGGCAACGACAGTACCGTAGTTACAGTGATCAATAAGCCTCCCGAGCAGGAACCTTCTGGTCAGGAAGCCTGTTTGGTCGTGATCAATGGAGTGGATCTCGGCAAGAAGTACAGCCTCGCACAATCTTCGACGGTCATCGGTCGCTCCAGTAAAGTCGACATCCAGATCGACGAAGACGCCATCTCCAGAAGCCACGCGATTATCGACGACCTGGGCAACGGCTTCGTGGTCCGTGACCTCGATTCGACCAACGGAACCTATGTCAATGACCGACCGATCGGCCAGCGAAAGCTCGTCGATGGTGATCAGGTCAAGATCGGGCGCACGATTTTCAAATTCCTGACCGGCAGCAATATCGAGGCGTCTTATCACGACGAGATTTACCGGCTGACCACCACCGACGGCCTCACCCAAATCTACAATAAGCGGTATTTCCTCAAGGAGATGGAGCGCGAGATGAGCCGCTCCATTCGCTACGACCGTGACCTGTCGCTGGTCATGTGTGATATCGACCACTTCAAGCCCATCAACGATACCTACGGGCACCTGGCCGGCGACTACATCCTCAAACAGGTCGCCCAGCGGGTGTTGGGCCATATCCGACGCGACGATGTGCTCGCCCGCTATGGCGGCGAAGAATTTATCCTACTGCTGCCCGAGATCGCCAAGCCCGAGGCCGTACGCATCGCCGAAAAGATCCGAAAACTCGTCGAATCCGAGCCGTTCAAATTCGACAACGTCTCCATTCCCATCACTCTATCGTTGGGTGTGGCCGACCTGGCAGAGTACGTGCAGAGCAACGGAGCCGCCGCGGCCAACGAGACCTCCGAGATCAACTGCTTCGCGTTCATCAAGCTCGCCGACGACAGGCTCTATAAGGCCAAAGAGGGCGGCCGGAATAAGGTTGTCGGTAGCTGATTGGGTTCGCGTATAGCTTTGGGCACACACTCTAAGTTGCGAAAATCCCGGGCTTGGGGCTCGGGGAAAGGCAACTCAACTCCGCCGTTCCCCAAGCCCCAAGCCCGCAGTACCCCAGGCCTCAAGCCCGCGGTTCAAGGAATGCGGTGGAATTTGATCAGGTTGGTCTCCGAACCCTCGCCGGCCGGCGAGCCCATGACCACTAGAATCTCATCACCCGATTGAGCGCCACGCTCCTCGATCATCAGCCGCTCGACGCGCTTTAGAATGGCGTCGGTGCTTCGGAGCAGATCGATCTTATAGGCCTCGACCCCCCAGAACATCCCCAACTGGTGATAGACACGGTCGTTGGGCGTGCAGGCGATGATGGCCTTGGTGGGGCGGTAGGTCATCATCAACCGTGCCGTCGAGCCCGACTCGGTGAACACCACGATGGCGTCGACGTTGAGCTCGTCGGCGGCGATGGTCGCGGATTTTGCCACGGCGTTGGGGAAGGTCTTGAGGTGCCGGATGAACTCCGGGCCGCGCTGGGTGTGCGGCGGTCGGCCGCGCTCGACCTCTTCGACGATGCTCGCCATCATCCGCACCGATTCGACCGGGTATTTGCCCGCGGCGGTCTCGCCGGAGAGCATCACCGCGTCGGTGCCGTCGAGGACGGCGTTGGCCACGTCGGAGGCCTCCGCGCGTGTGGGGCGGGCGTTCTCGGTCATCGACTCGAGCATCTGCGTGGCGGTGATCGAGATGCGCCCCAGCGCGTTGGCCTGCTGGATGGCGCGTTTTTGGATGAGCGGGACCTTCTGAGGAGGCAGCTCTACGCCCAAATCACCGCGGGCGATCATGACCCCGTCGGACACCGAGATGATGTCCTCGAGTTCGGTGATCGCCTGGGGCTTTTCGATCTTCGAGATGATCTTCAGGGGGCGCTTGCTCTGGGGCAGCAGGGCGCGAAGCTGGTGGATATCCAGCGCCGAGCGCACAAAACTGAGCGCCAAGTAGTCGAAATCGAGCGTCAGCCCGAACTCCAAATCTTCTTTGTCCTTTGCGGTCAGGCTAGGGGCCGAGACCGCCGCGGTGGGCAGGTTGATGCCCTTATTATCTTTGAGAAGCCCGCCGATCTGGACGACGGTGCGCACGTCGGTGTCGGTGACCTCGACCGCCTCCAGTCGGAGCAACCCGTCGTCGATCAGCAGCACGTCACCCACATCAACATCGCGCGCGAGCTGTTTGTAGGTGGTCGACACCCGCTCTTGGTTGCCCTCGATATCGTCGATGGTGATGACGAATTCGTCTCCCACCTCGAGTTCGACGGGGCCGTCGGCAAATTTGCCCACGCGGATCTTGGGGCCCTGCAGGTCCTGCAGGATGGCGACCGATCGATTCAAGTCGCGCGAGACTTCGCGCACGGTATTATAAAGGGTTTGGTGATACTCGTGGGTGCCGTGAGAGAAGTTGAGCCGGGCGACGTTCATGCCGGCCAGGATCATCTCCTCGATGGTCTCGGCCGAGGCCGAGGCCGGCCCCAGGGTGCACACAATCTTGGCGCGTCTCATATGGTTGGTCCGGAAAGAACATTCAAAAACGAAATCACGAAGTCATTGTCGGCACGGCTCGGTTGGAGCGACGGCCGGGAGTGGTGTCGAGATAGCATAAACGCGGTCGCCGGTCAGGTTGAGACCCGAGCAAGCCGAGACACAGGCAAGTCGAGCTCCGATCAGGTGGACACGCAGACATACCGGGCCGAGCCGTCGTAGTCGGTGCGTACCTCGCAGTCGATTTTAAGATCGTCGCCGTCGGGGTCGAGTGGGCAGACCTCGCTGTTGCCCGGCGAGCCGTCCCCGCAATTCGGCGAGCAATGGTAGGTGCCCCCTTCGAGTTGGACACAGGAGGTGCCGTCAGGGCAGTTGCCGCTGCACTCGAAGGTGCAAATGCCAAAATCAAAATGGTCTTCGAAGCAGGTTGTGCCGGTGCAATTGGTCTCCGATGTGCATTCCTCGCCGATGTCGACGGCGGTGTCCAACGTACACCCTCGAGCATAGTCCAACTCACCGGAGTCACGGGTCGGAACGCTGGCGCAGGTGAGCCCCGAGATCGGACAGCTCTGGTCGCAGGAGGGCACGCAGTGGTCATAGCTGGCCCCGTCGAAAGCCTCCGAGTCGACGCAGACTTCGTCGGGCCCACAACTTCCGGGCGTGCAGGTCGCTGTGCAATAGGTGCGCGAGGGTGTCGGGCTGCAGGATTCCGCCGAGCCGCATCGGCATTTGCCGCCGGCGCAATCGTCGTCGTCGGCACATTCGGCGCCGTTGGGGGCACCGGTGACGCACTCGCCGCTGAGGCAGGCCTCGTCGGACCCACAGGTCTCGGTGCGCCAGCCGCTCTCGTCACCGCGGCAGATCAATCGGGTCGTGCCGTCGTGGCAGCGCGTCTCGCCGGCGTCGCAGACGGGTTCGTCGACGCAGGTGGCGTCTTCGCAGATTTGGCCGTCTCCGCAGGGCTCTTCGGTGTGTTGCGAGCCGTCGTCGTCGCAGACGCCGACCATGTCTTCGGTCAGGCAGGTGCGCTCGCCCGGACAACACACGCCGCAGGCGTCGGCGTCCTCGCCGACATCTTCGGGGCCGGCGTCTTCGGGGCCTGTATCGGGTGCGCCCGAGTCATCTTGTGCATCCGGCCCAGCAGCGCCGTCCTCGCCCGCGTCCTGCGGGCCGGAGGTGGCGTTGTCGTTGTCATCAGTGCTGCCGCCCGCGCAGCCGACGACCAGCGAGAGCATAACGATAAATATTTTAAACCGGACGAACTGCACGCCACGTTCCCGTTCGAGAGTAAGCGCGGGCCGTGCCCGCGACACTTGTCATTTCACACACGACTCAGCCTACGCCGAGAAGCCTGTGTTTTCAACGTGGCAACATGCAAAGTGGCCGAGGTCACTCGGCGGATGCCGCCGAGTCCTCGGCTTGCTCCGCTGCTTGGCGTGCCTGCTCGTCTGCGATGAGCGCCTGCTCGAGGAGCATGGCGCGCTGGCCGATCTCGTCGAGGTAGCGCTGGTGGTTGGCGGTCTGCGACTGGCCATAAAACCATCCGGCGACCGCGCCCAAAAGCGCCCCCGGCAGCCGGCCCTTGAGCAGCGAGCCTTTGCCCGAGAAGAAGCCCAGCTGCGAGCCGATGATGGTCATCTCCATGGGGAATTCGAGCTCGCGCATGAATTGGTCGACTTCCTGCCGAAACCCCTGCAGGCGGGCGGCCGCGGCGCGCTTTTCGCCGCGACGCAGGTGCGCCTCGATACGCAGGAGTCGCGTGGCATACTCCCCGATGCGTTGCTCGGTGCGGGCGTTCAATTTCATGAAATTTGCCATCGTCATCTCCACAAACGTGTTTGTGCCGACCCAAAACGACTCTGGCCGTGCGTGAGTCTACAATAACTCTCGAAGTTTCTCGCCAACATATTTCTCGCCAACATTACGGCCCCTCCGAACTTAGCGCAAGCCGGTGGTGTCTCAACCTGCAGCTGCACGTTAGGTAGCCAGAACCCCTCCAGGGAGCCTTCTGGACGCGCTGGCTTGCGCTATTTTTATGACCGACGGGGCAGGGCGCATATATTTGCCCCAATAGAAGACAGCCATTGGGGAACGATTGCCCTCGTCGAGGCGTTGGCTTGCCAACACGTCTACGGGCGCATCTCGTCGCCTAGCACTCGCACCTCGATACAAGCAGAGACCGTCATGAATACGTCAATTTCCGAGCTGTGCCGCCGCCTCGAGCCTCGCGACATTTTTATCGCTCTCCTCGCCGTCACGTCGCTGGCATTCGCCGCGTCCTGCGTCGAGGACCAAACTCGAGGCGACCACAGCGGGGGCGACCGGAGCCGAACCGACGAGTTGCAGTTGAGGGCCCAGGCCACCGGTGCCCAGTCGGAGGGCACCCCGGCGGCCACCCGGAGCCGTTCCGCCCGTATAGCTTCGCAATCGGCCCGTATCGACTGGATCCGCCAATTCGGCACCGCGAGCACCGACTCCGCCGAGGCCGTGGCCGCAAGCGGCGAAGCGGTCTATGTGGTCGGCGCCACCGGCGGCTCGCTCGAAAGCCAGCGCACAGCCGAGGAGGCCGATGCCTACGTCCAAAAATACGACACCTCCGGTCGGCTGCAGTGGACGCGACAATTCGGCACCGACGCGGCCGATCACGCCCGCGCCGTGGCCGAGGCCGACGGCTCGGTTTACGTGGTCGGCTCCACTGGCGGTGCGCTCTCCGAGGAGGGCAAGTCGGGCACGGTCGATGGCTTCGTGAGAAGATACGACGATCAGGGCAACGCCCTGTGGACTCGCCAGTTGAACCTGGAGAGCGACGGCGCCTCGCTGGATGACACCGTCCACGCCGTCACCGTCTACGACAGTATGGTCTATGTGGTCGGCGAGAGCACCGCGTCGACGAGCCGTTCGGGCCATTCGAGGAGCCTGGCATTTATCCAGAGCTACGGCGCCGACGGTGAACTCGCCTGGAGCGACCAATTCTTCGTCGACGACCGCTCCAGTCGAGCGTGGGATGTGGCGGCCAACGGAGACGGCGTCTACGTCAGCGGCGATACACCGTCGACGACCAGCGCGGCGCTGACCACCTGGGACGCCTTCGTTCGCAGATACGACTCGGGCGGCTCGTGGAAGTTTACCCGCCTCTTCGACATGAACGAGGAGGTCGGCCCGGACACCGCGGTCAGCGTCGTCGTCGATGACCGCGCCGCATATATCATCGGCGAGAGCTTCCAGACGGCCGGCGAGTCCCGGCGCACCCACTTCGTGCGCAAGCTCGACGCCAACGGCAACTTCGAGTGGACGCGCTTCCTGAAGAAGACCCCGCGCGCCATCGCCGTCGACGCCGGCATGCTCTACGTGGCCAGCGGCACGCCGCCCAACCTCTTCGCCGGCCAAACCCCGGCGGAGAACGGCGTCGAGGTAAAGAAATTCGACACCACCGGCCAGATCCAGTGGACCCGCCGACTCGACGCCTCCGGCCCGGTCCAAGCCAACTCCCTGGCCGTATCAGCCACCACCGTCTACGTCGCCGGCTCCACCGACGGCACCTTCCCCGGCAAGACCAACGCCGGCGGCGCCGACGCGTTTGTGGCCCGGCTCATCGAACCCGTCGACCGCAAGCGACAGCAGCGCTGATAGTTTCGTGAGTGAGGCTGAGCCTTGCGGGCGGGATCGGAAAGTGAAGTCGTCCGGGAAGCTCTGCGCATTACGCAACGCCAACAGGAGTTGTTGGAGCGACAACGAGATGAGCTGCGTGAAGACCTCCAAGCAGGTATCGAGCAACTGGACCGCGGCGAGGGCCGCGATTTTGATGCGGACGCCCTCGAAGAGATTAAAAAGGCCGGCCGTGAAAAGTTGGGACAAAATTCCTGATGCCACTCCAACTTGTCCTTTCACCTGCCGCAGAAGACGATCTTATCGAGATCTGGGGCGATAGTCCTCGCTGCATACTCAAGCTTTCCGTCCGGCGGGACAAGCACGGTCAACCCGCATAAACCTCGCCGGGACGGGGCTCAGCAGTCATGAACCTCACCAAGAAACAAAAGAGCCGCGCTCACGCGCGGCTCTTTTGTTTAGGCTTTGAAGTGGAGCCAGAGGGACTTGAACCCTCGACCTCTACACTGCCAGTGTAGCGCTCTCCCAGCTGAGCTATGGCCCCATTTGGGTTTCCGTTGGCGGGGTGTTTTACCGCCGCGGGACGCAGTTTATAAGGGAGGCGTAAAGGCCTGTCAATGAGTTTTTTCGCCTTCCGCGACGACCTCGTTTCCGCTCGCCTCCAGGCGGTCTCTCAGGTAGTCGGCATAGCCGCGGTAATCCGAGGCTGGGTAGGCGCTGGCAAGCTTTTCGAAGTGCTCGAGCGCCTCCTCGAGTTCTCCGGCTCGAAAGGCGAGGACGCCGCGGGCGTAGTCGGCGTTATAGTCGGGATCGTGGCGGGCGAGGCGCTCGAGATACTTCTGGCGACTCGCGTCCGTGACGCCGCTGGCCCGCTCGACGCGCCAGCGCTCGAAAGTGATCAGACCGTAGGCGGTCAGTTGGGCCTCGGGCTTTTGCTGGTCGTGGATAATGTGCGCCCAGCGGTACCGATTGAGCAGGTCGACGATGATCGGGGCTTGCTCGAAGGCCCATTGTGCGTCTTCGGTGACCAGGCCGCGGTCGACGAGTAGCGGCAGGAAGTTGCCGCAATTGTCGCGGTAGGTCTCGAAGGTATCCGCTGGGGGGGCCTCTCGAGCCTCCTTCATGCTCAATTGGCCGGTGCGCACGGCCTCGAGGAGCTCGTCGAGGCCCTCTTGGCATTGGTGGAAGAGAGGCTCTCCGCTGACGACGAATCCCTGATAGCCGGTGGTGGGGATCAGCTCATTGGCGAGAAATTTTATCTCGAGGCTCAGCTCGGCGGCCGCCGTCTGGGACAGCCCGGTGAATTGACCGCGGTTGAGCTCGCGGGCTGCGGCCAAGATGCGTTGCCACTCGGCCTGCGCCGTTCTCAGATTGATATCGCCGTACTTTTTCTGGCGTTGCCTATCGAGGCGCTCGCGGTCGATTTGGAGTTCTTCGAAGGCGAAGCTGTCCTCGGAGATCTGAGCCGCCTGACTCAGCCGCCAATAGCCGAAGCCGGCGGCGAGCAGCGCGCAGATGGTAAAGCCGAGCACAATCGTCCAGTCGAGGCCGGGCGGGTGTGCGGATTTGGGGCGAAGACTCTTGGACATCGATAACTCCGGCACGGGGGGCGACGGACGCCGTAAGTCAAAGACAGCTTGTCAGCGCTGGCGCCTACATGCAGATTAAAGGTGATTGCCCGATCGAATCAATGCGGAAGTGCCCCATGGATCTGCGTCACAAAGTCAGGCGCGCGCTCAGACATCCGATCACCGAGGCGGTGGTCGCGCTGCTCATCATCATGTCTGTGGTGCTGATCCTTGTCGAGGCGTGGCTCGAGCGGACCCATACTTACCACCCCACGGTGGTGTACGCCAACGATGTCCTGACGCTGATCTTCGTCATCGAGCTATTCATCCGCTACTACGCCGAGCGCAAAAAAGAGCGCTTTTTGCGAAAGTGCTGGTATGACATCTTGGCGGTGCTGCCGGTTTTCCGTGCCCTGCGTTTCTTGCGCGTGCTCAGGCTCTTGCGGCTGTATCGGGTGGGGATCATCGCCACACGTCGGCTGCGCCGATTCTCTACCGCCTTTCGGGTGGTGCGTGTCGAGTATGTGATCATCGGTCTGACCATCCTGACGGTGATCTTGATGGGCGGGCTGTCCATTCGCGTCATCGAAGGGCGCTTCAACGCCGACTTCGCCACGATGGAGAGCGCGCTGTGGTTCTCGGTGATGACGCTCATCGGCGCCGAGCCCATCGGCGGCACGCCTCAGACGACCATGGGCCGGGCGATCACCGTCATGATGATGCTCAGTGGTATGACCGTCTTCGCCGTATTTATCGGTACGGTGTCGGCGATTATGTTCGATTTGCTTCAAAAGGTGAGGCTGCACGGCATGGAATTGGACGAAATGTACGACCACGTAGTCATCTGCGGCTGGAACCAGGCCGGCCCGCTCATCGTGCGCGAGTTGATGAACGACGACCGCTATGACCACTTCGTGATCATCTCCGAGAGCGACGGCATCGAAAACGAGCCGATCGTCCAGCAACTGCCCGACCAGGTGATGACCCTGGTGGGCGATTATACGCGCATCGACTGCCTCAAGCAGGCCGGCGTCGACCGGGCCTCGGTGGCGCTGCTGCTCGCCGACACCACCATGGAGGAGCGCTCCGCCCAGGATCGCGACGCCCGCTCGGTGCTCGCGGCCATGCTCATCGAGAAGCTCAACACAGGCATCTATACGACCGTGCAGCTATTGAACCGCGACAACGAGGCCAGCCTCAAAGAGGTGGGCGTCGAGGAGATCATCGTCAGCGAGGAATATGTGGGCAATATCATGGCCACAGTCACCCGCAATCACGGGATCGTGTCGATGCTCGACGAGTTGTTCACCACCGCCTACGGCCACCAATTTTACCGGTGTGAGCTGCCGGCACATCTAGTGGGAATGAATATTGGAGAGGCGATCTCGCATCTAAAGAAGGACCACGATGCGACGCTGCTTGCCGTGGACGTGCAGGACGGCTCGGAGGGCTCCTCGGTGAAGGTGAATCCGCCGACCGATTTGAAGCTGGAGCAGGATCACATTATTTATATCGCGGCGCCGGCACCGATCGGCAAGTCGTGAATCGGGCCATCCGAGACTCATCCGTGAAGAGGGACCATGCTGACCGAAATCTTATTGGACGCGGCGCTGATCGGCGCCGAATGGGTGCTGTGGGTGCTGGTCATCCTCAGCTTGCTCAGCGTGCTGGTGATGCTCGAGCGTGCCATTTTCTTTGGCAAGCGTGCCGTCGACGTCCACAAGATTCGCGGCCGCGTCGAGGCCTTGCTCGAGCAGGATAAATTCGACGAGGCCGCCGAGCTGCTCGAGGAGTACTCCGAGACGATGGAAGCGCGCGTGGTGCTCTTTGGCCTGCGCGACTGGCGGCGCGGCGCCTCCTCGGTCGAAGAACGCATGAACGGAGCGCTGTCCTCGGAGAAGAGCCGCTACGACAAATACCTGGCGTTTCTGGGTACGGTGGGAAATAACGCCCCGTTTATCGGTCTCTTCGGCACGGTGTTGGGCATTATCGGCGCATTCGAGAGCCTCGGCGAGGGCAGCCAGGAGGCCGCCCAGCACGTCATGGCCGCCATCGCCGAGGCGCTGGTCGCCACCGGCGTGGGCCTGCTGGTCGCCATCCCGGCGGTCATCGCCTTCAACACCTTCAAGACCCGCATCAAGGGCTCGGTCGCCCAGACCGATCTGCTGGGGCGCACGCTCCTCGCGTATCTGCGCAAGGAGCCCGCTGCCGGCGAAGACGCCGGTTCGAGCGGGGACGCCGAGCCGGCCGAGGCCGTCTCGCCGGCCTCCGGCGCCGACGGACTCGCCGAATAATCCACGAGTTCCCACGAAATATCCGCGCATACGCATTCGATTTGCTTCGATGCCTTAAACCACGCGAGAAACCATGGCTGGGTTCAATACGGGAGGTGGCGACGACGACGTCATCTCGGGAATCAACGTCACACCGCTGGTGGACATCGTGCTGGTGCTGCTGATCATCTTTATGGTCACCACCTCCTATATCGTGCGCCAGCAGATCAAGGTCGATCTGCCCAAGGCGGCCAGCGGCGAGTCCGACGTGGAGTCGACGATGGTGCTGTCGGTGAGCGACGACGGTGACTATTTCTTGGACGACGAGGCGACAACGCTCGACGAGATCGCCGACGAAACCGTCACGCGTCTGGAGGCCGAGCCCGAGCTGCGGGCGATCATCGCCGCCGACAAGGGCGTCGAGTACGGCCGCGTAGTCGACCTGATCGACACCATCAAGCAAAACGGGCTCGATAAATTCGCCCTGAATATCGAGAAAAAGGAGAACGTCGCGCCGTGAGCTCGAAGCCGCCCCAACAACCAGAGTCGGCTCAGCCAGACTCGGCCGAGCAGCCTCCGCGCTCAACGCCGATCCGCGACCCGCTGGCCACCGAGGAGCAGAGCTTCGTCAAGAAGCTGTTCTCGGGCGTGTGGGGGCTGGTCGGCGCGGTGTTGGTGCATGTGGTCGGCGCATTTTTGCTGATGACCCTCGCCCCGATGTGCAACGTCGAGCCGGGCGAGGACGTCGAGGAGGACTCCGTCGTCGAGGTGGCCGTGGTCGAAGAACCGGAACCAGAGCCGGAGCCCGAACCGGAACCAGAGCCGGAGCCCGAGCCCGAACCAGAGCCCGAACCAGAGCCCGAACCAGAACCAGAGCGTCCTGCTCCGGAGCCCGAACCCGAGCCCGAGCCCGAGCCCGAGCCGGAGCCTCCGACTCCCGAGCCCGAACCCGAGCCGGATGACCCACCGCCCGAAGACTCTCCCCAAGAGGCCGAGTCGATGGACCCGGTCCACCTTGACGGGCTGAGCGACGATACGACCTCGGAGACCTCCGACGGGCCGACCTTCAAGGCCGGCCAGGGCATCAAGAACGGAAAGGTCACCAAGAAATACGTCGATCCGGACCGCATGGGGAAGATCAAGACCGGCGATGGTGACGGCGAAGGCTACGGCAGCGGCGACGAGCCAGCCGCCGGCGGGAAGGGCGGCGGTGAAACTCGCAAGCCCCAGGCGCTCAGCCGGCCCAAGGCCGACCCGGATGACTATCCGCTCGAGGCCAAGCGCCGCGGCGTCGGAGGCACGGTGGTGGCCATTCTCACCGTCGATAAGCACGGCAAGGTGGTCGATGTGCGCATCGTCAAGTCGGCGGGCAACGGCTTCGACGAGCTCGCCGAGGAGACTTTTCGCAAGTGGAAGTTCGAGCCCGCTCTCGAAAACGGAGTCGCCGTCGAAGAGACCATCCGCGCCACCCACGTCTTCGAAATCGACGACTATTGATCCTCGACTTTCTGGAGGCGCGGACCCAACTCACTGAAGAGATTTGGTTTTTGTGCTTGTCAATAAAAAATCCTTGTTTATCTTAAATGACACTCGAAGTAATCAGGTGAGGTCCGAGACGCAGTACTGAACAAACGAGCACCTTTTTTGTTGCGCACTATTCAGATGTGCAGTACAAATGTGTTCAGGTGATGGAATGTTCAGTGTCTCTACTGCAATCACGGACGAACTCATGCTTCACGAATCCTTGCTGCACGGAACCAGCTCGCCGCCCACGGAAGGTGCTGCGTCGCTGCCCAGTGCCGGCCGCTCTATCGAGCAAATTCTGGCCCGCCAACAGGCGCGTATGCGCCGGCGCAAGCACGTTTTCCCTCCAGACTTCTTGCACGGACAGGCCCGCCTCGACGAGATCTATACAGTTTTTGGCGAGGCGTGGGTTGAAGAAGCACTCTTCGTCGAGAAATTCTTCGACGACGACGGCGAGCTGGTCGCCTATACCGCCGCCTGGTTCGACGAGCGCTTTTTGACGCTCGAACAGGTCGTCCGAGACGAAGTCGACGACCTCGAGGGACAGCTCGGCCGGCTCGAAGAAGCGCATAAGAGCGTCGTGTACCTTTGCATCGACGCCACGACCGACGCTGATGAGGTCAGGTTGGCGGTGCGCTGTTCGCTGGGCCGTTTACTCGAGCTCGAGCGCCAGCGTCTGGCGGTGGTCCGAGACAAGGAGTTTTCCGACCCGCGCGCGATTTACTCGCAGCGCGACGACGTCCTGCAGGACTCGCGCACCAGCATGTTGTCGCTGGTGTGTCTGTGCGCGCGGCTGGGTCGACGCGTGCAATAAAGCGGTACATCAGCGTTCGGAGTGCGGCCTTCAATCCAGTTGGACGCCGCTGCCCGAGACGACCTCACCGATCTCCCAGGCCTCGAAGCCATGTGAACTCGCAGCTTCGATGACACCGGCGGCATCTCCACCGACGATGACCGCCAATCCAACCCCCATATTGAAGACGCGGTACATCTCATCTGCGTCGACGCCGCCTTTTTCCTCTAGAAAATCGAAGATGGCCGGGCGCTGCCAGCTCGTCGAGTCGATCCGTACACCGGCTCCCTGGGGAAGTGCGCGCGGCAGGTTCTCGTAGAATCCGCCGCCCGTAATGTGGGCGAGGGCGTGGATAGGTTGCTCGTCGAGCAACTGAGCGGCCACCTTGGCGTAGATGCGCGTCGGCTCGAGGAGCACATCGCCCAGCGTGCGATCCTCGCCGAGCGCCGGATAGGTCTTGTCGAGGTCGAGACCGTTGTCGCTGATGATCTTGCGCACGAGGCTAAAGCCGTTGCTATGCACGCCGCTCGAGCCGATGCCGACGATCGTGTCGCCGACCTCGACGTGATCGGCGGTGAGCAGCCGGTCGCGCTCGACGGCGCCGACCGAGAAGCCGGCGATGTCGTATTCGCCCTCGGTATAAAAGCCGGGCATCTCGGCGGTCTCTCCGCCGATCAGCGCGCAGCCGCTCTGCTTACACCCTTGCGCCACTCCACGAACCACCGCCTCGGCCTGCTCGGGCTCGAGCTTGCCGGTGGCGAAATAATCCAGGAAGAAGAGCGGCCGCGCCCCGGAGGTGATCACGTCGTTGACGCACATTGCCACGCAATCGATCCCGATGGTGTCGTGGCGCTGGAGCTCGAAGGCAAGCTTGAGCTTGGTGCCCACCCCATCAGTGCCGGCGACGAGCACCGTGTCGGAGTCGGCCTTGGAGATCACGCCCGACTCGCGCAGGCTAAAGAGCCCGCCGAAGCCGCCCAGCCCGGAGAGTACGCCCGGGATATAGGTATCTTCGACGATGGCGCCCAGTCGGGAGACGGTCTCTTCGGCCGCCTCGAGGTTGACGCCGGCGTCCTGATAGGAAGAAGAAGTGTCGTCTGAATTGCTCATGATATCTTCACGGAGGCTCGGGGATCTTCAAGCAGATGGTCCCGACGCTCAGAGTGTTTGCGCTGGGACCAGACGGCGCGTACTATGCCGGTCCGATGCGGTTTTGAAAAGGCCACCGCCGGTGCGCCTGCACGTGCTGGGGGGCCGGCCCGACAAAGAGAATCTTCCCACGTTTTTATGGCAGCCAACTCCAGCGACATATCTTTTAAATACGGGCACGGTTGGGGCAGGCGCGGCGGGGTTTGGTGGCCACGTGACTACCGGATCGACCCGCCCGAGGCGGCCACTATCGACGTGATCATGCCCGCGCTCGACGAGGAGAAGAGCGTCGGCAAGGTGATCGATGCGCTGCCGGCCCAGTGGGTGCGCCGGGTTGTGCTGGTCGACAACGGGAGCACCGACGCCACCGCCCGGGTCGCCCGCGACCACGGCGCCGAAGTGGTCGCCGAGCCCCAGCGCGGCTACGGCAAGGCATGTCTGACCGGCCTCGAGCACCTTCGGGGCGATCCCCCCGACATCGTCGTCTTTCTGGATGCTGATTTCAGCGATCATCCCGAGGAGTTGCCGCGGATCGTCGCGCCCATTCTCTCCGACAACCTCGATATGGTCATCGGCAGCCGCACCATCGGCTCCAACGAGCCGGGCGCGCTGCTGCCGCAGGCCGTCTTCGGCAATAAATTGGCCTGTTTTTTGGTCGAGTTGCTCTACGGGTATCAATTTAGCGACCTGGGGCCGTTTCGCGCGATCCGCTGGCGAAGCCTCGAGCTGTTGAATATGCAGGACGAGAACTTCGGGTGGACCGTGGAGATGCAGGTCAAGGCGGCCAAGCTGCACCTGGCTGCGGTGGAGGTGCCCGTGAGCTACCGCAAGCGCATCGGGGTCTCCAAGGTCACCGGCACCCTCGAGGGGACGGTGCGGGCGGGCCACAAGATTTTGTACACCATCTTCAAAGAGTATCTGACCCGGTAGAGGACCCATGGCTGAATCGGCGCTCGACAGCATCGAAGATGTAGCGGTAGTGGTCTTCGCCAAGGCCCCGCGCGCCGGGCGCGTCAAGACGCGCATGGGCGCATCGATCGGCGAGGAGCGAGCGACGGCGCTATACCGTTGCTTTCTCGACGATATCGCCGAGCAAGTGGGCGCGCTTGCAGACGAGCTCGACCAGCCGGTCTCGCCGCTGCTCGCCTACGCCGGCGACCCGCAGCACGAGGGCTTCGGCGGATTTCGAGACGCCGGTTTCGCGCTCATCGAACAGCGCGGGCCGGATCTGGGCGCGCGGCTGCGTTCGGTGGTCGAGCGGTGTTTTGCGGCCGCGGCCAAGCGCGTCATCATTATCGGCACCGACAGCCCCACGCTGCTCCAACGCCACTTTCGCGCCGCCCTCGATGCGCTCGAGCACAATGATGTGGTCGTCGGGCCGTCCTTTGACGGGGGCTATTATATGATCGGGCTCGACGCGCCGCACACGAGCGTCTTCGACAATATCGAGTGGAGCACGCCGCAGGTCTACGGCCAGACGTTGCGCCATGCCAGGGCCGCTGGTCTCTTGTGTGAATCGCTCGAATTCTGGTACGATGCCGACACGATAGCTGACCTGAAATTACTCAAAACACACCTGTTCGATTACCTTCGATACCGACAGCCGCACGTCGCGAGGCGAACCGCCGAGTTCATCGAGGAGCTGGATGAGCAGGGCGTTTGGGATTGGCACGTCACGTGCGATGATTGAGCGAGGGCGGCGGCCGTGCCGGCGGCGATATTCGAATCCGAAGATCTGAGGAGTTCTCTTGGCCAAGCAAGCTAAAGCGAAGAAGTCGAGCGACAAAGGCGTCAAGCAGTGTCCCGCGGGCACCGTGCTGTTTCGCGAGGGCGAGCAGGGTTCTGCGATGTACGTCATCAAATCCGGCAAGGTGCGCCTGGCCAAACGGATCCAGGGTACCTCGATCGTCATCGAGGACCTCGGCGCGGGTGCTTTTTGCGGGGAGTTGGCGATGGTCAACGACCAGCCGCGGCCGGTCACCGCGACCGTGCTCGAGGACGCGGCGGTCATCCAGATCGGGGCCAGCCAATTCGAGAATATGCTGCGCAGCAACTCGGACATCGCCGTTCGGATGATGAAGAAGATGTCGCAGCGGCTCACCCGGGCCCAATACCGGCTCGCGAACTTCTCGCTTCGCACGACCAAAGGGCGGCTGATGCACCAGCTTCGCCACGAGGTGCTCGCCAACTCTCACGACGGCTCACTCGGCGCGGCGGTGCCCATCCCGGACAATATCGCCGGCGTGCTGGGCCTCGAGGTCGGCGAGCTCAAGCGCCTGTTGACCGAGCTCGTCAAAGACGACCTTGTCTCGGTCGACCCGCGCGGCAACCTACAGATCATCGACCCGCAGGGCTTCGAGCGCTACCTGCAATACCTCGAGCTGCACGACCGCTTCGAATATGACCAGTCGTAAGTACAAGCGCGTAAGTCTTGGGGATAACGAAAAGCTCGAGACACTCGATGCGTCATCC
>JBKGZI010000059.1:0-20097 GCA_046545675.1 Persicimonas sp.
GGCGCCCTCAATAGAGGATCCCACAGAAACCAAACATCTTCT
This sequence comes from Persicimonas sp., assembly GCA_046545675.1. GTDB lineage: Bacteria > Myxococcota_A > Bradymonadia > Bradymonadales > Bradymonadaceae > CAYLTX01. Next base: position 43 of record JBKGZI010000059.1, read on the forward strand.
ATTTGAGGCGACGTCGAACGGCGACGTCGCGAACTGCGATTTGGGTTTGTTCATAGTGGCGTTTGCGTTTGTTGAGCTGTCGAATAGAAGGCCTTCAGGAACCGAGGCGCCCGTCCCAAGCCCGCTGTTACCGATCATTGAAAAACTCCACCATCTCATTGCGCGCGTCACGCCCCTCAAAAGAGGTCGGATCGAATAAAAAGCCGTGATTGGAGATCGCGGGGGTGTATGTCGAGATGTCGACGCCCATGCGCTCGGCCAGGATCTCGGTGGCGGCGTTGGGGACCACCGAGTCGTTCTCGGCCATCTGGATGAGCACCCGCTTTGCGGGGGCGGTCTTTTGCTGGCCGTCGGTCGGATCGGTGTAGGTCAGCGGGTCGTCGATGGTGTGTTGGACCAGGTTGAGCGGGTCGATGGGGTCGAGCAGCCAGCGCACGACGTTCTGGAAATCGAAGTAGGCGTCGCTGCCCTGCTCGACGCCGCGCTCGTCGAGGGCGTGCTGGAACTCGCCGCTGAAGGTCGCCGACTCCTCGATGAGCGTGAAGTAGTCGGCGCCGGGGACGTTGAGCACGAAGTCGTCCAGGGTCGGCTCGGTGGCGCTGAGGATGGAGCCGACGATGCCGCCCAGGCTCATGCCCAGGTAGGAGACGTCGTCGCCGTCGAGCACCCAGCCGTCAGCCTGGCCGGCCCAGTCGGCCCCGCGGATGACCCTCAGCCCCTGCATCAAGTCGAGCGCGGCCTGGGCGAAGTGGTCGCGAGTGCCCACCAGGTTGCCGACCTCGACGAAGGCGAAGCCGGTCGAGACCGGATATTCGGCGTCGACGAAGGGCACCTCGATGGTCGCGATCTCACCGGTCGAGCCGTCTGATTCGATGCACTCGCCGGACTGGCTGCAGGTGGCATCGTCGCTCTTGCAGTCGGTATCCTCGACGCACACCGCGCGATGCCCGTGATAGGGCAAATCCAGCGCAAACGAGGCGTAGCCCTCCGAGGCGAGCTTGTCGGCGATGAGGTAGACGAGCTCGCGGCTGGTCATCAGGCCGTGGCCGAAGAGCACCACCGGGATCGGCTTGCCCCGGTCGATCCCGCGCGGGATCGTGAGCACGAAGGAGGCCGGCTTCTCCTGGGCCGAGCCGTCCGGATGAAACCGCCGAGTCTGCGGGTCGAGGTGGTCGAGCACGGACATCTCGCCGGAGACGACCGTTTTGACCCGCGGCATGGCCACAAACAGCCCGCGATCGAAGGGCGAGGCGACCTCGACATTCTGGATATCGGTGCGCACGTCTTGCTCGTAGAGCTTGGTGCGGTACTCCAACATGCGTTCGGCGGCCGACAGCGTCCGGAAGGGGACCGCCGCGGGCACCGACTCGCGCGGGTGGAGCTCGCCGTCGAGCCGGTCGAGCACGGCCTCGGCCTTCTGGCGCACCGGCTCGAGCATCTGAGCGGTGGCGTCGTCGATGGCCGAGACCTGGGAGGTGTCGTCCTCGACCAGCGTCGCCTCCGAGCGAATGAGCGCGCCCAGCGGCTGGGCCCGCAGCGGCTCACCGCGCCGGTCCTCGAGCGCGCGCGTGGTCACGTAGACGTATTCGGAGTCCGGCTCGAGGGTGAGCCGCGGCCGGATCCAGAAGGTCTTGCCGTCCTCGAGCACCCCGCGTTCGAGGTCGGTGACCTCGACCATCTCGCCGATGTCGGTGCGTCGAAATAGCCGAACGGCCTCCTCGTCGAGCATGGTCGTCGAGTCCACCGGATGGGTGCTCTCGAGGACCAGCGCGGCGGAGGCCGAGAATCCGTCATACTCCGAAAGTGTCTCCTTGATGTCGCGCTCCTCGCCGGTCTCGTCGTCGGCGATGGGCAGATCGACCAGGCCGGTCTCCCGATCCATCAGGACATCGTTGGGCAGCGGGATGCGGCCGGTGTTGGGATCGAACCAAACCGCGGGCTTGTCGGTGGTCGTAAACGAAGAGAGCACCGCCAGCTCCGAGCGCCCAAAGCCGCGCCGCTCGGTGACCATCTCGATGAGCGGCGCGTAGGCCTGCTGGATCTCGTGGAGGGCCTCGGAGGCGGCGACCTTCTCGGCGCGGGAGTCGCCGGGCATGGCGTCGGGATGCTCGGTGAGCGGCTCCTCGGAGCGGACCATATAGAAGCCGGCGTCGGCGATGACCGGCTCGCCAGATGCCCCGCGAAGCCCGCCCTCGTAGCCGCGCAGCCCGAAGAGATAGGTCTGCCCGGGCGCGAGTTCAGTGGGACGCTGCGCGTCGCCGTCTGCGCTGGTCTCCCCATTTCTGGGCGTCGCCGTGATCACGCCGGCCTCGGCGTCGACGTCCTGCTCGAGCGACAGCGGATCGCCGTTGCGGGCGTCGAGCACGAAGAACGAGCCGCCGAGCCCGGCGTCCTGCACCTCGTCGGAGACCGGAATCTCGATCGTCGAGGCCAGCGGAAAACCGTCGAGCGAGTTCAGATAGGCGGTAAATTCTGTGTCGGCCGCCGGCGCCTCCGGGTCGATGGGCAAATCGAGCCGGCCGCGCTCCTCGTCGCGCACCAGATCCGTCGGCGACGGCAGCTCGCCCGCGGCCGGGTCCCACACCGCCCGCACCACGTCAGGCTGCGGCTCGATGTCGGCCTCCGGGGCGCACGCGCTGGCTGTGAGTAGCAGCACCGCGATGGATACGCAGGCTTCCCGACGCAGGTGAGTCATGGCGTTATCCTGTTGGGCTTAACTATGAATCTGATAATGCCAAGATACATGGGATGGTTGTTGAAGTTCAACCATGGGGCCCCGCCAATCGAGGCGACGTCAACCCGGATGTCACGAAAGGACAACCCCAAATTGTAGTTCGCGCCGCAGTTCAGGCGCCCTAAATAGAGGATCTTACAGAAACCGACCATCTTCTATTTGAGGCGACGTCAAACGGCGACGTCGCAAACTGCGATTTGGGCTCGTTCATAGTGGCGTTTGCGCTTGTTGAGCCATGAAATGTCCGACCCTGCCACCTTGTTAGCCGCTTGTCAGCAACGTTGATCAGTCGTCGAGCCCCGTGTAGGCTGGCGACATAATCACGAACTCGCTCGTTTACGCCTGGCCAGGAGTGTTCACGATGGGCAAACGTTGGGAATCGCTTAAGAAATATTCTTCGTGGCGCAAGATCTCGGTCGGCATGTGGCGCCCGCCCAATGATCCCTCGATCTACGGCTACGAGACCGTCGACGTCAGCAACCTGCTGCCCTACCTCGACGAGGTCTCCCGAGTCAGCGGCACGAAGGTCACCATCTCGGCGTTTTGCGTCAAATTGACCGCCGAGGTCTTCAAGCGCCACCCGGACCTCAACGTGGTCATGATTGGCAAAAAGGTGCGCCAGCGAAAGAATATCGACATCTTCTGCCAGGTCGCCGTGGCCGACGAGACGGCCAGCGAGGCTGACCTCAGCGGCGTCAAACTGACCAACGCCGACCAGATGAGCCTGGTCGAGATCGCCCAGCGGCTGACGTCGCGTGCCAGCGACGTGCGCGCCGGTCAGGACGCGGAGATGGAGAAGACCAAGTCGATGGTCGACATCGTCCCGCCCTGGCTGATGGGCGGCGTGCTCAAGATGGTCGACTTTCTGACCTTCAACGTGCCCTTCGACCTCGACAAGATGGGGATCCGAAGCGACCCGTTCGGCAGCGCCATGGTGACCTCGGTCGGCCCCTTCGACATCAGGCACGGCTTTGCGCCGCTGGTGCCCGCCAGCCGCGTCCCGATCGTGGTGCTGCCCGGCGCGGTCCACAAAGCTCCGGTCGTCACCGAAGAAGGCGAGGTCGAGGCGCGCGACGCCATGAACGTTTGCCTGACCTTCGACCACCGCTGCTACGACGGCTATCAGATCGGCTACTTCGTGCGCATCATGCGCGACATGCTGCTCAACCCCACCAACTACCTGCCCGAGCCGTCCCACTATGGGCAGCCGGACAGCGACGGGGTTCAGCCGCCCCGCCCCGAGGACCGCGACCCCGAGGACCGTGAAATAGAGGCCGCTCCCGCGGAGTAAGAGCGGGCTTGGGGTGCTGGGGTGTTCATTGCCTATCAGTTGGCAGAAGATGCCCTCCCCGCTTTTGCAGTCCCAAAGTGGCACGGTCAACCCGCATAAAGGAGGATCAAGGTGGGGCCCCTCCTTGATCCTCCCCTTCGCTACGCGCGGAGAGGGAGTGCAGTGATGGAATCCCGTGACGGCTGATGTTACGCTCGTGCCGGCTCGACGCTCCTTTTACGACGGTCCGCGATTTCGATGAAGCTCCTCCGCATCATATCTCTTTTGTCTGCCCTCTTTGTGGCGCTCGCCGCTTGCTCTGACGACAATAGCGGCGCGAATAATAGCGCTGCGAGCGACGCCGGCGCGACCGACGCCACCGACGCCTCCGACACATTTTGCCGGCCCGCCTCGGCCGAATGCACCTCGTTGGCCTCGCGGCGGGTCTGTGCGGACGACGGCAGCGAGTGGCGCGAGGAGGTCTGCGCGGCCGAGAAACGCTGCCACGCCGACTCCGGCGAATGCCGCGAGCCGGTGTGTACGCCCGGCCAATTCCTGGAATGTACCGACGATGGCCTGCAGCGAGTGTGCAACCAGAGCGGCACGGAGGTCGTCGAGACGATCTGCCCGGGCGACCAGCCGTGTAGCGACGGCCAATGCGAGGCCCCGGAGTGCGAGGCCGGCGTCACCCGCTGCGTCGACACCTCCCAGCTCGAGATCTGCAACGAAGCCGGCGCGTTCGTCCCCGGCGAGCCCTGCCCGATGGGCACCGAGTGCTATAATGGGGAGTGCGAAGATCTGTGCGAGCTGAGCACGAAGGTGTCCAGCTATATCGGCTGCGAATATTGGTCGGTCGACCTGGACAACTACGACGACGCGCTCAGCCAACCGCATGCGGTCGTGGTGACCAACCCCAACGAGGAGAGCACCGCGCGGATCACGCTGACCGAGGGCTTCAGCGACCGCGAGCTGATCAGCGACCCCGACGGCGCGAGCTATGACCTGTCGATCCCGCCCGGCGAGGCGCGCATTTATTCGATTCCCACCGGCCTCGATCACTCGGGTACACGCCTGCTCGACAATAAATCGGTCCGGCTGACCAGCAGCGTCCCGGTCATCGCCTACCAATTCAACCCGCTCAACAACGTCGACGTCTACTCCAACGACGGCACGCTGCTGATCCCCACCAACTCGCTGGGGCGCGAGTACCGGGCGTTGAGCTGGTATTATCGCGGCGGCCGCGCCCGGATTCGCGGCTTTTTGACGGTGGTCAACTCCCACGGAAATCCCAATCGCGTGCGCGTGACCCCCTCCGCCCAGGTCATCTCGGGCCCCGGCGTCGACCAGATCGAGGCCGGCGAGACCCGCGTCTTCGACCTGGCCCCCGGCGAGTCGATCAACCTGGAGACCTCCGGCGCCGAGCTCGAGGACGCCATCGACCACGGTTGTCTGGCCAACCGCGAGGGACCGCCCGACCAGGTCTCGCCCTGCCCGGACCTGACCGGCTCGCATATCCTGGCCGACGAGCCGATCACCGTCTTCGGCGGCCATCAATGCGCCAATGTGGTCAAGGATATCGACCGCTGCGATCACATCGAGTCGATCCTGCTGCCCACCGACGCCTGGGGCACCGAGTACGTCGGCTCGAAGTTCAGCCCCCGAGCCGACGGCGCCACCAAGGAGCCGGACCTGTGGCGGGTCATCGCCGCCGAAGACGACACCACCGTGCAGACCGATCCGGAGATCCCCGGCCTGCACGGCCGCACGCTCGACGCCGGCGAGTGGCGCCAATTCGAGGCCATCGACAGCCACGTCAACTTCCAATTGGTCGCCAACAAGCCGGTGATGCTCTCCCAATATATGGTCGGGTCGAATTGGACGGGCATCCCGCGCGAATGTGACGAGGGCATCGACGCCAATAACCCCACCGGCATCGGCGACCCGGCCATGGCCGTGTCCGTACCCACAGACCAATTCCGCACTGACTATATCGTGCTCACCCCCGAGGCCTACGAGCGCGACTATATCAACCTGATCGCGCCGGCCGGCTTCGAGGTGCGCCTGGACGGCGAGGCGATTTCAGATGACGATTGGACCAAGGTCGGCGAGCGGGGCAACTACGACATCGCCCAGATCCGCGTCGAAGACGGCTTTCACAGGTTGGAGGGCGACGAGCCGTTCGGGGTGGTCAGTTACGGCTATGATTGCCACGTCTCGTATGCTTATCCGGGTGGGTTGAATCTGGAGACGGTGGAGGAGAGGTTGTGAGGGGGGGGGTTGGGCGTGTGGGGTCGTAATTCCCTCCCCGCCCGTAGCGAAGCGAAGGGATGGGGAGGATCAAGGTGGGGGCCTTTGATGTCGGACCGACCGAACGTGTCGAAGAACCTGTAAAGAGCCCCACCTTGATCCTCCCCACTTTTAAACTGCAAAAGCGGGGAGGGGAGTTTGACCCCCATACGCTCAAATCAAAACGGAATATCATCATCATCGAACGACTGATCGAAATTGCTCTCGACTTCCGGCCGACTCTGATTTCCTCCGCCGCCGCCGCGGGAGTATCCGCCTCCGCCGCCACCTCCGCCGTTGCCACCCGACAGGAAGGTGACGTTGTTGGCGACGATCTCGGTGGTCTTGCGCTTATTGCCGTCCCTATCCTCCCACTCGTCGGTCTGGAGGCGGCCCTCGACGTAGACCTGGCGGCCTTTGCTCAGGTACTTCTGGCAATTCTCGGCGGTCTTGCCGAAGACGACCACGCGGTGCCACTCGGTGCGCTCTTGCTTCTGACCGCTCTTGTCGGTCCAGCGCTCGTTGGTGGCGATGCTCAGATTGGCTACCGCCGTGCCCGATTGGGTGTAGCGCACTTCCGGATCGGAGCCGAGGTTTCCGATGATGATTGCTTTATTGACGCTCATTTTCTTCTCCTTTTGAGCCCGCGCCGGCTCTCCGGCGCAGGGGTGAACTCGAACGACGCGTTTATATTACCGCGCCGCATCTATTTTGCAAGAACACTGAACATCTGTCTCGTGCTCTTCCATAGTCATACGATCTATAAAACGATCGCCGGGCGAGTGGTGAGCCGGCAGGCTGCCACGGAGCCCTCATATATGTTATCGGCAGAATGGACTATTTCGTTGCGTGGTTTTTTCAACTTTTCTTGTAATACCCTGTTAGCACATCACGGCGCGGGGATACATTGAAGATTCTTTTGCAGTTGTCTGTTTCGATCCTGGACCCCTGGACCCCTGGACCCCTGGACCCCTGACACATGTCCTTCCTAGACAAAATTAGCGATCGCGTCGGTGGCTTTCTCGACGAGGTGTTGCTGCCCGAGGAGGTGGCGCGCTCGCTGCAAAGCGCGTCGCAGGCGATCGAAGGTGAGGAGTATGAGAAGGCGCTCCGCATCCTGTACAGAACACACGCCGACCACCCCGACTTCCACCGAACCCATCATTTGATCGGGCTGTGCAAATTTCATCAGGGTGCGTTCGAGGAGGCGCTGTCGGCCTTCGACCGAGCGATCGACGGGCGCGAAGAGGTGGTCAGCCATCTCTATGCGGCGCTGTCGGCCGAGCAATTGGGCCGGTATCACGAGGCGCAGGTGCATTTTCGGCGCGGACTGGAGCTCGGGGCGAGCTCGGCGCTCGAATTCGACCTGCTCTTCGGGTTGGGGCGGGCGTATCTATCGCAGGGCCGCGCCGACAAGGCGGTGCGCGAGCTCAGAAAGGCGACCAAGCGCTTTCCCGACCAGCCGCAGGCGATGGTCACGCTGGCAGGTGCTCTGCTCGAGCGATCGAAGCTCGACGAGGCCAAGGACGTGCTCGCCTCGCCGATCGCCCAGCAGGCCGGCCTGGAGGCTCGGGTGCTGCGAGGCGAGATCGAGGAGGCGCGCGGCCGCGCCGAAGCGGCGCTCGAGGCGTATGTGGAGGCGCTCGACGAAGACCCCAACCACGAAGCGGCGCTCGTGGGCGCGGCGCGCTCGAGCCTCGCCGCCGGAGATCATCGGCGCGCCAACGACTACTTGCTGCGCGTGCTCGATGTCGCCGACCCGGCCAAGCTCGCCGAGATCCACGCGCTCCTGGGCCAGACCAACGAGGCGATCGCCAATCGCGAGCGGGCGCTCGAATGCTACTCGACCTCGCTCGACATCGATGAGAAGCAGGTCGACGCGCGGCTTGGCACCGGTCGCATCCTGCTGGAGATGGGCGAGCCACACGCGGCGCGCGAGCATTTCCAGCAGGCCGCCGACCGCGCCACCGAGGATCCGGCGCTGCGCCACGAGGCGCTGGTCGGCCTGGCCCGGGTCAGCCTCGCTGAAGGCGACTTGGGTGACGCGCGCCGGCTCATCGATCAACTGCTCCAGCCAAAGGCCGCCGAGCCGCCGGTCGACGTATTGCATCTGCTGGGCGAGGTCGCCCTCGCCGCCGGCGACCCGGCCGAGGCGGTCGTCGCCTTCGAGCAGGCCGTGCTCGCCGCCGGCGACCGGCGCATCGAGGCGCTCGAGGGCGACCTGCGACGTGCGCTCGGCGAGCTCACCTTCGACTGGCAGTTGCCCGAGCGCCTCGAGGACTCGACCGACGTGGTCGGCGTGCTCCACCAATTGCGCGACTTCGTCGCCTCCGACCCACGCACCGACCACCTCCTGCCGCGCGTCCAGCGCATGCTGACCACGCTCAACTCGCCGCTGTCGATCGCCATCGTCGGCGAGTTCAACGCCGGCAAGTCGACGCTGCTCAACGCGCTGATCGGCGAAAAGGTCGTCCCCATGGGCGTGCTACCGACGACCGCGCACACCTGCTACATCCAATACGGCCCCCGCAAGGCTGCCCGCGTGGTGCGCGACGACGGCGAAGTCGTCGAGGTCAACCTCGAGGAGGCCAAACGGCAGATGGAGACCGAGGCCGACCGAATCGACCACCTGGAATTCGTCTACCCGCACTCGGATCTGCGCTCGGTGGAGTTTTGGGACACCCCCGGCTTCAACGCGCTGGCCGACGGCCACGAGGAGACCGCCTCGCGCGCGCTCGAAGAGGCCGAGGCGATCCTGTGGGTGCTCGACGCCAACCAAGCCCTGTCGCAGAGCGAGTTCGAGCTCATCGAGAGCATCCCCGACGGCGACGAGCGCCTGCTGATAGTGCTCAATAAGGTCGACCGGTTCGGGCCGGCCGACGAGCGCCAGGCGCCGATCGACGAGTTGATGGAGTATGTCGAGAAGAATTCGGCCGGACGTATCGCCGGGTGTTTTGCGCTGTCGGCGCTCGAGGCGCTCGAGGCAACGTCGAGTGACGCTGAGTCCACCGGTGCCAGACCTTCCAGGTCTGGATCCTGGGCTGGAAGCCCTGGCACCGGTGTCAATTCGGGCTTTGAAGAGTTTCGGGGGTTTCTCGAGTCCAATATCGTCGAGCGCTCCGGACGTATCAAGACCCTCGAGATCGCCCGCCAGCTCGGCGAACTGGTCGAAGATCTGGGCGCTCTGCAGGACGAGCTGGTCGACAAATACGAGGCCCTGGGCGACGAGGCGACGGCGCTGTCGGAGTGGCTCGACGAGCACGCGCAAACACAGCCCGAGGCGCGCGCCAAAGAACAGGCGCGCACCCTCGAGGATCGCTTCGACTTCGTGCTCACCGGCATCGAGCGTGAGATTCGCGAGGCGATGAGCTCGCGCGGCCGGTGGCTGACCCGCAAGGTGCTCACTGACGAGGACAAGCAATTCGTGCTCGACCTGCTCTCCGAGCGGCTCGACGACGTCCTGAACCGCTCGCGTCAGACGGTCGAAAACGACGTCGCCGAGTTGGAGAGCAACCTCGCCCAGCGCGTCGGCCAGATCGTCGGCGAGCTGCCGCTGAGCGACGCCCGCGCGATGAATCGGCGGCTGGAGGGATTTTTCGACGAGTCGCGCGTGTTGAAGCTATTGCTCGAAGAGCGAGTCTACGGCCAGTTGCGCGCTCGGGCCACCGGCCAGATCGAGGCCGCCGGCCGTCGCGCGCTCGAGGAAATCCGCGACAGCAGCCAGCACGACGGCCCCGATTGGAAGGCCGCTTTGCGACGACTACTGCCCGATACTCGAGCCGACTTAAACCGTGAATTGGCGGCTTGGTATGCAGAGTTTTTCCTTGCAGCAAGCCGGTTTTGCGATAGGGTTCAACGCGATCTCCACCTCCTCAAATTGGAGGCCGAACACCACCTCGACGTCTCGTCGGTGGCCGAATTAGCCGGTTAGTGGCTACTAAGGTCGAGGTTTTGCTTCTGTCCCATCTGTGATCATGCGCCTAAAAACACTCTTGATAGCCGTCTTGTTGCTCAGCGCCGCGACCGCCGCGTGTGATGATAAAGCCAGCCAAGACGACGCGAGCGACGTCTCGGTCGCCGATGATACCGAGTCCTCCCAAGCCGTCGACGACGACCTGGCTCCGAAGCAAGATGACGCCCCCGAGCCGGACCGAAACCGCCCCACGGCCACCTCACCCGGTGACGGCGTCGTCAGCGAGCAGCCACCGCTCGATATCTACGAGTATATGGACGAGGAGCAGGTCGCAGAGCTCGTCTCCGCTGAGGTCAGCCGTCAGTCGCTGGCCGGCGACGAGCCCTCACCGAGCTATAACGCCACGCACTTCCAGAGCGAAGATCGCGAAAGCTTCGGCGTCGGCCTACAATTGTGGAAGCTAAAAGATCGTGAGGAGGCGCTCGCGCGCATCGACGATCTGCGCGAGCAGTACCTGAACGTCGAGGAGGCGCCCGAGGGAGCGCCGGTCGACGAGGAGATGGCGTTCGTCTCCGGTCGCGCGGGCATCCTCAGCTACGTCTTCGCCACTGGCGATGACGCCCGGGGTTTTGTCGCCGCAGTCTCCTGCAGCGAGCAGATGTGTGAAAACGGAATCGAGCAACACTTCGAGATCGCCAGTCTCATGCTCGAGCGCATCGAGAACAACGCCGCCGAAAAGGCGGAAGCAGCCGAAGCCAAGCGCTAAGCACTCAAGCCTGGACCTTCGAGATATCCGCGACCTTCATGAAGAGGTCGCGCAGCTCGTCGAGCAACGCGATGCGATTCTTCCTGAGCGCGTCGTCCTCAGCCATCACCATCACATGGTCGAAGAAGGCGTCCACCGGCTCTTTTAGACCGATGAGCGTGCCACAAGCCCGCGGCCAATCGCGCGCTCTGAGCGCGTCGTCGACCTCGTTGACGGCCTCTTCCCACGCGTCGTGGAGCGCCTCTTCCTGGGGCTCCTCGAAGAGCTCGGGGTCGACCTTCTCGGCGAGCTCGGCCTGCTCTTCGGCCTGCTTTCTGAGGATATTGACCACGCGCTTGAACCCGACGGCCAGCGGCTCGAAGTCGGCCTCGCGGCGCAACTCGGCGAGCGCGTCGACGCGGTCCCCAACGCTGAGCACGTCGTCGCGGCTGGCGGCCAGTACGGCGTCGACCACGTCGATCGGATAGGTGTCGGCGAGTTGGTATTTGAGGCGGGTGGCGGCGAAGCCGACGAGCTCGTCGACCAGCTCGTCGCGCTCTTTTTCGAGCACGCCCGGGCTGAGCGCCTCATAGGCATCGACGGCCAGCTCGAAGAGCCTGGACAGCCCGATGCTATACTCGCGCTCCTGCAGAATCCGGATGACACCCAGCGCCGCGCGCCGAAGCGCATACGGGTCGGAGGTGCTCGTCGGGATCAGCTCGATGCCGAAGCAGCCGACCAGCGCGTCGATCTTCTCGGCGAGCGCGACGGCGGCGCCGGCCTGCGTGGCGGGCACCTCGTCGTCGGCGCCCTTGGGAAGATATTGCTCGTAGATGGCGTGGGCGACGTCGGCGTCCTCGTCGTGGGCGAGCGCATATTCGCGGCCCATCACACCCTGCAGGTCGGGAAACTCGCCGACCATATCGGTCAGCAGGTCCGTCTTGCTGAGCAGCCCGGCGCGCTGCGCCGAGTTTCGGGCGTGCTCGTCGAAGTCGAGCTCCTCTGCGATGGAGGAGGCAAGACGCGCCATGCGCTCGGAGCGGTCCTTCATCGAGCCGAGCTTCTTGAGCCAGACGACCTGGTTCAGCTTGTCCACGAGCCCGTCGAGCGGCGTCTTGAGGTCCTTCTCCCAGAAGAATCTCGCGTCGTCCAGCCGCGCGGTGAGCACGCGCAGATTACCGTCATAGACCTGCTCGGGCGTGGTCACCGGCGTATTATAGATGATCCCGCACACCGAGATGAGCGCGTCGCCGTCTTCGTCGGCGATGCTGAAGTAGCGCTGGTGCGAGCGCATCGACGAGGTCAGCACCTCGTCGGGCAGCTCGAGATATTCGTCGCCGAAGGTGATCGCGATCGCGTGGGGCTCCTCGATCAGGTAAGTCACCTCGTCGACGAGCTCGGGGTCCTCGACGAGCGTGCCGCCGATACCGTCGGCGATCTCCTGCAGGCTCTTGGCGATGGACTGACGACGCTCGTCCGGGTCGACGACCACGTGCGCCTCGCGCAGGCCCTCGACGTATTCGTCGATGCTGCTCACTTCAAAGGCCTCGGGTGCCGCGAAGCGATGCCCGCGGGTGGTGTTGCCGCTTTTCACGCCGGCAAATTCGACCGGAACCGTCTGCCCGTCGGCGACCGCCAGAATCCAGCGCACCGGCCGAGCAAAACGCTCGCTGCGGTCCGCCCAGCGCATCGACTTGGGGAAGTTGAGCTTCTCGACCATCGCCGAGAGCACCTCCGGCAGTAGCTCGACGGCCGGCTGGCCCTCCTCGAAGACCTTGGCAGCGAGGTACTCGCCCTTGTCGGTCTCGACGGTGTAGAGGTCCTCGGGCGAGACACCGTTGCCCCGCGCGAAGCCCTTGGCGGCGTTGGTCGGCTCGCCGTCCTTAAAGGCGATATTGGCCGGCGGACCGGTGCGCTCCTCTTCCAGGTCCGTCTGCTTGTCGGCCAGCCCGTCGACCAAAAGCGTCAGCCTCCGGGGCGTGGCGACGGTGCGCAGCGACTCGTAGCCAAGGCGCAGATCGGCTGCGCGCTCGCCGAAGATGGCCTCCATCTGCTCGAGCGTGGGCTCGCAGAAGGAGGGGGGGAATTCTTCGACGCCGATTTCGAATATAAGTTGCATGGGTCTCTTTATGTGCGTGTGTTCGTGTGTCCGTACGTTCGTGATCGAGGGTGGCGTGAGCGGCGACCTCTACCGAGGGTGCGAACGGCAAACGGCGCCGTTCTTACCCCCGGGTATGGTTTGGTCGTCTGCATGGCGACCGTTCGGGCGGAATCGATTTGCCCATTCGGCCGTATACGCTGGGACCAAACCATAGCCACGGGTAAGCCCAGCCGGACGCGCCCTCGGCGCGGGCGGCGAGGCGCACCCGTGGGAGCCACGGACGCCCCAAACGCCACCGATCATTCCTCCGCCGCCAGAAACTTCTCTGCCTTCTCACGCGACAGTAATGGGTAGCCGAGTTCCTGTCTCTGTTCCACGTAGCCCTCGGCGACCAGTCGGGCCAACGAACGGATGCGCCGGATATATTTTTGGCGCTCGGTGACGCTGATGGCGCCGCGGGCGTCGAGGATATTGAAGGTGTGGCTGGCCTTCATGATGTAGTCGTAGGCCGGCAAAATCAGCCCGTGGTCCATGAGGCGCTTGGCCTCGGATTCGTATTGGTCGAACCACCCGAAGTGCAGCTCGTTGTCGGCCTGCTCGAAGTGGAATTTGCTGAACTCGACCTCTTCCTGGTGACGAATCTGGCCGTAGCTCACGCCCGGGGCCCACTCGAGGTCGTAGACGCTGTCGACGCCCTGCAGGAACATGCCGATGCGCTCGAGGCCGTAGGTGATCTCGGCCGGGATCGGGTCGAGCTCGACGCCGCCGACCTGCTGGAAGTAGGTGAATTGGGTCGCTTCCATCCCGTCGATCCAGACCTCCCAACCCAGCCCCCACGCACCCAGCGTGGGCTGCTCCCAGTCGTCCTCGACCAGCCGCAGATCGTGCTCCATCTTGTCGATGCCGATCGCCTTTAGGCTGTCCCAATACAGGTCGAGCACGTCGTCGGGGCTGGGCTTGAGCAGCACCTGGAATTGGAAGTAGGCACCCAGGCGGTTGGGGTTCTCCCCGTAGCGGCCGTCGGTGGGCCGCCGACACGGCTCCACGTAGGCTACATTCCACGGCTCCGGACCCAGCGCCCGCAAAAAGGTCGCCTCGTTATAGGTTCCGGCGCCCTTCTCGACGTCCCAGGGCTGCTGCAACACGCAGCCCTTGTCGGCCCAGAATTTCTGTAATGTGAGTATCAGGTCTTGGAAAAGCATGGATCAGGGGTCCGGGGGTCCAGGGGTCCAGGAGTCCAGGAACAGCAAAAAACGTGATCGTGATCGTAGACATAAACGTAAACGGCACCGACCAGATCGAAGGTCTTATAACGCTTGTCGAGGCAAAAAAAAACCCCGGCGCTCATCGTCGAGCGCCGGGGCCAATCCAGCTAGCGAACTAGCTGCTCGAGAGGGGCTTATTCAGCATCAGCCACGCCCGAGATGGCAGCAGCTTCGGTGCTGAACTCGGCGCCGATGCTGATGGAGTCTTCAACGCCATCATCGTCGAGGTCGACGTCAGCGAAGCTGGGCAATATGCTACTCAAAAGCGTGCACTGCCCGCCGATCGTTTCACAGGAATCTTCGCCGGCTTCCGCACAAGCGTCGGCGTCAGCGTTCTCATTGCATTCGGCGGACAAATTACCCTCGCCATCGATAGAGTAGTCGATCAGCGGCTCATCGATACCGAGGCAGTCACAACTGCCGGCAAAGCTATTGATGCCATCGTAAATATCCGTCACCTGAATGACTCCGCCGAGCTTACCGTCGGTCAGGGCAACACCATCTTCGATGGAGCTATTGTCCATATCTACTTCCGCTTCAATCTGTGCTTGGCTGATGAGCAGCGACAGCGGAGTGTCGAGGAGGTCGATACTCAGCGCGACGCTGCCGGGGCCGGCCGAAAGCGAGCCGTCTTGGATAACCGCGTTTTCCACGACAGCCTGGGGATAGGACCCATCGTCGATGCTGGCCGGATCGATGAGCAATTCGTCGGCATCGTTATACTCGCCGAGCCAGAAGTTGAGCTCGTAGGTCTCGCCCGCATCCAAGTCGGTAAGACCGGCGTGTTCGAACATCAGAAGCAGGCTTCCGTCAGCGATGCTCTCTTCGATCGAAGTATTTACATCAGCCATAACCCCGAAGTTGTCGAGCGCCTCGCCGAGAGCGTTGTCAATCTCGGAGTCACCGGTGTAATCAAAGCAGCACTCCGGGTCAAACTCGCCGCCAACTTCGCGGCCGGCAACGGAGAATTCGTTGACCAGGGAAACCGGGCCCCACTCGGCTTCGTCGAAGCTCTGGTCGCAGCGCTCCGGACGGTCGTCGCCGGTGAGGTCGCAGCCGCTGGGCGCGAGCACACACTCGCCGGTGTCCACGTCACACATCTCGCCATCAGCGCAATCGTCGTCGCTCTCGCAACCGGAGGGGCCGGTGTCGGGGTCAGCGTCCGGCTCGCCGGCGTCATCATCGCCCTCATCAGCGTCTTCGGTGGCGTCAGGACCCGCGTCCAACTCCTCGTTGTTGGTGTTGTTGGAGTTGTTGTCGTTGTTGCCGGCGGGATCATCGTCGCCACAGGCAGCAAGGGTGAGGCCGGCACAAAGCAGCATCGCAATTAGACTAAGCAATCTCTTGTTCAACATTCTTCTCCTCCAGAGTCGCAACATAGGCCGCCGGCGGGAACATCCCATACAACCGAACGGTCAAACACAGCTTCGGTTTTAGTAACCGGGTGGAACGTAGCAAAAACGGAAGAGTAGGACAAGTTTTGGTTGGTTTTGGGGTTGAGGGGCGGCCTGACGGCTGGTGATGTGCGTTCTTAGGCGCCGCGTTATCGAAGGAATCCGACCGGCTCACCCTCTTCGACCTTGTCGACCTCGGGCACCTCGCCCCATTTGCGCAATTTTTCGGGCATATTCAGCGCAATATCGGGCAGCTCGCCGTCGCCGTACAGCGCGGCGTAGGTGATGTAGCTGGTGAAGACCTTGCGCACGTAGCCGCGGGCTTCGCGGTAGGTGATCGACTCGACCCAGGCGTCGAGCTCGCGGTCGCCGTAGCGCTCGAACCAGGATTCGAGCGGGGCGGGCCCGGCGTTGTAGCCGGCCAGGGCCAGCGGGATGCGGTCGGCGGCGAAGGCGGTGTGGATGCGGATATATTTGCTGCCCAGGGCCACGTTGGTCTCGGGGTCGAGGATCTGGGCGTGGGTCAGGCTGCCGCCATCTTCGGTGAATTGGCGCTGGGTGTAGCGGGCGGTGCCGGGCATCAATTGCATCAGGCCCATGGCGCCGGCGTAGCTCTTGACCTTGGGGCGGAAGCCACTCTCCTGGCGGATGATCGCCTGGACCAAAAACGGCGAGACGCCGGACTTCTCGCCAAATTCGTGGGACAGCTCCATATAGTTGACCGGGAAGGCCATGCCCCAGTCGTGCAGGTTGTGGTAGCCGGGGCCGGTGGGGTCGATATGCTTCTTCATGATCCAATGCGCCCAGTTGGCCTGGCCGTCGGCGAGGTAGGCCGCGGCGAGCATCTGGGGGGCGCGCTCGGGGACCGGATAGGTGGAGGTCTGCCGGCGCAGCTCGTCGATGGCGTCAGACCACAGCCCCAGGCGGCAATATTCGGCGGCGACCTCCAGCCGGTCATCGCGCGGGACCATGAGCGTGCTCAGGGTCTCGAACTCGCTGGCGGCCAGCGTCGAGCGCGGGAGGTTGACCCGCGGCGTGCCGCCGGCCTCTCGAATGCGCGCGGCGGCCAGACGGCCGTACCAGGTCAACGGGCCGTTGGAGATGGTCTTTTGGAGCTCCTCGAGTCCGGCCTCGTGCTGGCCGGCTTTGAGCTTGGAGGTGCCCAGCCAATATTGAGCCTTCAGCCCCATGGTCAGCTCGGAGGCGTCTTTTAAATCACCGTGGTAGGCGATCAGATGCTCGAGCGGACCCTGTGCGGCCTCATAATCCTCCATCAGATAAGCGCTGAACGCGCCTCGCCACAGTGCCTCGGGCACCTTGTCGCTATGCGGGAACAGCCCGACGACGAGCTCGAACTTCCCGCGCGCCTTGTCGTGGCGGCCCAAATATTGGTTCAAGCGGCCAGCCTCGAAGAGCGAGTCGTCGCAGAGGTGGTGGCGGGCATACTCGCGGCACAGCCGCTCGTACAGCGCGATGGCCTCGTCGTCACGGTCGAGGCGCCGCAGCGCTCGGGCCCATCCGAAATAGATACGCGGGCGCAGATCGTCGTCCTCGACGAGCTTCTCGGCCCGCTCGAAGAGCTCGGCGGCTTTCTTGCGATCACGTTGGCGCTCGGTCTGCAGCGCGCGGCGGAAAAGGCCCCAGCCGTCGAGCTCGTCGCCTTTGACCCCGCGGCGCTTGGCATTGTCGACGGAGATCTGACGCGCCTGGCTATAACGGCCTCGGGCGATGAGGTCGCGCATGCGATCGACGCGCTCGCCGAAGGTCAGCAACTCGACGCCGGCTCGTTTTTGGAGTCTCTCGAGGCGCTTCTCGACCTTGTCGCCGATATTCCAGTCGCGGGTGTTGCGGTAGATGCCCAGCATCTTGCGGGCGGCCTCATCGAGGCGTCCGGCGTCCTCGAGAATGTCGACCTGAGCCGAGCGCGCCCGGTATTTGTTCCAGCCGCGGCCGAGCTCGTCGTGCAGCGTATCCAGATCCCGCAGCGCCTCATCGACGTCGCCGGCCTTCGCGCGCCGCTTGGCGGCGGCGAGGCGGTCGCCGAGGTCGAGACCCTCGTCGCCGGACGTGCCCGCCTTGGAGTCGCCCAGCCGGCGCTTCGCGAGCACCGCGACGACGCCGTCTTCCTCTTTGGCGATCTCCCGGAGCGTCTCTTCACCCTCCTCTTTTTGCTCGCTGCTGCACATCTGGATGCGTGCCAGCGCATAGCGCACCGCTGGGGCGCCTTGCTCATTCACCTCGGGCGGGCCGACGACCTCGTCGGCGAGTTCGAGGGCGTCGTCGCACTCGTCGTCTTTGAGCAGCGACATCGCCTCGAACCAGCGCGGATCGTCGATATGCGGCGAGAGCACCAGCCGCTCGCGGCTGCCGGCGGTCAGCAGATCGGCGGCCTTTTCGCGAATCTCGTCGAGGTCAATGGCCTCGCGCAGCTTGTCCAAGCGTCCGGTGCGGCGCGTGATTCGTCGCGTCTTGGCCTCGGCAGGGGCCTGCTCGGCCTTCGCCAGCTCGACGGACTCGTCGTGCTCGGCCACCGAATCCGCCACTTCGGTCGCGCTGTCACCGAGCTGCTCGGTCAGCTCACGGACCTGAGCGTCGACCGACGGCCCTTCCTCACCGAGCTCGGCCTGCTCGGCCGCGTCCGCACGATCGGCGGCGTCCTCAGCCAACTGCCCGCCGTCGCGCTCGGCCTGCGATTGCACCCCGGCGTCCCGGCTGGGCTCGACCTCCGGCGACTTGGCCTGCGCATCGTCTTCGGCGACGCCTTCTTCGGCGACTCCGTCACCGGCCGGAACGCTGCGCGGGATCTGCACATCGGCCTCGGCGTCGGAGGTCTCCGCCGCGCTGACCGAGGTGACCAGCATTATGATGAACAACACCGAAACGCCAGCCGTGGCTCGACGTAAGCAATTGAATGATATGGAAAACTTCTTCATGTCGCGGTCCAAGAGTCGCATCCGTGCTATCTCGGGCAAGATAGGCTGTTTGCAGCAGAGTGAGCTATTTAAAGCATACACTCGAGTTGGTGATGGGGCAAAGAAATTGTGTGTCGTGGTTCGGGGCGTCTCTGCATCGTTGGGGTGTGCTGTGGGCCGTGGCGTGCTGCCTGATGGGGTGTTCTTGGTTCTTGGTTCTTGGTTCTTGGTTCTTGGTGTTGCTGTCCGGTGGTATTTGCGAAATGGTGCGGCTCAGCAGGGAGTTTCGGCTGTCCCGGCTCCGATCGGACCCAAAACGCCAATTTGAAACGATCGCCACACCCCGTACGTCTTAGTCTGTGAAGCACCGGAACACTACGCACGCCGCCAAGCACTAAGAACCAAGAACAGCACCCGATCAGCAACACGCCTCGGCGAGCAACACCTTCACCAACACGCAGTTTCCACAATGGAATTAAATTACGACTACCTCGAAAAAAACGCGCTGCAGCGCGCCGAGTTGCCGCCGCCGACCGTCGAGATGGACCACCTCGACACGCTGTGGCTGCAGGTCACCGGCACGTTGTGCAACCTGGCGTGCCTGCATTGTTTTATCTCGTGCGGACCCAAAAACGATAGCCACGACCTGATGGAGCTCGAGACGGTGCGCAAGGCCGTGGAGGCCGGGGCGAAGGAGGGCGTGCGGGATTATTATTTCACCGGCGGCGAGCCGTTTTTGCACCCTGAGATTCGCGAGATGATCGAGCTGACGCTCGAGCATGGGCCGTTGACGGTGCTCACCAACGGCATACTCATCGACCAGGAGATGGCCGATTGGCTGGCCCATACTTTCCGAAAGTCGCGCTATAGCTTCGATCTGCGCGTCTCGCTCGACGGGA
Source organism: Persicimonas sp. (assembly GCA_046545675.1). Taxonomy (GTDB): domain Bacteria; phylum Myxococcota_A; class Bradymonadia; order Bradymonadales; family Bradymonadaceae; genus CAYLTX01. The sequence goes on from JBKGZI010000059.1 coordinate 19,562, forward strand.
CGACCAAGCCCGAGAACGACGCGCTGCGCGGCCGGGGCAGCTTCGAGAAGATCATCGCCAGCATCGAGCGGCTTCACGAAGCCGGGCTCAACCCGGTGATCACGGTCACGACTTGTCATGCCGGCAGCGGCGGCGAAGAAGGCCGGCGCAACTTCTACGAATTCGTGCGCTCACGCGGCATCGACCAGCCCCGCCTCAAATTCCTCGCCCCGTTCAAGATCGGCCGCGAGGAACGACGCGGCGGCGGCTACGAGGACTGGCAGCGGCTGGTCGAGGGCGACCTGCTGCCCGACGAGGCCGACGCGCTGCAATGCTCGAGCTGCCGGATGGTCACCTCCGAGGGCGTCTTTCCGTGTCCGATTCTGATCGAGTACGAGGACGCTCGGATGGGCGATGAGCTGGCGGATGGGCTGCAGGATATCGAGCTCAGGCATCAGGCTTGTTATACGTGTCATGTGGAGGGGGTTAGTTGTTCGACTTGAGAAAGTTAGAAAGTTAGAAAGTTAGAAAGTTAGAAAGTTAGAAAGTTAGAAAGT
>JBKGZI010000060.1:0-19716 GCA_046545675.1 Persicimonas sp.
TCCGCTTCCTCCGCTTCCTCCGCTTCCTCCGCTTCCTCCGCTCCCTCCGCTTCCTGTCGCCGTTCCCCACGCCCCGCGCCCCGAGCCTCACGCCCGCCGCCCCGAGCCTCACCCCCGCCGTCACCATCCTCATCGATGGTAAAGATCACATCGCCACTCTGAATCTCGTCGCCCTCATGGACGCGCACGTCCCCGATGGTACCCGCCTGCGGCGACGGCACCTCCGTGGTCGCCTTGTCGGTCTCCAATTCGAGGACGACCTCGTCCTGGTCGACGTGGTCGCCCGACGAGACCATCACCGAGAGCACCACACCCTTTTCGACCTGCTCTCCGAGCTGCGGTAGCCTGAATTCAGTCGGCACGTGAGACTCCTCTAAATGTAGATATCCAATGAGAAACAGAGATTATGCTCTGAGCGGATTGGGCTTGTCCGGGTCGATGCCGAGGTCGTCGAAGGCCTTCTCGAAGCGGGCCTCGGGATAACGCTCCCGGGCGACCAGCCCGCTCAGCGCGCCCAGCGCGATATGACGCGCGTCGACCTCGAAGAAGTCGCGCAGCGCCGGGCGGCTGTCGCTGCGTCCAAACCCGTCGGTGCCCAGGCTGACCAACTCTCCGGGGCACCAGCGCGCGAGCGAATACGGCAGCGCCTTGATAAAGTCGCTGACCGCCACCACGACGCCCGGCTCCTCTCCCAGACATTGGCGCAGATAAGGCTGTTGCTTGTTCTTGTTGGGGTGGAGCCGATTGTGGCGATCGGATTCGAGGCCGTCCTCGTACAGATTCTTCCAGCTAGTCACGCTCCACACATGGGCGGTGACGCCGAAATCATCTTCCAAGATACGCTGGGCCTCGAGCGCCTGATGCAAGATCGTGCCGCTGGCCAAGAGCTGCACCTTGCGGACCTCACCGGATTTTCGCGACTCGCGGTAGCGATACATCCCGCGCAGGATTCCGTCGCGGTCGACCTCATCCATCGCGGGGTGCTCGTAGGCCTCATTCGCCGCCGTGATGTAGTACATCAGGTCCTCGCCATCGACGTACATCTTCTCGATGCCGTCCTGGACGATGACCGCCAGCTCGTGGGCAAAGCACGGGTCCCAGGCTCGCACCCTCGGGTTCGTATAGGCGATGAGATGGCTGTGGCCGTCCTCGTGCTGCAGGCCTTCACCGTTGAGCGTGGTGCGCCCGGCGGTCGCGCCGATCAGAAAGCCGCGCGTCCGCTGGTCGCCGGCCGCCCACAAAAGGTCACCGACGCGCTGGAAGCCGAACATCGAATAGAAAAAGTAGAACGGGATGGTGTTGATGCCGTGGGTGGCATACGCGCTGCCCGCGGCGATAAACGAGCTCATCGCGCCGGCCTCGCTGATGCCCTCTTCGAGGATCTGGCCCTCGGGTGACTCCTCGTAGGAGAGCAACAAATCGGCGTCGACCGGCTCGTATTGCTGGCCGCCGGCTGCGTAGATGCCCACCTGCGGGAACAGCGCCTCGACGCCGAAAGTGCGCGCCTCGTCGGGGATGATCGGTACGACGAGATCGCCAACCTTATCATCCTTGAGCAACTCGGAGAGCAGCCTGACGGTGATCATCGTGGTCGTCGCCGGGCGATCGCCGGAGCCGCGCTCGATAAATTTGTCGAAGATGGACGCGTCGGGCATCTCCAGCGGCGGCGCCTGCACCTTGCGCCGGGGCACGTAGCCGCCGAGCTTCTCGCGGCGCTCCTGCAGGTATTTGACCTCACTGCTGTCCAACGACGGCCGGTAAAACGGCGCCTCGCCGATGTCGTCGTCGGAGATCGGGACGTTGAAGCGGTCTCGAAACGCGCGCAGCTGCGCCTCGTCGAGCTCCTTGGCCTTGTGGGCGATGTTGCGGGCCTCGCCTGCCTCTCCGAGTCCAAAGCCCTTGATGGTCTGCGCCAGGATCACCGTGGGCCGCTCGGACTCCTCTTCGGCCGCTCGGTAGGCCGCGTAGACCTTCTCGATATCATGTCCACCGCGGCTCCTGGCGAGCTTGTCGAGCTTCGCGCGACCCAGCTCCTCTGCGAGCTGCTCGAGTTCGGGCTCGGCGCCGAAGAAATGCTCGCGCAAATACTCGCCGCCGTCGGCCGCATAGCGCTGCCAATGACCGTCGACGGTCTGCTCCATGCGGTCGACGAGCACCCCGTCGCGGTCCTGCTCGATGAGCTCGTCCCACTCGCTATCCCACAGCAGCTTGATGACTCGCCAGCCGGCGCCACGGAACGTCGCTTCGAGCTCCTGGATAGACTTCGAGTTGCCGCGCACCGGCCCGTCGAGGCGCTGCAGGTTGCAGTCGACCACGAAGGTGACGTCGCTCAAGCCCTCGCGCGCCGCAATATGGAGCGCGCCGCGCGCCTCCGGCTCGTCGAGCTCGCCGTCGCCGCACAGCACCCACACCCGCCCGGTTTGCTCGGCCAGGCCGCGATTTTCGAGGTATTGATTAAAGCGCGCCTGATAGATGCCCATCAACGGCGACAATCCCATCGAGACGGTCGGAAACTCCCAGAAATCGGGCATCAGCCACGGATGCGGATACGACGACAGGCCGCCCTCGGGCTGCAACTCGCGCCGGAAATTCTCCAGGTGCTCCTCGTCGAGGCGCTGCTCCAAAAACGCCCGCGCATACACGCCCGTCGAGGCATGCCCCTGCAGATAGAGTTGGTCGGAGCCTTCCGGGTGATTCTTGCCGTGAAAGACATGGTTGAAGCCCACCTCGAAGAGCGTGCTCATCGAGGTATAGCTGGCGATATGCCCGCCGATGCCCTCCAGGCGGCGGTTGCCGCGGACCACCATCGCCATCGCGTTCCACCGCACCAGATTGAGCAGGCGCTCCTCGATCTCCAGGTCCCCGTCGAAGCGCGGCTCATCGTCGGCCGAGATGGAGTTGATATACGGCGTGGTCAGCTCGAAGGGCAGCTCGATGCCGCGGTGCTGAGCCCGGTGCTGGAGTTGGCGAAGCAGCTTCTCGGCGGTCTCTCTGCCCTCGCGCTCGATGACCTCATCGAGCGCGCCCAGCCAATCGCGCACCTGGGCACGCTGGCGCTCTCGACGATTTCGGTCGGCTCTCTCGTTGCGGTCGGCAGCCAAAAGCAGACCTCGCGTGGTTGTGACGATAGAAGATGAACGGCTACCAAAACGCTAGGTACGCGAGGGTGTAGGTCAATGGGGAGGCCCCAACCACCGCGGGGTCCTCATAGCCGGTCGGCGATCGCCTTGGGCACGACGACCTCGGGAAAGATCTCGATGATCTCGGCATAGAGCGCCTCGGGAGAGGCCTCGTATCGGGACGAGAAGTGAAACGGTACGAGCCTGGCCACACCGGCGTCGCGGGCGATCTCGGCGCAGGCCTTGGTGGTCAGGTGCCGGGCGAGTTCGGCCATCTCGGCGTCGTCGCGCAGATAGGCCGCCTCGCAGATAAGCACGGAGGCGCCGCGTGCCAGGTCGACGATGCGCCGCCGATTGACGACGGTGTCGGCAAAGTCGGTCGCGTAGACGACCTTTTCGCCGGGCTTTTCGATGAGAAGCTTGTCTGCCAGCGCGCCGACCAGCTCGGTCGAGCCGTCGGGCAACTCGATCTGCGCGTCGGTGCGGCCGGCGGCGGCCTCGTATTTGAGCTCCCCCAACCACGGCCCGGGCGCATAGACTCCCTCGAGCAGGTCCGAGCGCACTGCGTAATTGCTCGACTCCTCGAGCGCGTAGGCCAACACCGTCGTGCCGTGCTCGAGCGTGCAGGCGCGCACCCGGAACCGCGGCTCGCGCAACAGCAGTCCATCTTCGACCGACTCTTCGGACACCTCGACCCGGCCGCCGCGGACGGCCGCCTCGATGCGCGTGACCCGAAGCCTCGTGCCGTCGAATTCCCCGACCACGAATACCGGCCCCTCGCCTTTTCCGATGCGGTCCCAGGTGAACGCGCGGGTCATCGCCTCGACCTGATCGGCCAGGCCGGGCGGCCCCCACACCCGGCAGACCGCGTCGCTATGCACCCAGCGGCGCAATAGGTCGACGAACCCGGCGAAGTGGTCGAAGTGCGCGTGAGTCACGAAGACGTCGCTGACGCGGTGGAGCACCTTCGGGGGCAGCCGGCCGGCCGAGCCGAGGTCGAAGAGGATCCGGCGGCGCTGGTGCTGGACGCGCACATGGACCGTGGGGTCGCCGAAGACGCCGCCGAGCAAGGTGAAGTCGGCGAAGCCGATGCGCGTCGACATCGCCCCGCCAGGCTCGATCTCGACGATGCCGCGCTTGCGCCCGCTGAAGTGCGGTTTGACGCGCAGACTCTGCCCGCTGCCCTTCTTCGTGTCGGTGCGAAGCTGACCTCGCTCATTGCGCCGCGCGTCGCGAATCAGCAGGTGCGCGACCTCGTTGGCATCCTCGAGCGGAGCCCGCACCTCGAGCCCGGCTCGGCTCGCCGTGTCGACCTCGCCGAGCGCCAGCGTCTGGCCGTCTGCGTCGAGCAAGACCACCTGGCGGCCGCGCCAGGCATCGGAGAGCTCGGGCGGCGGCGAGAAGCCCAGCCGCGGCACGGATGCTGGGATGCGCAGCGCCTCGGCACCCTTCAAATAATCATCCCAAGCAGCCGTTCTGGCCCGGGCCCGCGCAGGTTTTGTCGGGGAAGACGCCTCCGGATGCGAGGCGACGGAGATAATATGGGCCGACGTGGCGCTGAGCGCGTTGAAGATCTCGGGCTCGTCGCCCGGATCGTGCAGCATCAGGATCGTGTCGGCGCCGACTGCATCGACGAGCGCCTCGAGCGCCTCGGCGGCAACCAGGCCGCGGTGAAGCCCCGGGGCGTCGACCAGGACCGCTGCTCCAGCCGTGTCGACGCGGCGCAGAAGTTTTCGAACGGCAGTGACCAGCGGCAGGCGAAACCGGCCGGCGTTCAGCGAGCCGATGCCCTCGGAGTCGATGACGTTCCACGCCGCACCGATACGCTCGGCGAAATTCACTGCGCCCGGCGGCCCCCACGCGGGGCTCCCGGGGTCGGCGCAAAGCCCGACGACCCGGCAGCCCCGGTCGGTGAACACACCGGCCATCTGCCCGGCCAGCGTCGACTTGCCGCTGCCGGGCCGGCCAGCCAAGAGCACTACTTTTCCCGGCGCCACGAACTCGCCGACGAGCACTTCTGGATCCGCCACACCAACCTCATTGCAAAAAACACCTGGCCCCTCATCCCCGCAGTTAAGCCGTCCCTGGCCCCCGGCCCCCCGAACCCTGCAGTTCAGCATTTCCTGGACCCCTGGACCCCTGGACCCCTGAACCCCTGCCGTAAAGCCGTTCCTGGACCCCCGGCCCCCCGGACTCCTGAACCCCTACTTAACCACCAGCACTTCAATCTTGCCAGTTCTGCGCAGGATCTGCACGCCCACGTCGTTTTGGTAGCGCTGCAACTCGAGGTCGATCTCGGCGTCGCCGACCTGCAGACCGATCAGACGCACCTTGTCGAGGAACGGCGGCAGCATCGGCTCGTGGAGCTTGATGCGGTTTGCGCGGCCGTCGATGTGCAGCCCCAGCGTGGAGTCCAGCAGCATGAAGGCGCCCCCGGCGGCCCAGGCCTGCGGCGCGCAGGCCACCGGGTATAGAGTCGGCCCTTCGGCGGGGCGGCGCTCGAAGCCGCAGAAGAGCTCGGGCAGTCGGTTGAGCTCGAAGTAGCGCGAGGCGTCGTAGAGACCCTCGAGGATCTTGGCGGCCTCCTGCTTGAATCCGTAGCGAGCCAGGCCCATGGCGATCATCGAGTTGTCGTGCGGCCAGATCGAGCCGTTATGATACGAGATCGGATTGTATCGCGCCTCGCCGGAGGCGATGGTGCGAATGCCCCAGCCGCAGAAGAACTCGTCGGACAGCAGTTGTTCGGCGATGCTGGCCGCCTGCTGCTCCGAGGCGATGCCGCTCATCAAGCAATGGCCGGCGTTCGACGAGCGCACCTGGCACGGCTGTTTATCGCCATCGAGCGCGAGCACGAACATCTCGATCTCATCGGACCAGAAATCTCGTTGGAAGCGTTCGCGAAGAGCGTTGGCCTCCTGGTGTTGGGTCTCGGCGAAGTCCTCCTCGCCGACCGCCTTGGCGATGCGCCCGGCCGATCGGCGTGCGCTATAGACATACGATTGCACCTCGCACAGGGCGATGGGCGCCTCGGCGAAGCGTCCGTCTGCGTGAAAGACCGAGTCGTCGGAGTCCTTCCAGCCCTGTTGCTTCAGCCCTTTGGAGGTGCGCCTGCCGTACTCGACGTAGCCGTCGCCGTCGCGGTCGCCGTGGTCGTCGATCCAATCGATCCCTCGTTGGATATTCGGCCACAGCGAGCGGGCAAAGGCCACGTCACCGGTGCGGCGCAGATACGCGCCCGCCAAGGAGATAAATAGCGGCGTCGAGTCGATGCTGCCGTAATAGCGGAGAAACGGCACCTCCCCGGTATTGGACATCTCGTCGTGGCGAATCTCGTGGAGAATCTTGCCCGGCTCGGCGTCGCGCTCGGCGTCGAAGTCATGGGCCTGCGTGGCGGCCAGGTATTTGAGCACGCCGCGGGCCACCTGCGGATTGAGGTTGATCACCTGGTAGGCGGTGATCAGCCCGTCGCGGCCAAACACGGTGTTGAACCAGGGCGTGCCGGCGTATGGGTACGGCCCGTGCTCGGTGTCGGTGATGAGCATCTGCAGGTCGGCGTCGGCCCGGCTGATCAGATGGTTGAAGAAGACGTTATCGCTCGAGTATCGGCAGCGTCCGCCGCGCTCGGATCGCAACCGCGCGGTCTGAGCGGCGTTGGCCTGCCGGTAGCCCGAGGGCACCGAGAAGCTGACTTCCGTGTCGGGCTCCCGGGTCGAGGCACATTGGACCGCAAAGGTCAGATCACGGCGCTGGCGCGGCTCGATCTCGAATTCGAAATAGGCCTGATCCTCAGTCAGCGTTTTGGGGCGCTGCACGAAGACCAGGCGCGTCGCCCGGCGCACTCCGTCGAGCCCCAGGTAGGTATAGCGAGCCTCGACGTCGTCGATCTCGGGCTCGAGCACCTCGCCGCGCTCCTCGCGCTTGGTGCCGCGAATCTCGAACATATCGGCGAAGTCGGCCCGAAAATGAATCGACAGCGGCACGCAGATGGGCGTGTCGCCGTAATTATGAAGCCGGATCTTCTCGTGGCAGGTGTCGGCGGTCAGAAACTTATTTCTGTGGATGTGAATGGTGTCAGCGGGCACCCGCTCGGAGGGCTCGCTCAACTCGGGGTTGGTCAGGTCGACCGCCATCAGGGCGTTGTCCTCCTTGACCGTCGAGCTCAGCAAGATCGGCTTTTGGCCCCACAAGCGAAGCTCGAGCTTGGACAGGTGGCGCATGTCCTCGAGGTACATCCCGTGCGCCCCGGAGCCCCACGACATGATATCACCGACCTCATCGAAGACGGCAAAGAGGTTGGTATGCTTGAGCACCCGGGTGCGCGCGGTGTTCAGCAGATTGGTCGTCAGGATGTGGAAGTCTTTTTCCTTCATCTTCGACCGGCCCTTTATCTAGCGTCAGCATGCAGCGTCAACGAATGAGGTATCAACGAAGGTCCTGGCGACCCACGCCGGGGCGCTGCCCGCCGAATTCACCGCGGTGATGGGTCCGAAAGTGCCGGGCGTCGTCGAGCCCCGCCGAGTGATAGCTGAGCATCACCTCGCGGTAAGCGGTGACGTAATCGCGAGCCATCCGACCGGCCGAGAAACGCCGCTCGAAGGTCTCACGCACCGTCTGCCGGCTGAGCGTATCGAGGTCTTTGAGCGCCTCGACGGCCTCATCCTCATCCTCACACACAAAACCCGAGACGCCGTGGTCGACGACCTCCGAGATCGAGCCTCTTCGGCGCGCGATCACCGGCGTGCCGCAGGCCATCGCCTCGATCATCGCCAAACCGAACGGCTCGGGCCAGTCGATCATGAAGATAAGCGCGGCGGCGTTCCCCAAAAACTCCGCCTTGTCCGACTCACCGATCTCGCCGACGAACTCGACCTGTCCGTCGTCGAGCATCGGTTCGATCTCGGCCTCGAAATAGGCGCGGTCGTTATTATCAATCTTGGCGGCGACTTTCAGCGGCATACCGACGCGCTTGGCGATCTGGATAGCCGAGTCCACCCGCTTCTCCGGGGAGATGCGGCCCAAAAACGCCAGATATTTGCCGTCGCCAAACGATGGCGTATACAGGCCCTCGGGCAGGCCGTGATAGATAGTCTGGACCCAATTGGCTGCGGGCACCGGCCGGCGCTGAGAGTAGGAGATTGACACCAGCGGCATCTCGCCGAACTCGTCATAGAGGGGGCCGTATTCGCGGATGTCCATGCGCCCGTGCATCGTCGACACCAGCGGCTTTTGGAGCCGGCGCATCGCCGAATAGGTCAGGTAGTGGACGTTGGAGTGGAGGATGTCGAACTCGTCGATGCGCTGGTAGACCTTCTCGAGCATCAGCAGATGCCAGACAAGCGGGTCCTCGCAGTTCTCGTCCAATCGCAGCGCGCGCGGCGAGCACGGCACCAGGTGGGCGCTCGTGTCGGAATCCGCGCTGGCGAAGAGGGTCACCTCGTGGCCCTGGCACACCAGCGCCTCGCTCAGATACGAGACCACCCGTTCGGTGCCCCCGTACATCTTCGGCGGCACACTCTCGGCCAGTGGAGCGACGAGACCGATGCGAAGTTTAGATGCCATGAACGCCTCCCTGAGCGCTGCGAATGACGGCCGACTAATGGCCAACGCGTAGCGGCCGGCACATCTCGGACCAGCCCCGAGTCGAGGCCCGACCGACGACGGCCATCAGGGCGACAGCCTTTCGGAGGACGGGCACGCTCATCAAAGCTAATCACTGGAGGCGCACGGCAACTGTACGACGGGCCACGATGTGATGGGGAAGCGCTCGGCTCAGCCCAGCGCTTTTTTGAGACGCTTGATGTGGATGGAGAGCTCGGCCAGCCCCTCGTACCAGCCGATCTCCTCGGCGATGGAGCGGGCCTTTTTGAAGTGCTTTTTGCTGGCCTGCAGTTCGTTGGCCTGCATGGCGGCGATGCCCAGGTTGGTCAGGATGCGGCTCTGGTTGAGCAAGTCGCCCACGCCTTCGGCGGCCTTACGGGCGTTGTCGAAGTAGTTCTGGGCGCGTTTGACATCGCGCATGCTCAGACACAGCGCGCCCAGGTTCGACAGCACGCGCACCAGGCCGCGGTGGTCCTCGATATGCTGGGTGCGTTGCAGCGCGGTGTTCAAGAATTGCTGGGCCTTCTGGAAGTTCTTCTGGCGGATGAACAGCGTTCCCAACTGGTTGTAGGCGGTCCAGAACAGCTTGCGGTCGTCGGGGTCGCTCAGGTCGAGTTGGCCGAGCTGCTCGACCTTCTGGGGCACGACCATCAACAGGTCGGCGGCCTGGCCGAGCTGGTTTTGCTTCTCGAAGACCTGCGCCAGCGCCAGGAGCGCCTTGACCTCGAGCTTGGGCCGGCCGGTCGCGACGGCGATGTCGTTGAGCCTTTGGAGCGCCTCGAGGCTGGTGTCGATGCTGCCCGCCTCCATGCCGGTCATGCCGATCTCGTACAAAAGGTCGGCGTGCAGCGACTCGGGGATCTGCTCGAAGTCGGGCAGGTCTTCGATGATCCGCTGGGCGTCCTCGATGCGGCCGGACTCGCGAAGCGCGACCAGCAGTTGGGTCTGCACGCGCACCCGGACCTCGGCGTTCGGCGCCGTGCCTGACTCGTCGAGCAATTCGATGGCCTCCTCGAAGTGCTCGATGGCGCCGGCATAATCGTAGTGGTCGAGCAGCATCTCACCGCCCTCGCACAGATAATGCGCCGCGCCCTCGAGTCCGTCGACCGAGCGGTAGTGGAAGGCGAGCATCAACGGCACTTCAATGGGGTCGACCGCGGCGATGTCCGGGGCACTCTCCAAAAATTCGATGACCCGGGTATGAATCTCGACTCGCGTCTGGTCGGGCAACCGCTCGTAGACGATGGTGCGCAGCGCGCGCGGATTGAACGACAGGTTGATACGGCCGACCGCGTCGTAGCGCGCGGCGAACATATTATGGGCGACCAACTCCTCGAGGTTCTCGCGCGGCTTTAGATGCGAGGGCGTGATCTGGAAGAACCACTCCTCGCGGAAGCTCTCGCCGAGCACCGAGGCCAGGCGCAACAGATCGTTGAGCTCCTCTGAGAGCCCGTCGACGCGCTCGGCGAGGAGCTCGTGGAGGCTCATCGGCACGCCCGCGTCGTCCAGATCCTCCATATTCATCAGCCCTTCCGGGCCGCTGTTGCGCCGAATCGAGCGCACCAACTCCTTGAGGAAGACCGGGTTGCCGCTCGAGCGCCGATGTAACTGCTGGACCATCTTGATGGGCGGGGTATGCCCCAGAAGCTGCGAGATGAATTGCTTCGACTCGGCCTGCGTGAAGCCGTCGAGCTGCATCACCTCGAAGTTGCCCGGCAGACCGTGATCGCGCACCGACGCCTCGATTCGGCGGGTGGCCAGCACCATGACCGGCATCTTTTGGATCCGCGAGATCAGCCCGTCCAAAAATTCGATCGTTGGCGTGTCCGACACGGGCACGTCGTCGACAGCCAAGAGCACCGGGCCCTTTTTGAGGGCGAAACGGATCATCTTGTGCAATAGCGCGGCGCTGAAGTGCGAGAAGCCCTGCTGGGACTGCCACGGCACGGTGAGCTGCTTGCCGCCCAGATCCTTCTCCGTATATAGCGCCACCACGTCCTCGACGTGCTGGGTCAGGCCGATGGTCTCGCAGGCCTTTCGCACCAGCCTGGCCGGATCGCGGTAGGTCTCGGCGATCTGGCGAATCCAGCCCAGGACCACCGACAGACTCTGCTGGCGGTTGGCCTCCTCCTGGCCGACCAAAAAGCCACGCCACCCGTCTTCCTGTTGGGTCTCGACGTATTTCTCGACCAGCGTGGTCTTTCCGGTGCCCATCTCGCCGATGATCGCCACGCCGCCGCCATGCTTCTTCTTGACGTCGGCCGCGCGACGACTCAGTTGGTCGTAGACGCCCGGCCGGGAGACGTAGATATCGAGCTCGTCGAGCTCCTCGTCTTCGGCCTGCATCTTGGCCGAGGTCTTGCTGATCTTGAGGACCTCGGAGACCTCCTTGCCGCCAATTTTTCGCGGCGCGTCGAATTTGACCTGCGCCCGGGTCGCGTCGGCGATGGACTCGTCGGCGTAGATGCTCGCCTGCTTGGACTTGCCGGCGATGGCGATCGCGCGGTCGATGGCCTCGCCGTAGGCGTTCCCATCCTGGGCCTTGGAGATGGACACGTCGCCGTAGACCACGCCGATGCCGATATGCTCGGCGCCGTGGGGCAGCGCCTCGAGCCGATTCCGGAGATCGACGGCGCATTCGATGGCGCGCACGTTATCGCCTACTCGGGCACGCTTGGCGCCGAATAAGATGGTGAACGTACCGCCCAAAAAGCTATCGATCTCGCCTTCATAATGATCGACGACCTCCTTGACGACTTCGGCCTCTTTGCGGCTTCGCCGGGCGATCTCCTCGGCGTCGATGCCCTCTTTTTTGCGCGATCGTTGTTTGACGGCGAGCACGGCGACCTTGCGTTTCTCGCCGAGCAGGCTGCCCTTGAGCTCCTCGGCGCTGAAGGTCTGATCGAGCACCGAGGTTCCCGAGGCCACGCTCGTGCCCATCCGTCCGGTGGCGCCCCCGGCGCGACCGGTGTCGCCGAAGCTTCCCGATCGGGTAAACAGCGCGCTGGCGCTGGTATCGCCGGTATCAGTCGAGTCGGCCGGGCCGGTTCCACGCCCGGCCGGACCCGAGCGTGACAATATCTGAGACGAGTTCAGGTTGCCCGAGCCGCGCACCAGTCCACTGTCGGCCAGCGACCCCGAGCCGCCGGTCCCGCCGGTATTTCCGGTGTCGTCGTACAGGTCGAAGCCCTCGCCGCCGGCCGCTCCGTGGCCCTTGAGCCGCTCGGCGGCCTTTTGGAGCGTCTGGCGCATATGATCGGCGGATTGGAAACGTTGGTCGACGTTTCGCTCCATCGCCTTCATGACGATGTCGTCCATAATCTGGGGGATGCCCTCGACATGGCTCGACGGCGGTTGCAGTGGCATCTGCATGACCCGACCGATGATGCTAACGGCGTCCTGGTCGTGAAAGATGCGTTTGCGGGTGAGCATCTCGTACATCATCACGCCCAGCGACCACAGGTCGCTTCGCCCGTCCAGATCCTTGCGCATGATCTGCTCGGGGCTCATATAGTCGAACGTGCCGACGATATTGCCCTGCTGGGTATACGGGCCCACCTCCATGCCAGGCTCTTTGACCTTGGCGATGCCGAAGTCGAGCACCTTCACAAAGTCATTTTGCCCGGCGACCCGCTCGACCATGATATTGGCCGGCTTGAGGTCGCAGTGGACGATGCCCGCCTCGTGGGCCGACTCGAGCGCGTTGAGGATCTGAATGGAGACCTGGCAGATGCGCACCGGGTCGAGCGGAAACTCCTTCTTGATGATTCTCTTGAGCGTCTTGCCCGGCAGAAACTCCATGACCAAGAAGAGCGTGCCGGTCTCCTCGTCTTTGCCGAAATCAACCACGTTGATGATATTCGGGTGGCGAAGCATATTGATCGCCTTCACCTCCCGCATGAAGTAGTGCTCGCCCTCCGGATTGGTCTCGGCCGGCTTGAGGATCTTGACGGCGACTTCGCGCTCGAGCGGGTATTGCGTGGCAACGTACACGTTGCCCATGCCACCTTCGCCGACCTTCTTGGTCAACTCGTAGGTGCCCTTGAGGCGCTTGCCCAGGAAGGCGTCTTGCCGGTCTTCTTTTTTCGATTTCGCCGGGGGATCTGCTGGGGCGCCGCCCGTAGAGCTGCGGGGGGCGGCTTGGGACTCCGACAGAGACACCGAGTGGCCGGTCGACTCGCCGGGCTCTTCGTCGGCAGCTACCGGCTGTAGGCCTTCGGTCAGATCTGGAATATGTTCTTCATCACTCATGAACTGCTCGCAACGTGGCAGGCGAGGTCAGGCAGCGAAGTGGCCTACTCTTTCTTATTCAGCAACTCGGCGATGATCGCCTCACGCTTTTCGCGCTCCTCGGCCATCAAATCCTCGACGGTCTGCTGCAGCGCCGAGTGATTGGTGTCGAGCCAGGCGAACGACTTCTCGACGGTATCGGTCGAGCGGACCAGCATCACGCGCCATTGGTCGGTCTTCTCGTCGCGAGTGAGTACATACTCTTGATCGGCACGTGTGATGATCTTGGCCGAGGACTCGTCTTCGGCGAGCTTGATCTCGTCGATGTCCGAGCCGACTTTGATCGCCTCCTCGTCGGGAAGATCGTCGGGCACGAAGGTCTTCAAAAATAGACCCTTGCCGTCGTCGATCTCGTCGAGCAGGACCGTGCCCGATTGCTGACGCGCGATCTTGTGGTCGGTTTGAGGAAGGTACCTATCGATGGTCTCATCCATCTCGACCAAATCGTCGTAGCGCGCCTGATAATAGGCGTGCGTCTCCTCGTCGGTGCGCTCCCAGAGGGTCTCGGCGTCCTGCTCGAGCAGCGCATCACGGAAGATATAATAGGCCCCTTCGGGGTCGGAGGGATCGAGCTCACTACTGCAACCGCTCGCGAACGCCACCAGCGTCGCGCCCAGCAGCACAGCCATGATGAGTCGACCAGTGGCGAAGCGTCGATGCAACATTCAAAACCGGCGTGTGATGATTCTCATGGTCATTTCTACCAAAAAATTCTACCCCGTCCGACCGAGCATGTAAACCGCGGGGTTGTATGGCCGAGGTAGGTTTTCTGGGAAGAGTGAGAACGCTCAATTCAACGTAGAGAGTTCTTCGGGGATGGGAGGGGCGCCAAAGTGCCGCCAGCGTCGCTCGAACCAGCGGCGCCAGTAGAAGTTGGCGTCCTCTTTGGACCAGGAGAGACTGGCAGGCGTCCGGCCGGACAGCCGCATCAGCACGCGCTGGGCATTATAGCTGAGGTGGTCGTCGTCAGCCACGGCTCGGCACAGGTCCCAGACATTATTGACGTGGAGTCGATCGACCTCGTAGCCGGCGTCTCTAAACCCGCAGGCGAGCCACTCGTCGCGGTCCAGATGCCCCTTGTCCTCGTACCACTCCCGCCAGCGCTCGGCGGCCGTCTGGGCCCTCTCGTCGTCGCCGAGTTCATCGGCACTGATCATCTGGTGGTTGGTCAGGATGCGCAGCGCGCGCGCCGCGCTGGTGCGCGCCGGGCGACTGTCGCTCTCGAGCAAGTCGATGAGGGCGAGGACCGGCTGGCGACTCTCGCTTTCGACCAGCGCCTCGGCCACGAAGGCGCGCGCGTCGGTGTCCAACTCGCCGACCAACTCGATCGGGCGCGACTCGCCAAGTTCGGCCACCAGCGCCTCGAGCGCAGCGTCATTTCCGATCTGCCCGAGCGCCGAGATAAGCTCGACGACCACTTGCGGATGCTCCTCGCCGTCCAGACGCTCGGCCAGCGCCCCCTCGGCGCGGCCCAAATTGCCCAGGACTCTCGCGCTCGCCGCGCGCACCTGGGGGTTGTCGTCATCGAGGCGCTCAGCGATCTTCGCGGCGGCCCCTCTCGCCTCCAGAAGCCCCAGACGCCGAACCGCGGCCAGCCGCGCCTCGGCCTCGTCGGCTCCGAGCACCTCGATGGCCTCTCGAATCGTCTGGCTGCGGGCCCGTCGGTGTGACTTGTATCCGGCGACCTTGCGCCCCCGGTCGACACACCCCGAGCGCACGTCGATCTCCGAACAATAGATTCGGATGTGGAAGTGATCGCTATGCGGGAGCGCCCCGCCCGGCTGGTGCAGCAAGGTCCTGGCCCGCGCGAGAATCTCTCCCGGCGCGCCCTGGCGCCTGCCCTCGGCGAGCAGCTTCCGTTTGAGCGGGTTGGAGATGAAGATGTACTGGAGCCTTCCGTCGTCGGCTCGAATGAGCCCCTCGACGAGCGTCCAATTCCTGGCCGCATCGAAGTAGTACTCGCCGTGCTCTCCATCGTAGCGGCCGTTTTCATCCAACGAGACGAAGCCGTCCGGCTCGACCGACACGCCGTCGGCGTCGTGGACATAGATCCCCAGGTCCCCGTCTCGTCCGTTGTTATGGGAGACCGAATACGGGATATCGCCGCCGCCCTCGGCGCTGAAGTTGCCCAAGGGCACCGGTGTCTCGGGGTATTTGTCGGCCACGTGCGCGGCGGCAGACTCGATCAGCTCGAGCATCGAATCGGAGGTATAATTCAGGCCGCGCTCGTATTGCACGCTGCGTACGCGAAGATGCGGGTGCGGATGGGGGATGCGCCTGGAGTTGTTCATCCACCCGTGGCTGGTGTTGCCGATCGACCGGCTGACGTCTCGCGACTCGCCGGGAAGATACGGAAAGGTCGGCGCGCGCTGCTCAATATCGGGCATCGCCCATTGCTCTTCGGATGGCTCCGGCGGGGGCACAAACGGGGGCGGCTCGGCCGGCTGGAGCTGCTCGTCGGCGGCCAGATCCCCCGATTGCGCCGAGGGATCTTCGTCCTCGACGGCCATCTGGGTGGCCACGCTCGCGCACGCCGCCACGAAGAGCGCCAGCACCACCAGAAGCAGGACGCTCCTTACCCGTTTGTCTCCACTTAACTTCATCGGCGACACCGGAAGAGAGCCGTTTAAGTTTCGAAAGTACTTGTCTGTATATGCGTCGTCTGTATGTGTAACGACTGGCAGATGCCGCTACATTCCCGTGGCCACAGATTAGCAGCTAAAGGCGGGGAAACAAAGGGGAACTGCGGACTTGGGGCTTGGGGTACTGCGGGCTTGGGGCTTGGGGAAAAGACTGGTGCCAACGGGTCCGTCCCCAAGCCTCGAGCCTCACGCCCTCAAGCCTCTTCTTCGTCAGCTTCGGGCTCGTCGCTGACGGCAGGCGTCTCCTCGGGCTCGGGCACCGCGGCGATCGCGTCGATCTCGACGAGCACGTCCTTGGGCAGCCGGGAGACCTCCACGGCGGCGCGCGCCGGGGGGTTGGCGTCAAAGAACCGCCCGTAGATCTCGTTGATCTTCTCGTAGTCAGACATGTTCTTCATATAGATGGTGGTGCGGATGACGTGGCTAAAATCGAGGCCACGCGCATCGAGCACCGCCGACAGGTTGGCCATCACCCGCGCGGTCTGCGCCTCGACGCCGCCGTCGATGATCTCGCTGGTCTTAGGGTCGATGGGAATCTGACCCGAGCAAAACAGCAGGCCGTTGAAGCCTACTGCCTGCGAATAGGGTCCGATGGCCTGGGGCGCTTTGTCCGTCTCGACGATCACCTTCTTGGTCATGGTGCTCTCCACAATCTTGGGCATTAAATGCGCTCATACACTTCTTCCACATGGCGAGCGCACTTTTGCCTCACCTGCCCCACTCGATCAAGCGTATTTTGTGCGACGGAAGCCATACCCACCCCCGCTATGGGCTACGCATGGCTCAATTCCTCGCTCTGCTCACCCATAGCTACCCGTTCCTTCACGCCCGCAAGGGGCTCGTCTTCCGTCGACGTGGCTGGTGCGTGCGACTCGTGGCCGGTGTGGCTTGGGGGCTCGTCGATCGAGGAATGGACATGTCTCCTGATGCCCACGCCCGGCTAGCCCCGGGAGGGGCGTGAGGGAACCGGTAGCTTCGGGTGAGCGCGCCGTTTTTTGGCGCGCGTAGCCCGGAGCGGGTGGGCTTTTGTTCGAGGGACGCACGCCCTACTGTCGACGGCAGGGACGCCGTCGCTCCTATTGGTGGTGGATCGCGCCCATATCACACCATCTCAGCTTTACGAAAATTTGGCGGCTGTGCTACCTTCGGCGAGCCCTAATTTTCTGTCATTGATATTGCCGGCGCTCGCTTAATTGATCCTGTCGAGAGCGCTGTGGTCTCCCGCCGTATTTGGAGGCAAAGACAAGGATGAGTCTACCTCTAAGCCGTGAACTCGGCACCGTTCTCGATGAAGCGAAGGATATTGCGAGTCGGGTCGATCAAGCCCTGTCGTCTGCACATCTATTGCTCGCTTTGTTTACGGTGCCCAACCGCGCCGCCGTCTTCTTGGAGGACCGCGACATCACCGTCGACCGCCTGCTCGACAAGCTCGGCGAGGTCAACGGTGAGCCGGAGGCGATCCTGGAGCGGATCTACACGCGCGGCGAGCGCATCGCCTCGGGATCGCGCGCCGAGGCCGTGACCAGCTTGCACCTTCTGGCGGCGCTGATCCGCGAGTCGTCGAGCCACGCGGTCAAGCTGCTCGTCGAGTGCGGCACCAACGTCAGCGCCATTCGCGCCTCGGTGATGAGCTATGCCACCGGCTCGACGCCCCTGCCGCGACGGTTTCGCGACCTCGACGCGACCAAGCGGGCCCACCGGAAGGCCGAGAAGAAAAAGGCCGAAAAGAAGCTGCGCAAAAAGAGCGAGGACGCCCCGAGCTCGATTGGCTTTCACCCCTCGCTGGGCCTGGGCAACCCGCTGGGACGCAGGTCCAGCGCAGGCAGCACAGTCGAGACCACCGAGGCCCCCGAGGCTCCCGTCGAGCCGCCGCCTGAAGAACCCGCTAGCCCAACGCGCACTCGCCGTCTGTCCAAATTCGCCAAGCGCGGGCCGCGCCGCCGCAAACCCAAAGAACCCGACGCCGACGCGAGTGAGTCCAAGAGCGACAAGTCCAGTGCAGCCTCCAAACCCGCTGCCAGGAAGAAGCCCACGGCGGCCGAGCGCGCTGAAGAGGCCATCGACGACGCTCGCAACACCGCCGATATGCTCGCCAAACGGCTTTTCGACCAGGCTGACGCCGACGCGCTCAGAGAAGAGGCGCTGGCGGATGAACGTGCGCGTGCAGAAGTAGACGCAACAGAAAAAAGAGAAGCAGAAAGAGAAGCAGAAAGAGAAGCAGAACAAGCGCGTGTCGACGAAGACCAACAAGCCGACCCGGTCGAGCTCCCGGAGGTTCCCACCGCGGACGCAGACGCGCTCGGCGAGGAGCCCTCGGCGGTCGAACAGGTGCGCTTCGAGGACCCGATCGAGGCCGACGAGTCGCTTGCGCGCTCCTACGAGCTCGACCCGGAGGCATACCCGAACCTGGTCCAATACGGACGTAACCTCACCGCTCAGGCCGCCCGCGGCGATATCGACCGGGTGATCGGACGCAAGAACGAAATCCTGCAGCTCATCGACGTCCTCGGCAAACGCCGCTCCAATAACCCGGTGCTCGTCGGCGATGCGGGCGTGGGCAAAACCGCCATCGCCGAGGGCCTGTCGCGCGAGTTCGTCAAGCTCGCCCAGAGCGGCAACCACCTCGGAAAGCGCGCCATCGTCGAGCTCGAGCTGGGGCGAATCCTCAGCGGCACGCATCTTCGCGGCTCGTTCTCCGAGCGCCTCATCGGCATCAAAGACGAAGTCGAGCAGGCCGAAGGCGACGTGATCGTCTTCTTGGACGAGCTGCACGCCTGGATGACCGCCGGCAGCGGCGGAGACGGCACCGACGCGGCCGGCGAGCTCAAGACGGCGCTGGCCCGCGGCCGCTTTCCATGCATCGGCGCGACCACCAACGACGAATTTCGGGAGTTTGTCGAGTCCGACCCGGCCTTCGAGCGCCGCTTCCAGCTCGTCTACGTCGAGGAGCCCGACGTCGACACCGCCCGCGATATCGCCGGCGGCATCCGCGGCCACTACGAAAAACACCACGGCGTCCAATATACCGAAGAGGCCCTCGACGCGGCCGTCAAGCTCAGCCACCGCTACATCTTCGAGCGCCGCCTGCCCGACAAAGCCATCGGCGTGCTCGATCTGGCCGGCAGTCGCGCTGGTCGCACCGGCCAGGACACCGTCGACCGCACCCTGGTCGCCGAAATTGTCGCCGCCATGGCCGGCATCCCCGTCGACCGGCTCACCCAGACCGACAGACAGCGCTTCCTCGACATGGAGTCGCATCTCGAAGACGGCATCATCGGCCACCGCGAGGTCATCCAGTCGATCTCGGACGTCATTCGGCGCAACTACGCCGGATTTCGCGGCCGCCGACCCATCGGCAGCCTGCTGTTTTTGGGCCCGACCGGCGTGGGCAAGACCGAGATGGTCAAGGTGCTCGCCGACTTCCTCTTCCACGACCGCGACGCGGTGGTGCGCCTGGATATGTCCGAATTTATGGAGGCCCACACCGTCAGCCGCATGCTCGGGGCGCCTCCCGGCTATGTGGGCTACGAACAAGGTGGCCAGCTAACCGAGGCCGTGCGACGACGCCCCTATCAGGTGGTGCTGCTCGACGAGATCGAAAAAGCCCACCCCGACGTGCTCAATATCCTGCTGCAGCTCTTCGACGAGGGCCGACTCACCGACGGCCGGAGCCGGCCGGTGGACTTCTCCAACACGGTCATCGTCATGACCAGCAACCTGGGCTCGGACGTCTTCGAGGACCACGAAAAGCGCGCCACGCGCGCTCGTATCGGCTTCGGCAAGTCCAGCGGGAGCGACGAGTCCGACCGTCAGGAGTTGACCGAGCAGGTCAGCTCGGCGGCGCGCTCGCACTTCACCCCGGAGTTGTGGAATCGCATCGACGAGAAGCTCGTCTTCATGCCGCTGAGCCGCGACGAGATCGCCGACATCGCCCAACTCCAACTCGACGACAGCCGACGACGCCTCGACGACGAGAGCGGCATCGGCCTCGAATTCGGACCGGGCGTCATCGAATTCCTCATCGACCACGGCGGCTTCGACCCCGAACTCGGCGCGCGCCCCATGCG
>JBKGZI010000061.1:0-19476 GCA_046545675.1 Persicimonas sp.
GCGGTACAAGATGGCGTTGATGACCACCGCGCCGCCCATGACGAAGGCCAGGCTCGGGTCCCAGTTGCCAAAGAAGTCGAGAAAGCCGACGACTTTGCTCGGCTGGGTCATCCCGGAGATGACCAAGCCCACGGCGAATAATACTCCAGATCCAAATGCGACGAGATATTTCATATCGTTCCTCCCAGAACGTGATTGATGACAAAGACGGTGATGGCGCCGGTGGCCATAAACGAGATGGTCGCCACCAGGGAGCGTGCCGAGAACCTCGACAGCCCGCAGACACCGTGGCCGCTGGTGCAGCCGTTTCCGAGCCGTGTGCCGAAGCCGACCAATAGGCCTGCGATGGCCACCGCGATCATCGAGCGCTCGATGGTGATCGCGAACATATTGGCGGGGAGATCCATCGAGGTGAAGATCTCGGCGGGCAGCGCGACCATGACGGCGCCGCCGACGAGGAGGCCGCCGATGAACAGGGCTCGCCAGGAGAATTCACCCTCCTGGGGCTCCAAGATGCCTCGAAAGATGCCGCTGATACCAGCGATCCGGCCGTTGGCGAGCAGCATGATCGCTGCCGACAGGCCGATGAGCAGGCCTCCGATGGTGGAGGCGATGGGCGTAAAGTTTTCCATTTTCTATATCCTCACTGCTTGTTTGAAACTTAGTCGAAGTGCTCTGGTGCTATAATGACTGAGCATCTGAGTGATAGGTTTCTTGGTTTCTTGGTTTTTTGGTTATTATTAGGGGTCAGATGGGCATTTTTTCGGGCGGTGCGAACGGCGAGGAATCCACGTCCTCTTCGGCCGCCTTTCGGTCCTCGGGACCCGGCGCCGGGCCGGGTACACCCTGCAGATACTCCTCGCAGGCGGCCTCGACCGCCTCGTGCACGGTATAGGTGATGTGATCGTCGCCGAGCAGCTTCCAAAGTGAGGCGCGGCGCATCATATCGCGCACTGGCCCTTTGGGGCTGGCCAGGTAAAAGCCGATCCCACGCGCCTGATAGTCCTCGACGATATGGTGCAACGCGGTCTCGGCGGAGGAGTCGAGCTGGTTGATGCTCGAGCCGTCCAGGACGACTGCGCGCAGCGGGCTATTCATCTGCTTCTCGAGCTTGTTGAGGGTGTCTTTGAGAAAGGTGACGTTTCCATAATAGAATTGCGAGTCGATACGCACCGTCAGCAGGCCGTCGGTAGTCTCGACCTCGTCGAAACGGTTGACATTTCGGTAGACGGTGCTGTCGGGAAATTTGCCCAGCACGGCCACGTGCGGGGTGGTCGTTTTATAGACGAACCACAGCAGGGATGCGCCGGCGCCGATCAGAATGCCCTCTTCGATGCCCACGCTGAGGGTGGCCACAAATGTGATGCCCATCAGCGCCAGTTCGGTCTTCTCGACCTTCCACAGGTGCTTGGCCTCCCTGAAGTCGACCAGTCCGAACACCGCCGTCATGATGATGGCGGCCAGGATCGCCTGCGGTAGATAATAGAAGAGTGGGGTGAGCAGTACCAATGTCAGCGCGATGACTCCGGCGGTGATAATCGCCGCCATGCCCGTCTTGGCGCCGGCCTGGTCGTTGACCGCCGTGCGCGAAAACCCGCCGGTGACCGGATACGATCCGAAGAACGCGCCGGCGATGTTGGCCGAGCCCAGGCCGATGAGCTCCTGGTTGGCGTCGACCTCATAGCGGTTCTTCTGGGCAATATTTTTGGCCACCGCGATCGACTCCATGAAGCTGACCAGGGCGATGGTCAGCGCCATGGGAAAGAGCGTGCTCATGGCGTCCCAGGAAAACTCGGGCACGGTGAAGCTGGGCAGGCCGGCGGGAACGTCACCGACGATGGCGACGCCCTGATCGTGCAACCCGAGCCCCCATACTGCGAGGGTGCCCAGGACCACGACGATGAGTGCGCGTGGCCATTTAGGGCGGTAGCGCTTCATCCCCATTAAAAGGGCGATGCCGGCGGCGCCGATGATCAGCGCCGCGATCTGGGTGTTCCCGATCTGGGAGAAGGCCTGAATCAAGATCTCGTGGATATGGTTGCTGCGCTCGAGATCGATGCCCAGCAGGTGTTTGAGCTGGCTCAAGGCGATGATCAACGCCGCCGCCGAGGTAAAACCGGCCAGGATCGGATGCGATAAGAAGTTGGTAAGCATGCCCATACGCACCAGGCCCATGCCCAACTGCATCGCGCCGACCATCAGGGCCAGCAAGACCGCGTACATGACATAGGCTTCGGTGCCGCCCGTGGCGATGGTGCCCACGCCGGCGGCGGTCAGCAGCGAGACCATCGCCACCGGGCCGACGGCCAACTGGCGAGAGGTGCCAAAGATCGCATAAACGACCAGCGGCACCGTCGAGGCGTATAGGCCCACGATCGGCGGCAGGCCGGCCAGCATCGCATAGGCCATACCCTGGGGAATGAGCATGACGGCGGTGGTCAGTCCGGCCACCAAGTCGCCGCGAAAGTCCCCGCCGTCGTAGGTCTTTAACCACGCCAGTGCAGGTATGAATTGGGTTATTTTCTTCACGATACACTCCGTCCATACGTTCTTGTTTGTGCGACGAGTCGGTCGTCGTTACGACCCGGCGTCCATCACGTGTTGAATAGAATGCATGAGGTGTGCCAATGTGTGGATGACTGCTCGAACACTACGGGAATCGGCCTCTGGAGCGCCTCGAGGCTGGTTAGGTAGGGCGGCTGGCAGCGAATCAACAAAACAGGGTCTCGCAGAGTCGGCGGCAAAGTTGCGGACGTTGCAAATAGTTTCAACCACCTGAAACGCTGCCTCCCTCGGCCGGCGCGCGCGTGCGACGGGACTTGACCTGTTCTCTGGGTGCGGACACTCTAGAGTAGCATAGGCGGGCTTGTCGCCCTTGCCGTACTTATCGGCCTTAACCTCCGAGCGAATTGATGAGTGAACCCATCGAATTCCGTGAGGTCACCTCAGACGAAGAGGCGGCCTTTTTGATGCCGGGGAACGCCCAGAGGTTGCATCTGGTGCTATTCTGCGAGCCGGGCTCCCCGACCGTCCAGAAGGCCAGGGACCTTATCTGTGAGATCGACGTCCCGGAGCAATGGATGTTCGTGCACCTCGATCCCGACCGCGCCCCGCGTACCACTCGGCGCTTCGGCCTCTCCGACCAGGTGGGTATGGCGGCCATATACGACGGCTCGATGCTCGCCGTGGAGTATGAATGCAGCCTCGAGGCGTTTCGCCGGCTGCTGGGCACCGCTCGCCACCAACACGCTTCCCTCCAAAAACTCGGCTGAAGTTCATGCATCGACGACCTGAGGACAAGCCGATCTGTTTCTACGGGATGCTCACCGTCTCGGAGACGATGCAGGAGTTCTTCGCGCTGGTCGAGCGGGTGGCTCGCACCGACGCCCCGGCGTTGATTCGTGGCCAGACCGGCACCGGCAAGGAGCTGGTGGCCAAGGCCATCCACAGTCTCAGCGAGCGCGCGGGGCGGCCCTTCGAGGTGCTCAATTGTGCGACGCTGACCCCGGAGCTTTTGGCTTCCAGACTCTTTGGTCACGTCAAGGGGGCCTTCACCGGCGCGATCCAAGACCGCGAAGGGCTCTTCGCGCGCGCCGACGGGGGCACCGTCTTCCTCGACGAGATCGCCGAGGTGCCCCTCGACCTGCAGGCCAAGCTGTTGCGCGTGCTCGAAGATCGCAGCTTCACGCCCGTGGGCGGCACCGGGTCGATCAAGGTCGACGTCAGGCTGGTGTCGGCGACCCACGTGTCGTTGCGCGAGGCGGTCGATCGCGGCCAATTTCGCGAGGACTTGATGTACCGGATCCGCGTCGTCCCGCTGTTCTTGCCGCCGCTCGCTGACCGCGACGGCGATGTCGAGTTGTTGATCTGGCATTTTATCGACGAGTTTTCGGCAGAGTCCGGCCGGGAGATCGACGGGATATCCGACCGCGCCATGGAGGCGATGCTCGGCTACGATTGGCCGGGCAATGTGCGCGAGCTCAGAAACGTGGTGCGACGGGCGTTGATCATCGGCTCGGGCTCGACCATCGAGTTCGAAGACCTCACCCCCGAGCTGCGCGGCGAGACGGTCGACGGCCGCGCGTTGGCTGACGAGTCGTCGGCCGACCAGCCGACCACCGAGCGCGAGCTCGAGCGCCGCCGGCTGCTCGACGCCCTCGACAAGGCCGGCGGCCGCAAACAGGAGGCCGCCGACGAACTCGGCATCAGCCGCACCACCTTGTGGCGCAAGCTGCGCGAGCACGGCATCTCCGAGTAGCTCTACAACTCGACGACCTCGCCGAGCTGCGGAATCTGGCACTCCCAGCCGAATCGATCGTGCAGGTAGCGCCGGAAGGCGTCCTGGGCGCTGGGTTCTCCGTGGGTCAAAAAGATCTTGCGTGGGGCGCGCTCGAGCGTGGCGACCCAGTCGCCCAGCTCGACGTAATCGGCGTGGGCCGACAGGCCGTCGAGCTCGACGACCTCGGCTTGAATCGGGATATAATCGCCGTGGATCTTTACCGAGTCGGCGCCGTGGACCAGCGCCTCGCCGCGGGTGCCGGCGGCCTGGAATCCGCAGAACACAATCGTATTTCGGGGGTCGGGGCCGAACGCCTTGATGTGGTGGAGGATACGCCCGCCGCTGATCATGCCGCTGGCCGAGATGATGATCGCCGGGCCGCGCTGCCTGTTGAGCGCGCGCGACTGGTCGGCCTCGCGCACAAACGTCACGCCCTCGGAGAGTCGATTGCAGTCCTGGTCATCGAGCCGGTGCAGCTCGTGCCACCGAAAATACAGGTCCGAGGCATTGACCGCCATCGGGCTGTTCAGGAAGACCGGGATATCGTCGATTTCACCTTGCATCTTCAGCTGCGAGATCAGGTGCATGAGCGTCTGTGAGCGGCCCACCGCGAATGCCGGCACCAGCACGATACCCCCGCGCTCGGCGGTGCGGTTGATCACCTCGGCCAGGCCTTCGCTGAAGTCCTCGTCGGGGTGCTTGCGGTTTCCGTAGGTGGATTCGAGCACCAAGAAATCGGCCTGCTCGATCGGGCGTGCCGGCCGCATCAGCGGATCATTGGGGCGACCGATATCGCCGGAGAAGACCCATCGCTTGCCGTCGATCTCCATATCCACCCAGGCGGCTCCCAAGATGTGGCCGGCGGGGTGGAAGCCGCACTTGATGCCGTCTCCGAGGTCGATCTGCTCGGAGTGAGCCGTTCCGGGCGGGCAGAAGTCGACCGGCTGGAAGAATTCGAGCGCCATCTCGGCGTCGTTTCCGTCAAAGAGCGGCTTGGCCGGATCGTGGCGCGTATAGCCCCTGCGATTGGCCCGCCGAGCATCTTCTTCCTGCAGATACGCCGCATCGCGCAGCAAGATGTGGCACAACTCGTAGGTCGCTTGTGTGCTGTAAATGGGCCCGCGGAACCCGTCTTTGACCAGCCGTGGCAGATACCCCGTATGATCGATATGAGCGTGGGTGAGCACGACCGCGTCGATCTCGGTAGGCGCGATGTCCAGCGGCTCCCAGTTGCGCTTGCGAAGCTTCTTGAGCCCCTGAAACATGCCGCAGTCGACCAGAATCTTTTGGTCGGCCGTCTCGATGAGGTATTTCGAGCCGGTGACCGTCTCGGCAGCTCCCCAGAAGTGAATTCGTGTCATCTTTAAGCTCCATCCAATCAAAAAATCCGACAGCCACACACGGCCGTAAACGGGCAAACCTCCACAACAGATCAAAGCAAGACTGGTGCCATCCTGCTGCACCGCTAACGAGTAAAGTCGGACCGGGGGTGAGCGCGGCGGTTTTTGCCGGGCAAACCCTCGGAAGGGGCCGGCGCTTGAGGACGTCCAACAGCGTCGACACGGTGCCAGGGGCGATGTTGAACGCAGCGTCGACATGGTGCCAGGGGCGATGTTGAACATCGTCGAGATGGTGCCAGGGGCGATGTTGAGTGCAGTGTGGTGCAATATTTGCGTTAGTGCGCAATTTGTGCGCGTATTTTGCGCCGCCTCCGGGGCCATAGGGGATGTGTGAGGCTTTTGGCGCGGTGGTGCGAGCTTTGGCGTGGGCCTTGCACATTCTTATCGGGTCAGGAACGCGACCCGCAGGTCTTGCCGCTACTTTTATCAATGAGGAGGATCCATGACAGCCCCACGAGACGCCGCCAATCCATTCATCCTTTGGTTCGAAGAGCTCGGTATCGACGATGTCGGCCTGGTGGGCGGCAAGAACGCCTCGCTCGGTGAGATGTATCGTCAGTTGGTGCCGCGCGGGGTCGACGTGCCGCCGGGCTTTGCGGTCACGGCCCACGCCTACCGCCATTTTCTGGAGGCGACCGGCCTGGATGCGACGATCTCGGAGCTGCTCGAGGGCCTGGACACCCACAACATCGGCGATTTGCGCTACCGCGGCCAGAAGATCCGCCAGGCGATCGTCGATGCCGACTTCCCCGAGGAGCTCAACGCGGCCATCACCGAGGCCTACGAGCGTCTGAGCGCCGGTGTCGGTGGCAATATGGACGTGGCCGTGCGAAGCAGCGCGACCGCCGAGGACCTGCCGGAGTCGAGCTTCGCCGGCCAGCAGGAGTCGTACCTCAATATCCAGGGCCGCACGCATCTTCTGCACGCCTGTAAGATGTGCTTTGCCTCGCTGTTTACCGACCGCGCGATCAGCTACCGTGTCGACCGCGGCTTCGAGCATCACAAGGTCGCGCTGTCCATCGGCGTCCAGCAGATGGTCCGCTCGGACCTGGCCTCGGCAGGGGTCGCCTTCTCCATCGACACCGAGACCGGCTTCGACAATGCCGTGTTCATCAACGCCTCGTACGGCCTCGGCGAGAGCGTGGTCAAAGGCACGGTCAACCCCGACGAGTACTATGTGTTCAAGCCGACCCTCAAAGAGGGCTTCGAGCCGATCCTGACCAAGAAGCTGGGCAGCAAGGAGTTCAAGCTCATCTACGCCGAGGGCGGCTCCAAGAGCACGCGCACCGTGCCGGTGTCGCGCAGCGAGCGCGAGAGATTCGCGCTCTCCGACGACGATATCCTGCAATTGTCCAGGTGGGTCGCGATCATCGAGGACTATTATACGGAGCGACACGGCCGGCCGATGCCCATGGACGTCGAGTGGGCCAAAGACGGCCACACCGGCGAGCTGTATATCGTCCAGGCGCGCCCCGAGACGGTACAGTCGCAGCGCCGAAGCGACGTCATGGAGACCTACCGGTTGACCTCCGAGCCCGGCGAGGCGCTGGTCGTCGGCCGGGCGATCGGCGAGAAGGTCGCCACCGGGCCCGTCCAGCGCATCGAGTCCATCGAGGATATCGAGGAGTTTCGCGCCGGCTCGGTGCTGGTGACCAGCACGACCGATCCGGACTGGGAGCCGGTCATGAAGAAGGCCGCCGCGATCATCACCGACCGCGGCGGGCGCACCTCGCACGCGGCGATCGTCAGCCGCGAGATGGGCGTGCCGGCCATCGTCGGCACCGAGAATGGCACCCGGGTGCTCGACGACGAGCATGTCGTCACCGTAAGCTGCGCCCAAGGCGAGGCCGGCAAGGTCTATGAGGGCGAGCTGGGCTTCGAGATCGACCGCCTCGATCTGCGCGAGGTCGAGCGGCCCAACACCAAGATCATGATGAACCTGGCCAACCCCAGCGAGGCGTTTCGCCTATCGTTGATCCCCAACGACGGCGTCGGCCTGGCCCGCGAGGAGTTTATCATCAACTCCTATATCGGCATTCATCCGCTGGCGCTGCTCAACTACGACGCGCTCGAAGACGACGAGCTCAAAGAGGCGATCGACGAGCGTACCCATCATTATGAGGACAAGGCCGAATTCTTCGTCGACCGGCTCGCCGAGGGCGTGGCGATGATCGCGGCGGCGTTTTATCCCAAAGAGGTCATCGTCCGGCTGAGCGACTTCAAATCCAACGAATACGCGGCCCTGCTGGGCGGCCACCTCTTCGAGCCGGTCGAGAATAACCCGATGCTCGGCTTCCGCGGGGCGTCTCGGTATTATGACGAGCGCTACGGGGAGGCATTCGCGCTGGAGTGCCGGGCTTTGAAGAAGGTGCGCGACCAGATGGGCCTTCGAAACCTCAAGGTGATGGTCCCGTTTTGCCGCACCGTCGAGGAGGGCAGGCGCGTCCAGAAGGTCATGGCCGACCACGGCCTGGTCCGCGGTGAGAACGGCCTGGAGGTCTACGTGATGTGCGAGATCCCGAGCAACGTCATCCTGGCGGCGAAATTCGCCGAGATCTTCGACGGTTTCTCTATCGGCTCGAACGATCTGACCCAGCTCGTCCTGGGCGTCGACCGCGACTCCGAGATCATCGCCCACCTCTTCGACGAGCGCGACGAGGCGGTCAAGGAGATGGTCTCGGCGGTTATCGAGCGCGCCCACCGCAGCAAACGCAAAGTGGGTATTTGCGGCCAGGCACCCAGCGACTACCCGGAGTTCGCCCGCTTTTTGGTCGAGCAGGGCATCGACAGCATCTCATTGAACCCCGACGTCGTCTTGAAGACCACGCTCGAGGTGCTAGAGGTCGAGAAGGAGCACGGTGCAAAAATGATTGAATGAGCGATTTTA
The DNA here is from genome assembly GCA_046545675.1 of Persicimonas sp. Lineage (GTDB taxonomy): Bacteria > Myxococcota_A > Bradymonadia > Bradymonadales > Bradymonadaceae > CAYLTX01. The sequence goes on from JBKGZI010000061.1 coordinate 8,567, forward strand.
CTCACACAAGACCCAGGAGCACGGTATGTCCAAAGAGTTTTGGGACGAAAAATTCGGCATCGACGATTTCCGCTACGGCACCACGCCCAACGCCTTTGTCGAGGCGCAGGCGCTGCGAGTCATCAAGCCGCAGGGAAAGGTGCTCTGCCTGGGCGCCGGTGAGGGCCGAAACCCGGTCTGGCTGGCCAAGCAGGGCTTCGAGGTCACCGCGCTGGACCAGTCCACCAAGGGCTTGGAGAAGCTGCGCCGCCTCGCCGAAGAACGGGACGTCGAGATCGACACCGTCGAGTCCACCGTCGAGGCATGGCAGCCCGAGGCGGAGAGCTACGACGCGGTGGTCATCACCTTCTTACATCTGGCCGCGGACGTGCGCCCGGAGATCCACGCCAAGGTCGTCGAGGCGCTCGCTCACGGCGGTGTGGTCGTCATGGAGGCGTTCACACCCCTGCAAATCGAGCGCGGCCGCGAAAGCGGCGGCCCGCCCAGCGTCGCGATGATGTACACCCCCGAGATGCTGCGCGAGGACTTCGCCGCCCTCGACATCGAGGTGCTCGAGGAGCAGACCGTCGAACTCGACGAGGGCCCCGGCCACCGCGGCCCCGGCGAGGTGGTGCGCCTGGTCGCCAGGAAAACCGGCTGAGGGTGCACCGATTTATCTGAGATCGGAAGCCCGAGGTGGAAATGAAGTCCCAAAAGTCGCTAAGTGTGCTGACGGTGGCCGTCGCTCTATTATCAACGATAGCGGCGGCCGTCGGCGTCTTCTCGGGCGGAGGGGACGGTCCGTTTACAATCACCTCGGTGCGCGGGGAAGAGGTCCTGATCTACGGTGAGGGCATCTACCGGCACATGACCGCCGATGTCGCCCCCCAGGAAATTGCCCAGGACGTCATCACCCTGGTGGCCGGCGTCCCGATGCTTGTCATCGGCCTGCTTCTGGCGCGCCGCGGCAGCCTCAGGGCTAAGCTGCTCATGACCGGAACGCTGGGTTATTTCATGGTGACCTACGTCTTCTATCTGGTCATGGGCATGTATAACGAGCTCTTCCTCGTCTATGTCGTGCTGGCTGGGAGCAGCTTCTATGCGTTCGTGCTGGCAATGATGTCCTTCGATCTGGACAGGCTGCCCGAATGCTTCGGCGAGCAAGCGCCGCGGCGGTTTGTCGGCGGCTTTTTGATCTTCAACGCCGTGGCGATTGCCTTGCTGTGGCTCGGGGTCGTGGTGCCTCCGCTTGTGGAGGGGGTCTACCCACCGGAGGTCGCACACTACACCACGTTGATCGTCCAGGGCCTGGATCTATCGATCTTGCTCCCCGCCTCGTTTCTGTCGGGCATCTTGCTCATCAAGAAAAAGCCGCTCGGCTATCTGCTCGGCCCGGTCTATATCGTTTTCTTGGCGATCCTGATGACGGCGCTGGTCGGCAAGGTGATCGGTCAGATGCTGGTGGGCGTCGACGTCGGCGGACCGGTGTTGGTCATCATCCCGGTCATCACTCTTACGGCGATCGTCGGAGCCGTGTTGATGCTGCGCAGCGTGCGCTCACCCGCATAAATACTGCTCGACATCGCCCCTGGCACGATGTTGGGACCGTACGATGTCGGGACACCACCAGGTCATGGGGCGCAGTTCAAATCATCGCGCCCCGAGCCAATGAGATGACTCGGGGCGCTGAGGCTAAGTACAGACACGTAAGTTGTGTGGTTTACGAATCATGCCGGGCTTTACGTACCGCCTCGAGAAGACGCACCTGTTCTTGGTTCTTGGTTCTTGGTTCTTGGTTCTTGGTTCTTGGTTCTTGGTTCTTGGTTCTAATTGCAGCGTCTTTACCGAGAACCAAGAACCGTGGCGAATCAAAATAATGCGCCGAGTGTCTCGGACTGCTCGTAATGAACAAGATTTCCGAGACTGTACTTAGCGAGAGTTGGGTCGTGGCGGTCAGCCGCCCATACAGCTTCCGAAGCTGCAGGTCGCGTCGCCGCAGCATTGGCTATCCTCGGTGCAATCGGCGCCGAGTGGCGAGCATTCGAGCAGCGTGCACTGGCCCTCGCTGCAGACCAGCGGAGAGCAGCAGTCGGAGTCGACGCTACAATCGTCATCCTGCGTGCCGCAGGAGTCGTCTCCGCCGTCGGGTTCACCGGCATCGTCGGAGCCGCCGGCGTCGGCGTCACCTGCGTCATCGCCTGCGTCCGTGCCGGCGTCGGCGTCCGGGTCGGGGTCCGGCTCAGTCGGGTCGGGACAATCGTCGCCGACGCTGGTCACCCGCCGGTCATAGTGGAAGCGGGCGTGCACGTTCGAGGCGAAATCCTGGACATAGAGTGCCCCGAAGATCTCGGTCTCGACGTTATTGTTGATGCCTCCGGGCACCACGTACAGATTGGCGCCGGCGTAGAGCCGGTTGTTGATGGATAGGCCGTTGTCCCCGCCGATATACACCCGCATCAGCGCGGGGTGGTTCGGCGAGCCCAGGTCCAATTGGTTGCTCGAGGTGACGTCGCCGGCCACGAACAGGTCGAGCTGGCCGTCGGAGTCGGCCGAGATCGTAATGTCCTGGGCGTTGACATCACCGCCGACGTACACCGCGGTGTTGCCGTGGGCGACGATGGTGATCGAGTTGCCCTGAATCGAGTCCAGATAGTAGTTGCCGCAGGGCAGGTCCAGGCGCGTGCTTCCCACGCTGGACAGGGCGTCGGACTCCAGACCGATCAGCGCGTTGTCGTTGTCGAGCTCGCGGTCGGCCACGATATCGGCGATGGGCACGCGATCTTCGGAATCGCACTCGGTGCAGGCCTGGGGCACGGAGACGTCCTCGTATTCGAGGTCGGCGTAGGTCGTGTTGTTGCCGGGGTCGGTATTGGGCCGAAGGTGCAGCGTTCCGCCGACGTCGAAGAAGGTGGAGATCATCAGGTCGCCCTCGACGAAGGCGTCGTCTCCCACGCTCAAGTCCCCGACGTTGACCGGACCACCCGAGTACAGACGCTGGCTGACCTCATTGTCGCCGAGCATGTCCACGCCGGACTGACCGGAGACCCAAAGAGAGCCGGTGATCGTCGAACGGTTGCCGACGTTGTAGGCGCCGTTGACTCCGACGCCACCCCCGAAGCCTCCCGGCTGGTAGGAGCCCAATGTACTGTCGTAGGCGTCGGCCAGCAGATCGTTGTTCATATTGACGTTCTCGCAGGAGCAAAGCGCCCACCGAAAGGTGTTTTCGGCGAGGTTGCCCGCGCAGCTCTCGCGCTCGCCGACCGCACCACCGATGTCGATGGGCGGGCCGCCGTCGGCGCACGTGTCGGGCTCGTCGTAGTCGAGCAACGTTGGCACACAGCTTCCCTGGGCGCAGCCTTCGCCGTCCTCGCAGGTGATGCCACATCCGCCGCAGTGGTCGCTATCGGTATTCGTGTCCACGCAGCTTCGGTCGCACGCGCTCAGTTGACCCATACATTGGTCGCCGTCCAGGCATTGGCCGCCCGAGCAGACCTGGTCGTCGTCGCAGGTCTCACCGCAGGCCCCACAATTGTCGGGGTCGGTGTTGGTGGGTGTGCATTCTCCGTCACAGACGCGCTGGTAGGCGGGGCATTCGTCGTCCTCGACGATGCCACCGTCTTGCTCTCCACCGTCAGCGTCTCCGGGATCGATGTCGGTGGGTGCGTCGCCGGGGTCGGTATCGGTGGTGTCCGCGGCGTCACTGGCGTCACTGGTAGGCTCAGCGTCGATGGTTCCGCCGTCGCCGATATCCTCCCCGGAGGTGTCTGCTCCGCCGATATTGTTGGGAGAGCCAGGCTCCTCGTCGCACGAGCCGCATCCGGCGCCCGCCGTCATCAAAAACAATGCGCAAATACAGCCGACTATCTTGAAGGCGAGTGGTCCAGCCTGATTCTCAAAACGCATATATATTCTCCCAAAATTTTACAGTCGGTTGATCTGCTCGATCAGCAGCCCGATGTTCTTCTTCGCACCTTCATCATACCCGAGTCGGCATCGTCTCGAAACCCCGCGTTGGGCCCCGGAGAGGCCGATTGAGGGCGGGTGGGCGCCGTTTTTTTAGCGCCTTCTTATTGTGGTGTGGGCGCCTCCGTTCTACACTGGGAGGTTATGCCCGACAGATGCCCTGGCGCAATCTGCGCCCTACCTACCGGGGCCGCTATCTTGGATTCTCGTGTAAAAGGTCTTCTACGCCTCCTTGCATACGAATCATCTTCGCGTGGCCAACGGGAGGTCATCGACGGGTCGTCGACCAGCACCCGCGGTAAGTCTCCTCGCACGGCATCGCGTCTGGGTGTCGAGGGCCATACGGCCCGTACCGGTCAGTCGGCGGAGACTGCAAAACGCCCGTCAGGTGTATTCTCTCGAGCCAAGATAGGTACCGACGAGACGCGCTTGACGGGCATCAGCAGGGCCGGGACAATCGCGCTTTTCTGCTGAGTCGATTGCTTTAATGTGTACGCTAATCGTGCACGGGCGGTGTTTTTTTGTCTTTGACTTGTAAAATGATGGAAACCACATCAAGATAGAGTCAAGTGTATTCTAAATAACCGAAGTGAGGGCCGGTCCCTCCAACCCAATGGCTGTGACCAAGCAGCGGCAAACTGTTACGAGTGAGAGTTCAATGATGCACCAATCGAAAGAGACTGACGCGGGAATAATCGTCAGGTGGCGCATTCCGCGCTACTTTTTGGGCCTACTTCTGATCGTCGGCATGGGAGTGGCCGGCTGCAGCGAAGAAGTCAGCGGGCCGGATCCGGGCATCGAAGATCCGGTCGCCGGTGAGGCGCTGCCGGTGAGCCCGGGGATCGTATGCCAAGAGCAACACCCCGAGGAGGGTACGAGCGTCGAGGTTACCGGGGAAGACTTCTCGCCGGTGACGGTGGGTCTTCCCGACGATCCCACCGTGGCGCTGCCGTCGCTGGCGCTGGTCAAGCAGACCACGCTGGGCGGCGAGGCCGAGGCCGGCGAGACGGTCGCCTATGACAGCGAGCCCGGCGAGACGAACGCGTCGCTGCTGAGCTGGGAGAGCCAGACGACGATGGCGTTTCGCATCCTCGACCAGCTCGCGCTGGCCGAGGGCGACGAGGGCCAGATTCCCACCGGCGTCTACGACGTGCAGGTGACCAACCCCAATGACAGTGAGGCCACCTCGGCCGGATCGCTGGCGGTCGCGCCGCGCCCGACCGTCGACGAGGTAAGCCCGGGCATCGTATGCGTGGCCGATGAGGACAAGACGATCACGTTGACCGGCCAGACGGTGTTGCGCATCGACGACGAACAGGCCGTCGTGCGCATCGCCGGCACCGACTTCCCGGTCGATTCACTCGAGGGTTGCACCCCGGTCGCCCACGAGGGCTTGGACGCAGAGTTCTGCGATGAAGTGACGGTCACTCTCGGCCAGGGCTCGATCGAGCCGGGCTTGGAAGACGTGGTCATCGGCAACCCCGAGACCGCCGCATGTGACAGCCGACCCGAAGAAGATGACGTCCAGTTGCGGGTCGCGGCGGCCCCCGAGATCACCGGCGTCGAGCCGGCGTTGGTGTGTACCGCCCAGGGCACACAGACCGTGACGCTGCTCGGCGAGAACTTCCTCGAAATTGATGGGGCGTTGCCCGACGTCACCGTCGATGGTGACGCAGTCAACGTCCAGAGCATCGACGGCTGCAGTGAGTTGGAGACCCAGGGCGCCGACGTGGAGACCTGCACCGAGGTCACCGTCGAGCTCGAGCAAGATGACACCATCACCGACGTCAATCGCCCCGAGATCGTGTTGACCAACCCGGCCCCGGCCGATTGTAGCGGTAGCAGCACCGACGAACTGGTCGTCGTGCCCCCGCCGACGATCACCGCCATCGAACCGGCCAACCTTTGTCGCGGCACGCAGGGCCCGTTCGATATCACCGTCACCGGCGAGGCCTTTTTGCAGACCGACGCCGAGACCTTCACCGTGGCGGTCGACGGAGACGAGGTCACCCCGACCAATATCACCGATTGCACCGACCTGGAGGTCCCCGGCGAGACCGTCGAGGCATGTACCTCCTTCGATCTCGAGATCGACCCGGACACCTCGACGACCGGCGGCATCGAGATCGAGATCACCAACCCCGGTGACTCGGCCTGTGACCTGAGCAGCAGCCAGGTCTTCGCGGTCGTCGAGCCGCCGACGATCACCGGGGTCGACCCGCCCAATATTTGCAGCGACGAGCCGGAGACGCTGACCATCAACGGCTCCGGATTTGCCTCGGGAGCGACGGTCAATATCGGAGGCGTCGACGCCTCGACCGTCACGGTGGCCGACGACGGAAGCTCCATCGAAGCGGAGTATCCCTCGGGGCTGCCGGCCGGTACGCACGACGTCACCGTCCAGAATGGCCCGGGTTGTGAGAGCTCCCTGCCCAACGCCGTGGATGTCGACCCGACCCCGCTGGTCTTCTTCGTCGATCCCCCGGTGGTCTACAACGAGATCGCCATCGAGGCGACCATCTTCACCACCGGCCTGACCGCCGAGGCTTCCAGCGTCGAGGTTGTCGCTGACGACGGTACGGCCACCGCGCTGACCAACGTACGCAGCCCGACACGCGTTAACCGCATCCTGGGCACGATCCCCGCAGACGTCGATCCCGGCGTCTACGACGTGCGCGTGACCAGTGATATCGGGTGTTCGGGCGAGCTCGAAGACGCGATCACGATCACCGAAGACGCGACCATCGACCTCGAATCGGTGGAGCCAGCGTTCGTCTCTTCGACGATATCCACCGGCGTGACCATCGAGGCGGATCCGGCCTCGAGCGTGAAGTTCGAGGAGACTCCGCGCGTTTATCTCAACCCGAACCCCGCCCAGGCCGGCGCCGTGGCCACTGCGCTACGCGCCGTGGAGTTCCAGGACGATGAGACGCTCAGCGCGGTCGTCCCCGGCGGGCTCGCCTCGGGCACCTACGACCTCATCGTGGTCAACCCCGGCGGCGACGTCGGCGTGCTCACCGAAGGCCTGACCGTGACTGTCGAGGAGCCGCCACTTATTACTGGCGTGCAGCCCGGCTCGTTCGACGCCGGCGACACCACCTCGGCGACCGTCTTCGGCGAAGACTTCCAGAGCGGAGCGACCGTCGAGTTCACCTGTGATTTGAACGGCACGACGTCGACACCGCCGATCACCACCGACAACGTCACCTCCACCGAGATCGACATCACCGCGGACATGGGCAATGTCTCGTCGGGCAACGTCTGCTTGGTGCGCGTGATCAATCCGGATGGAGCATCCTTCGAATTCTCGGCGGTCTCGGTCAAAGAGCCCGCACAGAACCTGTTCCCCTCGTCGTTCGCCAGCAATATGCAGGAGGCCAGGCGAGGCCTGGGACTCGAGGCGGGCCGTCCGACGGCCACCAGCCGGTTCTTGAACGCGATGGGCGGCGATGACGGCACTGAAGCCAACGCCAAGACCAGCGTCGAGTCGGCGCGCGTGGGCGTCTTTGGCGCGCTGAGCAACTGGTTTGACCAGCGCTACAGCCTGCCCGAGGCGCGTACGCTGTTATCGACGACGATCATCGGCCGGTACATCTACTTGATCGGCGGGAGCGACGGCACCGATAGCCAAGACACGCTGTATCGCGCTCAGATCCTCGACCCGCTGGCCGGCCCCGACGTGGTTGACCTCGACGCCGAGCTTGGCGACGGCACCACCGGCCTGGAAGGCGGGCTGTGGTCTTATAAGGTCGCGGCCACCTTCCCCGACACCGATCCGGACAACCCCGGCGGAGAGTCGCTGCCCGGCGAGCTGTTGAGCGTGCAACTGCCCGACAACCCGGACAATATCATCTTGACGCTGACCTGGGATCAAGTTCCGGGCGCCGACGGCTACCGCATCTACCGTACCGAGGCGGCCGATGGCGACTCCGGGGACGTCGAGCTGTTGGCGGAAGTCAGCGGCAATTCCAATACGACCTACACCGACGACGCTCAGGACTCGGTCACCGCCGACGAAGTGCCGCTTCGCTCCGGCTCGTTGGGACAGTGGCGTGATATGACCGATTCGCAGCTCAATACCGCACGTTCCAGACACGCCGCGGTGGCCGTCCAGAACCCCAACGACGCCAGCCAATACTTCCTATACGCCTTTGGCGGCCGGGACGCCGCCGGCGATGTGCTCGATAGCTACGAGTGGGCGACGGTGGATGTGGCCGCCGACGGCAGTCAGACGGTCTCGGCATGGACCACTGGGAGCCGTGACATCGGCGCGGCCAAAGAGGGCCTTGTCGCCTGGGCAGTCACCGACCGCGAGAGCGGGGATGTGGCCTCCGACGAGACCTACCTCTTCGTGGGCACCGGATTTGCCAGCAACGGCCAAGCCACCGGCGAGATCACCTCGGGATTCCTCGACGCGTCGAGCACCGATGGCGATCTCAGCGCCGCCGGGGCGGATACGTTTGACGCTGAAAACGGCCCCAACCTGGCTCGGGGAGGTTCTGTGGGCGCCGCGGCCAATGACTACCTATTCATCATGGGCGGCGCGAGCGCCGATCTGGTCGGCAACGACCAGTCCGCCGAGATTACCCCCGGTCCGGATGTGGCCAACTGGGACGCCCTGGGCGACGGCACCCTGCAGGAGCGGCGCGTTTGGCCGGCGCTGGCCCAGGAGAGCGCGTTCTTCTTCATCGCCGGTGGCGGCGATGGCAACAACAACGCCCTGGATGTCGTCGAGCAGACGGTCAAGTAATTCTCGTCGGCGCATAATGAAGCGGACGAGAACCAAGTCCGCGGCCGCCGCCGGCTTTGTGGCCGGCGGCGGCTGCGGGCCAATTTAAGAATGGAGAAATTCAAATGAAGCGAATCACTTCTATAAAGATGTTTTTTGTAGCCGCATTGCTCACCCTCGCGCCGACCGCGGCCTTCGCTCAACAGGACCAAGCACCTCCTGGGGAGGCCGACGCCAGCGCCGAGGTCGAGACCGCTGACGCCGATGGGTTGATTTATCAACAAGGAGGCATCGCCGGGCTGGGCTTGGTCATCGGCGGCAAGATCGGCGCAGGCTTCCCGCAGCTCTCCTCGGATTTCGACACTGGCTTCGCCGGTGAACTCGAGATCGGCTACACGCTGCCGGTGCTCGATCGCAGCATCGAGGTCTTCTTGAGCGGCCAATACGCCGGCCCCAGCGCTGAAGAGACCGAGGCCGGCCCCGACGAGCGGCTGCCCGGCGACGGCACCTGGAGCTACGATATGACGATGCACCAGGTCATCCTGACGCTGGGCGGCTTGTACCGGCTCGATGTCGGAAGCGACCTGGTGGTGCCCTACGGCGCGCTGGGCGCGCGGATGTATCTGTGGGAGACCGATATCTCCGGTGAGTCGGACGGGGAGGACTTTGGCGACTACGAAGAGCAGGACACCGACTTCGGCGGCTACGCCGCCCTGGGCGCCGACTTCTTCGTCGGCCCCGGCGCGATCCTCGCCGAGGTCCAATTCGGCTACGCCTCGGTCGACAACTTCATCCTGCGCGACACCAACACCGGCTCGCTCAACGCGGTCATCGGCTACCGGATGTTCTTATAAGCCGGACCAAAAACTGAGCACTTCAACATGGTGCCAGGGACGATGTTAGCCAGTATTTACGGGCTCGACATCGTCCCTGGTGTCGTTTCTTGGTTCTCCATTTCTGCCATCCGGTTGACCTCGGCGGCGTCACGTCTAGGTTTTTTGGCACCCGATTCGAGACCGGTTTCTTGGGCCATTCCCGGGCCGATAATGCGTTTGGCTGACCTGCTTTTCTGCGACCTGGCCTCGAGTCTCTCCACCCGTTCGTACGGGATTGATAGTGGTAACGATGTTCCCATCTGTGGGCGGAAAAGCGCACTGATTCGTCGACTTCACCACTTCAATTGAGGAGAGAACATGTTCTGTCACGTCAAAGAATTGCAGTTTGATGCGCGCGTCTCCGAGCCCGATCCCCGCTTTGCGAGCATTCTGCTCGAGCAGTTCGGCGGCGCCAACGGTGAGCTCAAAGCCGCCATGCAGTACTTCGTGCAGGCGTTTAGCTGCCGGCGCCCGTTCCCCGAAAAATACGACATGCTCATGGACATCGCCACCGAGGAGATGAGCCACCTCGAGGTGGTCGGGGCGCTGATCACCATGCTGCTCGACGGGATCAACGGCGAGCTCAAAGACGCCGCCAACGCCGTGGAGTGGAAGAGCATCATGGGCGGCGGCAAGGGGATGAAGGAGGACTTCATCCACGAGGCGGTCATGGACCCGCAATTTTTGGTGCTCACCGGCGGCGGACCCAAGCTGTCCGACAGCCAGGGCACCCCGTGGTCGGGCTCGTATGTCAACGCCAACGGAGATCCGACCGTCGATCTGCGCTCGAATATCGCCGCCGAGTCGCGTGCGAAGATCGTCTACGAATATCTGATGCAATACACCGACGATCCGGACGTCAAGGACACCCTGGGCTTTTTGATGACCCGCGAGATCTCGCATATGAATATGTTTCGGGCGGCGCTCGACGATATGGAGGAGGATTTCCCGCCCGGCGTGCTCAAGGGCGATCCGCGCTACACACACAAGTATTTCAATCTGTCCAACGGCGAGGACGTGCGCGGCCCGTGGAATGAGGGGCAGGGCCCGTGGGCCCAAGGCGAGCAGTGGGAGTATATCGAGGACCCGGTCGAGCAGGTCACAAGCTCCAAGGGCCAAAAGCACACCGACACCAAGGGCGAGTCGAAATCCTTCAAGGACGTCGACAAGGAAAATAAGAAGTTGAGCAAGAAGAAGAGCCAGCAGATCAAAAAGAGCCTGCCCAAAAACGGCAAGACCTGGTCGGACTACTCCAAGCCGAGCCGAGGCCCGGTCAAGTCGAGCATCCCCGAGCAGAGCAAGTCCGGCGGACCCGGCGAAGAGCGCCCCTCCTGAGCGCTCCCTCCACGCGCACCTCACCCCCC
>JBKGZI010000062.1:0-19444 GCA_046545675.1 Persicimonas sp.
GGCTTCGTCGACAGGCTCTACGCCCAGAATCAATTCGCCATCAAGTTGGGGCTCGATGCGGTCGCCGGCGCCCTCGAGCTCGAGGGGCACCCCGAGCGCACCCACCGCTGTATCCTCGTCGCGGGGACCAACGGCAAAGGCGAGACGGCGTCTTTTCTCTCCTCCATCTTGCAGGCTCACGGCTTTCGCGTGGGGCTGTACACAAGCCCACATATCATCGACCTGCGCGAGCGGTTTCGCGTCGACGGCCGACTCATGGCCGTCGGCGAGGTCCACTCGATAGGCCGGCACGTGCTGGAGCGCTACGGCGGGCCGGGCGATGAGCGCCCGCAGCTGACCTTCTTCGAGTTGACGACGGTGATGGCCGCCATCGGCTTTTCGCGCAGCCAGGTCGACGTCGGCGTCTACGAGGTGGGCCTGGGAGGCCGTTTGGATGCGACCAACGCGCTTCCGGCCGAGCTGAGCGTCGTCACCTCGGTGGCCCTCGATCATACCGAATATCTCGGAGACGACGTCGAATCGGTCGCCGCGGAGAAGGCCGGCATCTTCCGGCCCGGCCGGCCGGCGGTGGTCGGCCGGCAGGCCTATCCGGCGGCCCAGCAGACGCTCGAGGGGCTCGCGCCCATGGATGCCTCGTTTTACGGGCGTCATTTCCGGGCCACGGCCGACGGCGTCGCTTTCGATGACGCAGCAACGGGCGATTCGCGCGCCGCTGAGCTTCCGTGGGCGAGAGTTGACGGGGCCGAAGTCGATGTTACGGGGCAACCCCAGCCGCCGACCCGACTGTGGAACGCGGCCTGCGCCGCCCAGGCCGCGCGGCGGTTTCTGGGCGAGTCATTCGCGCCCGATGCAGCCATCCGTGGCCTGCGGGCGAGCCGCTGGCCGGGCCGGCTGGACAGACGCATCATCGAGACGCCCCGAGCCGGCGGCGCTGGGCGCTCGCGTGCCTACTTCTTTGATGCAGCCCACAATCCCGACGGCGCGGCCGTCCTCTTCGACTTTCTCGAGGAGCGCGGCTTGGAGATCGGAGCGGTGGTCTGCGGCGCGATGAAAAATAAAGACGTGCCCGGTATTTTCGCACGCCTATCGGCCACATGGCCGGTCTTTGCTTGTGTGCTCGCGTCCGAGAGAAGCGCGTCTGCCGAGCAGCTCGCGGATGCGCTGGCCTCAAAGGATCATCGCGCGACCGGAACGTGCGCCGAGATGCTCGAGCGCGCACAGTCGGTGGTCGACGCGGCCGGCCAGGGGTCTGCTATTCTGGTCTTTGGCTCCATCTACTTGCTCGGCGAGTGTTTCGAGACGCTCGGCCTCGAGTCGGACAGCCTGCTGACAAACCGCTGAGAGTGCGGCGAAGAGCGCCCGTCATGGCCGCGATTGCAAATGCCGCCGCAGTGCTTAGCTTCGCACTCGATGTCACCTCAGAGGTCCGAAGAGTGGAGTGCGTTATGAGCGAAGACGAAGAAGAGTTTGAAGATCCGAAATCGACCGACTTTCACGGCCGCAAGCGAGAGTTGCTCAAGCTCGGCCTCGAGCAGGGCGAGCTGAGCTGGAACGATATTAGGAAGGCGCTGCCCGAAGAGCATATGAGCAATACCGAACTCGAGGTGCTCGTATTCACCTGCAAGAATATGGGGATCGAGATCACCGGCTCACGTTGACGCCAAACATCCATGCCAACAAAAAGCCCGGCTCCCTCGAAAGGGAGCCGGGCTTTTTGTGATCGGTGAGCTAGGTCCTATGAACTAGGTCCTGCTGGGAATGAGGTCCTACTGGTTACGCTCGCCCCAGAAGCTGCCGTCGACTTCGGCGGTGTAGTCGCTGGTGAACTCGATGCGTACGTCCCAGTCGCAATGCATCTCCTCGTCCTCTCCACCCAGGTGCTGGATGTAGGGGAGCGGCTCGTTGGGCCACTCGGGCGGATAGCTCTCGGGCTGCGAGATGGTGCAGTTGTCACCCGTGCCGATGCGGAAGACTTCGTCGCCGTCAGCGACCAGGTTCTCCGAGGCGTAATCGCGCAGTTGGTCGCCGGCCTGGTCGATCAAGTTGTCACATAGATCATAGGTGATCTGGTAGGTGCTGCTACCTGAATCACTGTTGACCGAACTCGCCACAGCATCACAGTCGATCATCTCCTTGAGGGCGAGCTCGAGGCTATCACAGGGCAGATTCTCACTGCTGCCGCAGGAGTTGCCGAAGATCTCGGGCAGCACGACTCTCTCGACGATGGCAACCAGCAAGGCGCCGTAATTCAGCGACAGGGTGTGCTGGTTGATTCTCAGCTCATTGGAGCCGAATTGAGTGCCGTCGAATTCACCTTCAACCGCGCCCATATCGAGCTGTGAGGCACCGAAGGAGCGTTGTGCACAGCTGTCGAAGTCAGTAGCGTTCTCGCAGCCACGGCTCCAGAAGAAGATGAAGTCGTTCCAGACCTGGGTGCCGGCGGCTTCGGGCAGTACGCCGATGACCTCGCCGGTGTCGTCGTCGACGGTGATTTCGGGAGAGTCACTGATCCGAATGACGCCTTCGACGCGGAAGCGACGAATCGACTTATAAATATCAGCGGTGATGTCGACGGTGTCGTTGAGCCAGTCGGGGGCGCTATCATCCAACCAATTCTGTGCGATGTCGTTGATGGCATCGCGCACAAGTGAGTTGCCAATGCTCGACTCGAGAAAGCTCTCGATGGCGTCTTTGAGCTCACCATCGGGCAGGAAGTCGACCAGGATTTGAGCAAGCCCCGGGCTTCCCGCCGGACAGTCGGAATCGTTGCTGTCGTCCGGGCAACCCACTATGAAGCTTCCCGGGTCGGTGGCCAATCGGCCGATGAGCTCGACGATATTGCGGACGTTGTCGGGCAGGGCGCCGGTCAGGTCGAAGTCGTGGGTGACCTTGTATTCGGCCAGGGTGTTGTCGCCCATCGGCCCGATTTCGGGCAGGTGGTCGATGAGCGGAACGGTGACCTCGACCGGCTGGCCATTTTCAATGGTGGGGTTGTCATCTTTGCAGCCATAGGCCGCCTCGACGGTGTCATTGTCGAGAGCCATGGCGCGAACCACAGCCGTGTAGGTCTCGCCGTTGGCACGATCCGGGAAGGGCACCGGGGGGATATTGCCGTTGGCCTCGACGCGTCCGGGCTTTTGAGCCACAGCCGTCTGAGCCGGGTTGGCCGCGAGGTCATCACAGGTGACGTCCTCCGGGAAGATAAAGACGTCGAGGTCTTTGATCTCTTCGGTGCCACGGTGGTCGGGCGCAACGGTAAAGCTGGCCTTATCTTTCGAGGAGACGCTCAGCACCCAGCTAATCGGCTCGATGCTCTCCGAGTCGGTCTTGGCGACGAGTTCACCGGAGCCGACTTCTCCGCCGGCGGCCACGTTGACTGTGGCGATGCCGTCCTCATCGGTGTAGGCGGTGCTTGCGGTCAACGAGAGCTCGGTGTCGTCGAAGTCGGCCTCGAAGGTGACAAGGGCGTCCTCGACGGGCTGTCCCTCGGGATCGACCAGCTTTGCCTGGACGTCGTGCGCTTCGTTGAAGGTCATCGACACCAAGCAGCTTGACTGGCTGTCTGTGCATGGGTCGACATGCATCAACTCACCGTTATCAGGCGGCTCGACCGGATCACCGTCGACGCGTTCATCATTATTGGCGTTATTTGCTTGGGCCGGGTCGTCGGTGCATCCAACACCGACGCCGAGACCGAGCAGGGCGATCATCACCACAGTCATTAAACGTCGAACATTCAGCATTCTAGGGACTCCTCGAGTCTCAGCATCGTTTGCCCAAAAGCTGCACTTGACGGGCGGCAGGCACTTTCGGTTCGTATTTGATCTATCACAATGACAGCCTCCATCGACAACCCGCGGCTGGTCAAGGCGCAATCGGCGCGCACATAGATAAAAATCTATAAGTTTCTGGCGTGATTTGCCACAGACGCCTTATACTATGCGAAACATCGATGCGATTTCAAAGCTTTATTGCAAACATACGAGCAGTGGCCCGACGGACTCACGCGATTACAGGCATTTTCTTGACACCCCCAACTCCCATGCTAGCATCGGCTCAGTGAAGCAGAATACTCAGAAACCGCTGAACTCTGGCGATGTTGTCAGTCGAATCATGCACCAAAACCAGCCATTGAATACCGGTCGCGGCCCGACCTTTGTGGTTGCGCCGTCGATGAGGAGGACTTTTTGAAGTGGAAGTTACACAAGTCGCTCCTCGTCGGAGCACCGTTGCGGGCGATCGTCGTGCCGGCCATCTGCAGCCTGACCCTTGGCGCCGGGTGTGCCCATCAGCAGACCGATCAGAAGGACGCCGAGGTCGAGCAGCAGCATGTGGAGCGTCTCGAATCGCGCCTCGAAGAGGTCGAGCGGATCAACGGTCGGCTCAACGTGCGCATCGAGGAGCTCGAAGATCAGATCTTCTTGTTGCAGGATATGACTGAATCAAACCGCATCGCGCTCAAACGCAGGGGGTATATGAAGAAGCGCGGCGGCTACCTCCAGCAGCCCGAGGAGCGTGCCGAGGCGCCCGCGCCCGCGCCCGAATCCTATTATGGTGACGGCAACGCGTACGATGATCGGGACGAGCGCGGCTCTCGGCGGCGCTCCAACCGCGATGTCACCCGCATCCCGCTGTCGGCTGCACAGGGCGGGGAAGAAGACGACGATGGCCGCCGCTCCGAGGGCTCGTCCAAGGCCGACGCTGAGGAACAGCCGGCGGAGAGGTTGGTCGTCGAGGGTGATGATGATGGCGAGCACGTCGTGATCGGCGAAGATGAGTTCCGGCGCTTCTCGGGCGAAGCTCCTTCGAAATCGCGCAAGCCGTCGAGATCCAAGAAGAGCTCGAACGGCAAAGCCCAGGCGCCGGTGACCAACGAAAAGCTCTCGACCTCGGATAAGGACTCCGACACCAAGAAGGGTGACTCCGAGGCCGCCGGCAAGAAGCTCGACAAGCCGCTCGACGTCTACAAGCAAGCGCTGGCGGATTATCGGAGCGGCGATTATGCTGACGCGCTCGAAGGCTTTCGCGCATTTTTGGGCTCCGGCCCCAACCCCAACTATATCGACAATGCCTTGTACTGGATCGGTGAGTGCCACTTCGGCCTCGGCGACTACGAGAAGGCGACCGATTATTTCAAGCGCGTATTGCGCGAGCAGCCCGACGGCAACAAAGTGCCCGACTCGATGCTCAAGATGTCCTTGGCATTCGAGCGGCTGGGCACCCCGGAGCGATCTCGCGAACTCCTCGAAAAGCTGACCGATCGCTACCCGGCGACCAACGCCGGGCGACTCGGAGCTCAGAAGCTCGCGGAGATGAAAAACTGATCGCCAATCAGACTCAGTCAGGCGCACGCCCGCCGGGTGGCGTCACCCACGGTAAGGATTCGGTTTATGTTTAATAGTGGTCAATCACGGAAGTCTCAGAGGCGGCAAATGGCTTCGAAGTCGACGGTTTTCCATCTCAAAAAGACCCTCGTCGGTGTCGCTGCTGCGGCGGCACTGCTCGTCGGCGGCGTCTCCACGGCCGATGCCCAGGTCAATCAGCGCGATGGCGGTGACTCCGATTATCACGTCGTCAACGATGGCGACACGATGTGGGATCTCTCCGGGCGTTATTACGGTGATACCTACGAATGGCCGCGGATGTGGAGCCACAACGCCCACATCACCAACCCGCACTGGATTTATCCGGGCGATATCGTCTACCTGCGTGAGGATTCCGAGGCCACGGGCGCCAGCGCAGATCAGAGCCAGGACGCCGGCGCCGAGGGCGGCGGCGAGTCCCAGGCCACCGAAGATATCAACCGAGGTATGTTCCTGCAGTTGGGCGGCTATATCACCGCCGACGAGCCGGAATATGTCGGCCGAATCACCGCCTCGCGCAAGGAAGCTGCCATGCTCGCCGAGCACGACACCGCCTGGGTCGGCTGGGGGGAGGACGCCTATACCGACAAGGAAAAAGAAGAGCTTGAAAAGGAAGAGCGCACCGAGATGCGCGAGGCCGGCGACGTCGCCAAGGGCGACCGATTTGCGGTGGTCCGCGAAATCGGCACGTTAAAAGACGACGAGGACGAGAAGGTGATCGCCCGAAAATATCGTGTGCTCGGCGAGGTCGTGGTCACCAGGACCGAAGACGATGCCTACGACGAGATCAAAATCACCCAGAGCTGGCACGAGATGTATCGCGGCGACCTGTTGATTCCCTACGAGCGCCAGCTCAAGGCCGTCAAGCAGTCCAAGGCGGATAGCGACGAGGTGGCCACCATTGTCGACACGCTCAACCCGGGCAGCATGTTCGGGGAGCACGCGTACGTCTTTTTGAACAAAGGGGCCCAGGACGACGTGCGAACCGGCAACCGCTTCTTCGTCTACCAGCGCTACGAAGGACTGCATAAGGGAGTCGACGGCAAGCTCGACCCCAAGGTGCCGTGGTCCCGCGTGGGCCAGGTGCTCGTGCTGGACGTGCGAGAGAATTACTCGACGGCGGTGGTTATCGACTCCAAGCGAGAGCTCATCGTCGGCGACCGCCTCGAGATGTACGACGGGTATTGAGGCTTGGGGCTCGAGGAAAGGCAACTGCTGAGAGTCAACAGCGAGAAGCTGGAGAGGGAATTGGGAGACCCGGTCGTGGAAGCGGCCGGGTTTTTCAATATTCAGGCTCAATATCGTGAGTTTACATAATATATATTATCGGACGCAAAGGCTGTAGAAGCGCCGCGCCGGCAGGCTTCGATGCGTTGGGCGATTAGATGGAGCGTATGCGGACGGTATCTGGAGGAGACACCGGGCGATTCGGTTAGGAGCGGAACTTGTCCATAATCTTCTCGAAGAAGCCTTTGTTGCTCTCGCGCTCCTCGCGCATGTTGATCAGCCGCTTTTGGCGCTTGGCGACCACGTTCTGTCGATTGTGGTGAAGCGCCTGGCTGAAGAGCCTTTTGGCCTGGGCGGTCTTGCCCAGCCCTTGGGCGACCACGCCCAAAAAGGTCAGGACGGCGTCGTCCTCGGGACGCTTCTCGGTGATCTCGTCGAGCGTCTCATAGATCTCGAGCGCGCGCGTTCGCTTCAGCGGTGTGCCGTCTTCGTTTTTGGGGATCTGTAGGTACTCGGTATACAAGACGTGTGCTCGGTACTCGTCTTCTTCGGGGTTGAGCTGGTAGGCGCGCTGAAATTGCTCGTGAGCACCGTGGTGGCTGCCGGTCTGCAGCATATTCTTGCCGCGACGAAACGCGCCCTCCGCGTCGATGATCGCCTCGATATTCTGGTCGCCGGCCTGGAGGCCGAAGTCGTAGTCGGCGCGTTTCTCTTCATCGGACAGCACTTGCTGGGCGGTGTTGAGGGCCGCGAAGATCTCTTGGACTTTCTGGCGGTACTCGCCGTCGAGATCGTAGCCGCTGAACCGGTCGGCGTGCCACTGCTTGGCCATGAGCCGAAATTGCTTGAGCACGGACTTCTCGTCGATCGGCACTTCCGGGTCGAGGTCGAGCAATTCATAATAGCTTTGCTCTTCGAGACCGGCATATTTCTGGTCGATCTTCTGGCGAACTTCCTCGATGTTCTCGGACATAGTTGGTGCGTCCTGTGGGATGAAGACGTGACGTGGAAGTCAAGCTCTACACTAGCCTAGTATGCACTCGTCGTGGCTGCAAGCCGGCGTAGCCACCGATTCGCTTCGTCCCTCCGAAATGGATACGCGCGTAAAAGAAAACCCCGACTGCCCATCGGCAGTCGGGGTTTTCAGTAGCTACGGAGGGATTCGAACCCCCGACCTAGCGGATATGAGCCGCTCGCTCTAACCGACTGAGCTACGTAGCCACAAAACGGGCCCTGTGCAAAGAATCGAGTTTGCCCGTGCCCGCGGGAGCGAGATGGATAGTCAAAGGTCGCCCGCTCGTCAAGGGAAAACAGACTGATATCGACGAAGATTCCGAGTCGAAAAATTGACAATGCCGCCAGATGTCGTACAACCACTGTGCAACAACGTGTGCCACGTAGACCGTGTGACCCCAGCGTGCTCATCGACGGCCTGGGAGAGCGCCGAAGTGACAAGGGTCTTGACCGTCCACCCCGACGCGACGAAAATCAATAGACGATGAATGATATAGAAGAACAATCAAAACCGGATTTTTTTCGCTTCGCCCTTTGCGCCGCCGGCCTCTCGGCATTGGCGGTCGCGCTGACCACCTTTAGCGCCGGCGCTGACGAGCCGCCGAAGTCGCGGGTCGACGGCGCGGTGAGCGCCGCCGAGCGCGCCGCAGCCACCGAAGGTGCTCTCCGCCAGCTCGATCCCGACGGAAACGCCGGCGCACAGCGCTCGGCGCGCCGCAGTGCCCGCTCGGTCGCCAAGGCGGCTCGGGGTTTCGAGCCGGTCGTCGACAAGATGATCCCGGCCGACTGGGACGCGGCGGGCCTGGATATCAGCAAGGCCAAGCGGGTCGGCGACAAGCTCGTCCAGTCGCTGCCCAACGGCGGCGAGGTCTACCTGACGATTGATCCCGATGTTCAAGACCACCTCGAGAAGGTCTTTGCCAACAACCAGGTGCCCCACGGTGGCGTCACCCTCGTCGAGCCGTCGACCGGACGCGTGCTGGCGATGGTCAGCCACTCGCAACAGGAGCCGGCAATACCGGCCATCGCTCGCAAGAGCAACGCGCCGTCGGCGTCGGTCTTCAAGATCATCACCGCGGCCGCGCTCATCGAGAGCGAGGGCGTCGACCCGTATGAAGACGTCTGCTATCACGGCGGCCGAAGCAGTCTGACCGAGATGAATATCAAGGGCAGCCCGGCGCGTGACTCGAAGTGTGCCAACCTCGAGGACGCCCTGGCGTGGTCGATCAACTCGATCATGGCCAAGCTCAGCTACCACAAGCTCGAGCGCGAGGACCTCGAGGTGTGGACCGAGCGGTTCGGCTATAATACCGAGATCCCCTTCGAGCTTCCGGTCGAAATGAGCACCGCCGACATTCTCGACGACCCCTTCGAGCGGGCTCGGACGGCGGCTGGTTTCTGGCATACCTACCTGAGCCCGCTTCACGGCGCGATGATCGGCGCCTCGGTGGCCAACGACGGCGTGATGATGCGCCCTACCCTCATCGACGCCTACGTCGGGCCCTCCGGAGATACGCTCTACGAATTCGAGCCCAAGGTGTTCCGGCGGGTGATGGCGAAGTCGACCGCACGCACCCTGGCGGAGCTGCTACAGGGGACCGCCGAGTACGGCACGGCGCGCAAATACTTCTCGCACAGCCGCAGGTTCCCGAACCATCTCGAAGTCGGCGGCAAGACCGGCACACTGTCCAATAAAGACCCCTACCTCGGATTTACGTGGTTTGTCGGCTTTGGACGCAACGCAGACGGCCAGTCGGTCGGTGTGGGCGGATTGGCCTGCAACACGCCGCGTTGGCGCATCAAGGGCAGCTATGCGGCCAGTGAGGCGCTGCGCAAATACTTCGACGTCAACGCCGAACGCGCCAAAGCGGCCGAGACCGTCGCCGCCCATCCCTGACAATTCGGCAGCTCAGTCGCGTAGCGCCTCTTCGCGCGCGTTGAACCGACTCTCGATCTCCTCGAGCTCGGCGGCGAGCTCTTCCCACTCGAGCATCAAGCGCTCGAGCTTCTCGCCGACCTTCCCAAACTTCTTGTTCAGCTCGGCCAACCGCCCGGAGTCTTCGTAGGTCTCGGGGCGGGCGAGCTCTGTTTGCAGCTCGTCGTGGCGGGTTTCGGTTTGCTCGATCCGTGCCTCGAGCTTCTCGAGTGACGCCCTGAGCTGGCCGGTCTGCGCGTCACGCTCCTTGCGAATCTCGGCGGCGCGCCGGCGGATCTCTTTTTTGCTCAGTTGGCCCCCTGCGCCCGCGTCGGGCTGGGCGCCGGTTTGCTGAGCCTGCCGGGCCTGTTCGTGCTGGGAATGCTTCCAATTATAATAGTCGAAGTCGCCGTCGTATTCGGTGATGTCGCCGCGCTCGATATGGACGACCTTCTCGACAATCTCGTTGAGGAAGTAGCGGTCGTGAGAGACGACGCAGAACGCGCCGGCGAAGTTCTGCAGTGCCTGCTCGAGCATCTGCCTGGAGGCGATGTCGAGGTGGTTGGTGGGCTCGTCGAGCAGGAGCAGACCGGCCGGCTCGAGCAACATCTTGGCCAGCGCCAGCCGGCTCTTCTCGCCGCCTGACAGCACGTTGATCGACTTGTCGACCGAGTCGTCGGAGAAGCTAAACGCCCCGAGCACCGAGCGGATATTCGGAAACGCTTCGATCGAGGCGGTGGCCTCCATCTCCTCGAGGACGGTGCGGCTGGTATCGAGCTGGTCGACTGAGTGCTGGGCGAAGTAGGCGATCTCGACGCGGTGGCCGAGCTCGACGCGGCCGCGTTGGGGTTCGATATGGCCGCGGATGAGCTTGAGCAGCGTGGATTTTCCGGCCCCGTTGGGGCCGACCAGCGCGATTTTGTCGCCGCGATAGACCCGGAAATCGAGCCCGTCGAAGACCACATTGTCGCCGTAAGCCATGCGCACATCCTCGATGTCGACGACTCGTTTGCCCACGCGGGGAGGCTGCGGGAATTCGAAGCAGATATTGGGGGTCGGGTCGGGCGGGACATCGACCAGATCGATCTTCTCGAGCATCTTGATGCGGCTCTGGACCTGCGCTGCCTTCGATGCCTGGTAGCGGAAGCGGTCGATGAACTCCTCGATACGCGCGATTTCTTTTTCCTGCTCGTCTCGCTCGGCCTGCAATTGGGCTCGGAGCACCTCGCGCTGCTCGATATACTCGTCGTAATTTCCCTTATAGGTGCGCGCGCGGCCGTGAGCGATCTCGACGATCTCGTCGGCCAGGCGGTTTAGGAAGTAGCGATCGTGGCTGATGACCACGATGGTGCCGTCGTAATTGGAAAGATAGCCCTCGAGCCACTCGAGGCTCTCGAGGTCGAGGTGGTTGGTCGGCTCGTCGAGCAGCAGCACGTCCGGGCTGGCGAGCAGCAGTTGGCCGACCAACGCGCGCATGCGCCAGCCCCCCGAGAATTCGCGAATCGGCCGATCGAAGTCCTCCTCCTCGAAGCCCAGCCCGGCGGCGATCTGGCGCGCCCTGCCGCGCAGCGAATAGCCGCCGCCGCGGCGGAAGCGCTCCTGCAACTCGCCGTAGACCCCACTGAGCTTCTCGGACTGCTCTCCGGAGGCCTCTTCGAGTTGGTCCTCGAGCTCGCCGAGGCGCTCCTCGAGATCGAGGATCTCGCGTGCGCCCTCGAGGATGACGTCGACAACGCTGCCCGGATGGATCTCGGTGACCTCCTGGGGCAGATAGCCCACACGAGCCCCGCGTGGGATGACCACGCGGCCGCGGTCGGGCTGCTCCTCGCCGGCGATAATGCGGAAGATTGTCGACTTTCCCACCCCGTTTGCGCCGACCAGGCCCACCAGGGAGCGCTCGGGCAGTCGCCAATCGAGGGATTCAAAGAGACGGTCACCGCCGTACGCTTTCGAAATGGAGTCGAGTTGAATCATTGCTGGACCGCTGGTACCTTCGAGATAACTAAATACGCATACAGCGCGCGCGCCGAAGTCGACGTCGAGACCTGTTTATAAGGCTTTTCGTTCGCGGCGTCGCGACGAATGTCGAACCATGGAGTCATGATGTTGAAGCGTCTGATCGCCACGGGGCTAGTGGCCTTGCTCGTGATGCTCGCCCTACCCGCCTTCGCACAGGATGGCAAGGAGGATGCCGATAGCTCCGGCGCCAGCGTCGTCATCCTGCAATTCGAGACCTTCAACGTCGATCAGGAGGTCATGGATCAATTCTACGTCGCGCTGCATGACAATGTCGACGCCCACGAAGAGATGCACGTGACCTCCGGTGGCGACGTCAGCATCGATGATCTCATTTTGACGCTGGGCTGCGAAGATGCCAACACCGAGTGCCTGCGCAGGCTCGACGAATTTGTCGACGGAGATCGCATCGTCTTCGGCTCGGTCCAGCACTCCGAGGGGGTCTATTTGTTGACCCTGGAGATGTTCGACTTCGACGAGGGCGAGTTCGTCCGCCAGGTCACCGACGAGACCGTCGAGGGCGACGGAGAACAAGTCCGACGCGGCATCGAAGGGGTCATTCAGGGCTTCCTCTACGGCGATGTCGGCGAGCTCGAGGTCTCGGTCACCGGCGCCGAGGCGCCCACGGTGAGTTTCGACGGCGAGGAACTCGGCCGTGCACCGCTGAAGGCCGAGGATCTCCCCCTGGGCGAGCATGCGGTGACCTTAAAAACGTCTGACGGCCGCGAACAGTCCAAGAAAGTCGTCCTCAAGCGTGGTTCGGCCTCCAAAGTACGCTTCGAATTCGACGAGGCACCGGACGGTAGCGAGTCGACTCCGGTAGGCTCCAAGGGCTATATCGTGCCCGGCTGGGGGGCGGTGGGTGTCGGCACCATCGGTCTGTTGGCGGGCGTGGTGGGCACCGTCCAGGTCGGCAGCTTCGAGTCGGAGGCCTCTTCGATGGTCTGCGGCGACGCGCTGTGCTCGGCGGCCTCACCGTCTCGCGCAAATAAGCTGCAGGACGATATGGACTCGGCTTATACGATGAGCATGATTGGCTATTCGGTCGCCGCGGTGGGCCTGGCAGCCGGCGGCTATCTGCTCTACGAGGGCTACTTCGGCGGCAGCGCCGAGAGCGCGCCAGCCGACTCGGGCGAAGAGGACATCGCGCCCTCCCCGGAGGTCAGCTTCGGCATTGCACCGCGCTCCGACGGCGCCTCGCTCGGCCTCACCGTCGGCTTTTAGAGAGAGTTGGATAGCCAGAAAATCGGAACGTTAGAAAAAGAAAAGGCGGCCGACTCGGCCGCCTTTTCTCTGTCTATCTGACTCTCTTATTTTCTGACTCTCTTATTTTCTGCAGTACTCATTTGTCGTGGATCGCAGCGAGGCCGTAGCCGGCGACCGCGCTGAGTGCGGGGTCGTCGTGGCCGAGCATGCCGCGAAAGGTCGCTTCGAGGTCGTTGGTGGCATATTCAACCAGAGTCCACGCCGCCATATGCTTGATGGCCTTGGAGTCGGCGTCACGCACAAGCCGCTCGAAGAGGCCGACGTCGTCGGCGTGTCGGCGCTCGGAGAGCGCGATGAGCAGCTCGCGCCTGGTGTTGTCGGGGGTGTCGGCGTCCTGGACGAGCTCGCGGAAGACGTCGAAGAGCGGCTCGCCGATGCGTCGAGCGGTGCCCAACGCCTGGGCGCGATGCTCGGCTTTGCCCTCTTTGAGGAGATAGGCGAGGACCTTGGTGCGAGCCGAGCTGTCGAGCTGCTCGACATCGTCGATGAAGCCGTCGGGCGGGTTTCGAAGCGCGCTGCCGAACATCCGGACGCCTTCGTCTTCGTCGAGCTCGAGGGTCGTCAAGAAGGTCTGCCATTTGACGGCCGCGTCGCGGTCGTTGCGGACCACCTTGAGGGCGCGTGCGCCGTCCTCCTGGCCCAGGCGACGGACCGCGCGCACCACGGCGAGCTTGATCTTGGGGTCGCGCGCGGTGGCCTGGAAGCGAAGCAGCCTGAGCGACTCGTCGCTGTCGATACGAGAGACGGCGTCGACCACGGCCAGCTTGACCTCGCGGTCGCGCTCTCCGGTCAGCGCCTTCTTGAGGGCGTTGAGTGCGCGCGGCTCGCCGAGGCGCCCGAGGCCCTCGGCGGAGTGGCGGCGAAGTTCGGCGTTGCCCTCGAATAAGCCCTTGCTGAGCATATTGATGGCCCCCTTATTGCCGGTGCGGCCGAGCGCCTTGGCGGCGATGACTCGTTGGTCGAAGTGGGTGCTGCCAAACATCTTGCGAAGCTCGGCGAAGATCTCCTCGTCGCCCGAGGTCGCCGCGAGCTGCCAGCCGAGATCGGTGAGGGCCTCGTCCTCCGAGTCGATCAGCGCCTGGGCGCTCTTTCGCGAGACAGAAGTGTCGTGCTCGAGGAGGTGGCGGGCGAGCTCCTTTTTACGGTCATCCTCTTCTGCGGCGGCCAATTGAGCTTCGAGCTTCTTGGCGGCTCCGGAGTGGCCCTGGGTCACCAGGAAATGTGCGGCTTTTTCGGCGATGGCATCCGAGCGGTCGCCCATCGCCGCTTCGATGGTCTTTTGGGCCTTCTTCGAGCCGCCCGGGCGCTGTCTCATGGCGATGGCCAGGTCGAGCCCGTCGCTGCGAATCTCCTCGATGTGGCTGGACAGCATCTTGGCGGCGTAGTCGTCGGCCTCGTCGCGCGTGGTCGAGATGGCTGCCTGAACGGCGGCCTTGCGCAGCGCCTTGTCCTTGCCCGTCAGGTAGCCCTCCAACAGCCCATAGAGCGCTCCGTGCTGCTGGCCGATATAGCGGAAGACGTCGCCCTTTTGGCGGTCCCCGGCGGATTTGACCAGCCGCATCAAGAGCAACTCTTCTTTGTCGTCGGGCAGCACCGTGATGACCTCGCGAAGCGTCAGATACAGCTTCTTGTCGTCTTTGAGCTGCTCGACCAGCGTGTCGGGCGCGCTGCGATCACCGCTAAACCACAGTCCGATCGTCGCCCCGAGACGCTCGCGTGCCTGCTCGGCTTCGGTCTTCTCGGACAGCGCAGCGCGTGCGCTCTGGCCGCCGATGCGGCCCTGGAGCATCAACAGCGCCTGAGTGGCCTGGATGTCCTCGACTTCGCCGGCTTTCTCGACGTGCCCCGCGAGCTCGGCTTTGAGGTCTTTGGGGACGGCTGCGTCAGCCGGTGCCGGTAGAGCCAGCCACCCGACCAGTGATGTGACGACCAGTGCAGCGAGTCCAGCTCGCCTTGTCTGCTGCTTGATGCTCATGGCGCTCGCCTCGACTTCTTAAAATCATTAGTGGTGTGTTTTTGTGGCGCGCTCATCCGAAATAATTGTCCATTCGGCTGGCGACTTTTTCCTCGATCTTGCCCTTGAACGGCTTGGCGAGCAGCTTGAGGTCGATGTCGACCACGACTTCTTGGTCGTCGACTCGGAAGTTGCCCTTGAAGCCCTTGCCTTTGACGTCGGCGGCCGTCCCGTCGGAGTTCCATTTGACCTTGTCGATATAGTCGGCGTCTCTCTGCAGATCGGAGACGATGTCGCGGACCTTGCTCTTGGCCTCGTCGAGCTCCATGCCGTGGGTGCGTCGAACTGTGATATCCGCCATAAGATGACCTCTGTTTAGTTGGGTAATACTTCTAAGAATCCAATCAATTCAGTTGGTTCGCGCACCGATAGGGCGCGTTCGCAGCTCGAAGTTACTCGAATCGGCGGGACGGTACCAGTCGCGCTCGCGCGCTGTCAAACCACAGGCGCGAGCATAAGTTGGCCAGAACATACCATTTCCGGCCATTTACTTGCCCTGTCTGCAAAGCGGGTGATACTGTGTCGTGGGAGCGATACAAAGACATCCATGAAGTTTTCCGTAGCGGGTTTTCAGTCCCGAGGTACACCATGAGGCTCATTCGATATTGCGCATCCGCGGCCGCCTTGGCCCTGTTGGCCACTGCGTTCGCCTCGCCGGCCGACGCCCAGACCATACGCAACTATGGTGATTCGGACTCGGGCGGAGGCAGCTCATCGGGCTCGAGCTCGGATTCGGACTCGGCCCAGCCGTGGTATCCCGGTATGGCCCAGCCGGAGCAGTCCTCCGGCGACGATCAGCAAGCCCAGCCCGAAGGCGAAGGAGAAGGCGACGAAGAGGGCGAAGGCGAAGGCGAAGAAGAGGACGCCATCGGTCCGTCCCACCGGATTTCGGTATTTTCGGGAAAGAAGTCCGACCCGAACGCGCCTCGCACCACCCTGGACCTGGCGATCGACCAACTCTATCGCGGGGTCATTCCCGGCACACGCGATGAGGTCGCGCATCTGGCACGTGCCCGGGAGTCGAGCAGCTCGGGCTCCAACCAGCTCACCTGGCTTGGGTTTCGCCCCGACGACGAGAAGACGCGGGTCTTCTTCCAGACAGCCCGCGACGCCGACTACCGGATCGAGCGCGACAAGCAGGCCCACAAGGTTGTGATCGAGCTCGACGACACCAAGATCGCCGCGCGCAACTTCGCGCGGTTTATCGACACGAGCTACTTCAAACGCAACGTCAAACGTGTCGAGGCGAAGAAGGCCGGCTCGAATAAGGTCGAGATCACCATCGAGCTCGACGCCTTCGAGCAGCCTACGGTGCGCCGCGACGGCACCTACGTCTATCTGGACTTTCCTCATAAGGCATCCGACGGCCAAGGCAGCGACGAGCAGGTGGCCGGCGGTTCTGATTCGCAATGATGCCGGTTGACGGCGAGGTTTGCTTCCCGCCCGGCTCTGGTGAATAATCCGGGCCATGAGTCCGCTGTATCGCTCCCTCTTTTTGGCTGTGGCCGTCTTCTGGCTGGCCGCCGCCGGTGCCCTCTCGGCACCGGCGCACGCCCATGCTGCCGAGCCGCCCGTCCCGGGCGGCTGGCTTCCCGACCCCGACGATCTACAAGAATTGGGCAGACGCATCGCGGCGTTTTCGGCCGAGAGCTTCGCGCGGCAAAGCGCGCGCGGTGATGCACGCGCTCGACGTTGTGCGCTGGAGGCCGAGACGTTCTCCTGTGAAGGCGTCGAACTTTCCTTCGCCGAGATGACCCTCCGAGCTGGATCTATCCGGCGAAGCGCTGATGAAGTGCTCGTGACGGACATTCGGGCACAGGTCGGCTCCGAATCCTATCGGATCGACAAGTGGCGGGCCTCAGACCAAGAACACGCGCTCCAGGCGGTGTCCGTGCAGCGCGAGGACGCGCGCCTGCGGAACTTCTATGCAGCGAGCGCCACGCTCGGATCGTCGACCGGCGGCCTAATCTTCGAGGAGCTCTGCTGGTCCGAGGAGCCGACGGATTCGCCGGTGCTGACCGTCGAACTCGCCACCTTCGACGGACAGCGCTGGCGCGTGCGCGGCTTCGAGATGGCCGGGCTCGCGCCCTACTTGACGGACTTCGAGGCCGACACGGCGGGCCCGGTGAGCGGCTTGTTGCCGCCGCGGGTGTTGTGGAGCCACGACACCGTCGACCTGCAGGCCTCGTATTTGATCGCCCCGTGGCGGGTCGCGCCGCTGGCCGTGGTCGCCCCCGGCCGCTGGTACGGCGTCGGCCTGGGCTTGTTGGGTCAGCGCGATCTCGGCCGCCGAGATGACCCGTCCACGCTCGATCTGCAGCTTCGCTGGTCGCCGGACGCCGGCCGGGTGAGCCCGGTCGCGGTGGGCGATGCGGTGTGGGGTGAGCCGTACACGCACGCCTCGGCCTCGGCCGAGGCGATCGGCGAGGAGGCGTTCTGGGAGACCGAGCGCCTCGGCCGTCAAGCGCTGTTTCGGCCGTGGCGCCTCAGCCGGCTCGGCGTCTCATTGTCGGGCTCGGATCATTACCTCCGGCTCGGCCTCGTGCACTCCGAGAGCACCGAGACGGGCAATCGGTCGCTGGCGAGCAGTGGCCGAGAGGATGTGCTGGGTGCGAGCCTCGAGCTGGCCACCACCCATCAGCTCGCCCACTCGGTCCGCGCCGATCTCGGCGTGGAGCATGCGAGCTTCTTTGATCCGGACGACGGCGAGCACGTGACCACGCTGCGCACCGGCGTCGAGCGGACGTTTGGCTCGCGAGGCGCGGTCTTCGCACGCCCTGCGCTTCGCGGCTGGCTGCAGACCGGCCTCGGCTCCGAAGGCCCCGGGCTGGGCGTGCATACGAGTGTTCAATTGCTCGGCTCGATCGACGCCGGGCTCGGGCTGCGCGGCCGGTTTTCGGGCCTGAACCACCACCTCGAGCCGGCGGTGGTGCTCGTCCGTGAGGTCGCCGGGTTCTCGCGCAGCTCGGAGGCGTCCCGACCCGCGCCCGACCTGATGCGCCGAGAGCCTGCGTGGACGCTCGCCGGCGTCCGGCTCGACCAGAGCTTGGAGTCCGGGGGCGATTGGAGCGTCGAGCTCCCGCTGGGTATCTTCTACGAGGGCGGTGGCATGGAGGGGGCTCTCGAGCGTCGCCCGTGGGGGCTCGCCGGGCTTCGAGCAGCCGGCTTGTCGCTCGGCGATGCCCGTGTCGATCTGAGCGCGTATGCAGCCTGTGAACAGCTTTGCGAGGCGGTTTTGTGGTCGGCTGGTACACATCTGGAGTTGGGAGGCGTCGAGCTCTCCCTGGCGTCAGGCGATGTTCAAAACCAGGCGCATCGGCCGCTGCTGTGGCGCTCGTCTCTTCGCGATGGCTGGTCGCTCATCGAGGGATTTCAGGGGCTGGAGGCCTCCGAGCACGGCCGCGGTCTGACTCAGCTCGCACAGGCGCGGTGGCGACGAGGCCGTTACGGCCTGGGCGGGCGCGCCTTCTGGGGCATACGAGACGGTGGCCAACACGATGAGGTCGGGCTCAGCGTTGGGAATACCTACGCCTTCGACGAGTTAGGTTGGACGGTGGGGATTGAAGCGGGCTGGACGAACCGCGACTGGCGAAACCGGAGCCGGCGCGATGATTGGGGGCTGCTCGTCGGCCTGACGCATCGCCGCTAACGTGCCGTTGCTAGCTAAGTAAGGTTGGCCAGGCGCTTGCGCAGCTTCCGCAGCTTGGGGTGGTTCTCGCGCAACTCTTCGACGGCGTCCAGGGCTTGGTTGGCCAGTTCGACGTTGTTGGTATTGATGGCAAATCGCGCGGTGAGCACATAGATCTCGGCGTTGTCGGGGTCCATCCGCGCGGCGCGCTCGAGCCGGCCCTGTGCGCCATCGGACACGCCCGGCTCGGTGCCGCGAAGCTTGAACTCTGTATAGCCCAGATAGGCCAGCACGATGCCGCGGCTGGGGTCGTAATCGACCGCGCGCTGCAGGCATTCTTCGGCGGAGTTGAGATCGCCGAGCTTCAGATAGGTCAGGCCGTCGCGAAAATAGATATCGCCCATCGCGGCGCAGTCGTCGTCGACGGTCGGCAAAACCGGCGCCTGCTCCTCGGAGGCGGCAGCCGCCCGGTCAGCAGACTCATGCATTTTCGCCTGGATGGCGACCATGGCGCGTCCGATGGCCCGCCGGATATCGAGCGCCTTGCGCGTCAGATCCATATCTCCGAAGCGCTGGAAGTTCTCGGCGCGATAAAACTTCTCGTAGCGCTCGTAGCGCGAGCGCACCTCGTCGAGCGTGATATCTCGGTCCAAGTTGAGAATGATGAACGGGTCCTCGGTGGCCGAGATGCGCTCGTAATCGTCGGCAATCATCGAGCGGATCTTTTCGGCGCGATCTCTTTCGCCGGTTTGGTCTTTGGGCGTCGCCATGGATTACTTCTGGGAGGAGGATGGTCGCAAGCCCAGTCTATCAGTTTGTGAAGTGCGGGCAACCGGAGAAATCACCGCCCCTCTCAACAGGAGCGACGCGGTCCCTGGCGTCGAAGAGCCCAAAACAGGAGCGACGCGGTCCCTGGCGTCGAAGAGCCCAAAACAGGAGCGACGCCGTCCCTGGCGTCGAAGAGCCCAAAACAGGAGCGACGCGGTCCCTGGCGTCGAAGA
>JBKGZI010000063.1:0-19218 GCA_046545675.1 Persicimonas sp.
TGATCTTTTTGCAGGCGCCCGGCGACGAGGGCGGCCAGGTCGAGCTGACCTATAATTGGGACGTGCCCGATAGCTACGGCAACGCCCGAAACTTCGGACACCTGGCGTTTGCGGTCGACAATATCTACGAGGTGTGCCAGCGCCTGAAAGACGGCGGGGTGACCATCAATCGGCCGCCCAGAGATGGGCGCATGGCGTTCGTGAAGTCGCCGGATGATATCTCCGTCGAGTTGCTGCAAGCCGGTGAGCCGCTCGATCCCAAAGAGCCCTGGGCGTCGATGGAGAGCCAGGGCTCTTGGTGATCGATCGACCAGGGCGGGGGGCGAGCCGGTTGGCTCAGGTGTCCAGCCAGCGCGACATCGTCTCCAGCAGGCTTTTGATCTTGACCGGCTTGGTCTCGAAGGCGTTGCACCCGGCTTCGAGCGCCTTTTGGCGGTCGCTTTCGAGCGCGTGAGCGGTCAGCGCGATGATCGGTAGGTCGGCGAGGTCGGGGTTTTTGCGGATCCGTCGGGTCGCCTCCCAGCCGTCGAGCACCGGGAGGCTCAGATCCATCAGGACCAGGTCGAATTGCTGCGAGTCCAGGATGTCCAGGGCCTGCTGGCCGTCGGGGGCCAGCGTGATCTCGTGGTCGCGTCGCATCAAGCGGCGGGCGAGCATATCGCGGTTCATCTCGTTGTCTTCGACCAATAATATCTTTGCCATGAGTCCTTCCGGTATTTGTAAGTCAAGGTAGCTAAAATAAGTTGTTGAGGTTGCCTGCGCCGTATCGATCAAGCGCCCGCCGGAGCGTTGTCGGCGTCGGTGCCATTGGCACCAGTCATCTGCGAACGAACGCGAATCGCCCGGCTGACCTCGGCGAGCAGCTCATCTTTGGAGTATGCTCCCTTGCCCAAAATCTGGTTGACCTGGTTGTTCAGGCGGTTGCGTTCCTCGGTATTGAGGTCCGCGGCGGTGACCACGACCACCGGGATGTCCATCCATTCGGGATTGGCGCGCAGCGTCTCGAGGAATTCGAAGCCGTCCATCTCGGGCATCATCAGGTCCAGGAGGATGACGTCGGGGGCGGCGTTGTCCTCCAGGTGGTCGATGCCAAGGCGGCCGTTGGCCGCGGTCTGGACCTGCCAACCTTGGCGTTGGACGGTGCGCTGGATCATCTCGCGGGTCTGGTCATCGTCTTCGACGATCAGCACTTGGCCCTGGCCGTCGGCGTCGGTGACCTCGGCGAGCACCGAGGAAAGCCGCTTTCGATCGACCGGCTTGACCAGGTAATCGGAAGCCCCCAGCGCGTAGCCCATATTTTTATTGCTGACGATCGTCAGCAAGACCACTGGAATATCGGCGGTGACCTGGTCGCCCTTGAGCTTGGACAGCACGGTCCACCCGTCCATCTCGGGCATCATGACGTCGAGGGTGATCGCGTTCGGGGGATGGGTGCGGGCGAGTTCGAGGCCGTCTTCGCCGCTGCCCGCCGATCGGATGGCGTAGCCCTCGCGATTCAGGAAGCGTTTCATCAGCGCGTGTACGGTGGGGTCGTCGTCGATGACCAAGATCTCGGGCGCGCTGGCGTCGGCGAGAAGCGCTTCGTTCTCGGTGTGGTCGTCGTCGTCCTCGCCGAGATCCATCGGCTCGGAGGTCGGCTGCTCGACGTTGAGGGGCAGCTCGATGCGGAAGGTCGAGCCTTTGTCG
This sequence comes from Persicimonas sp., assembly GCA_046545675.1. GTDB lineage: Bacteria > Myxococcota_A > Bradymonadia > Bradymonadales > Bradymonadaceae > CAYLTX01. Next base: position 1,687 of record JBKGZI010000063.1, read on the forward strand.
ACTTCGCTTTGCACCTCGAGTTTGCCCCCCATCATCTCGGTAAAATGTTTCGTGATGGTCAGGCCCAGCCCGGTGCCCCCGTATTGCCGAGTGGTCGATTCGTCAGCCTGTGTAAACGCCTGAAACAGCCGCTCGAGCTTCTCCGGGGGGATGCCGATGCCGCGGTCGATGACCTCGAAGACGCAGACCTCGCGTTCGTCGACGGTGTCGGCGTAGACGTGCAGGCGCACCGAGGAGTCCTCGGTGAATTTGGCGGCGTTGGACAGCAGGTTGAACAGCACCTGGCGCAGCTTGGTGATGTCGACGTGCATCTTGGCGGGAGCTTCGTCGATGTCGACCAAAAAGGTGTTGCCGTTTTTGGACACCACCGGGTCGATGGTCGAGGCGACGTCGCCCAAAAGGGAGTGCAAGTCGATGGTCTCCAGGTACAGCTCCATCTTGCCGGCTTCAATCTTGGACAGGTCGAGAATATCGTTAATCAGGCTGAGCAAGTGCTCGCCGGCGACGCCGATCTTTTTGAGGTCGGGCAGATATTGATCGAGCCCGTCGATCTCGAGGTCTTCGTAGATCAGTTCGCTATAACCGATGATGGCGTTTAGCGGGGTGCGCAGCTCGTGGCTAATATTGGCGAGAAACGAACTCTTGGCCTCATTGGCGCGAATGGCTTCGTCGCGGGCCTCTTTGAGCTGGCGCTCGTTTTCCTTGCGCTCGGTGATGTCGCGCACGATCGCCACATAGCCCTGTTCTTGGGTGTCTTCCAGGCTCTCGATGCGGCTGATGGACATCTCGATGGGCAATGCGTCGCCGTCAGCCCTGCGCCCGTGGGTCTGTCTGCCCGAGCCGCGCCAGGCGTCGATTCCGCCTTTGCTCTCCTCCGCCCGCTGTTCGGCCTCGGCGGCGAACAGCGGGGAGTCGGAGGTTTCATCTGTGTCGGCGCCGACATCGTCTTCGTCTTCGGCTCCCGAAGGCGTCGGAGCCTGGCAGAGCTCGGGCACCAAGGTGGTGAAGGGCGCGTCGAGGATATCGTGGCGTTGGAATCCGAAGAGCTGCTCGGCGGCGTGGTTGAGCTCGTTGATTCGTCCGCGCGGCGAGATGGTCAGGATGCCGTCGGCTGCGGTTTGCACCAGCGCCTTGGTGTGGGCCTCGCGCAGGCGAATCTGCTCGATCGCCCACTCCTTGAGCGACTCGTAGGCGAGGGTCAGCGACAGGACCAACACGTATAGGCCCACCAAGACGGTCAGCTCGAAGAAGACCTGTTGGCGCGAATCGAGCGCCGCCGGGGTCGCGCCCGACTGGAGCTGGGACACGTAGAAGACGACCGCGCTGACCACGACCAGGGCCAGCCACAACAGCCCCGAGCGCATCCCGGCGATGAGCACCGAGAGCATGGGCACGACCGCCAACCACAAAAACGGGGGACTGCCGAAGTCGCCGGCCACGGCCACGAAGATCATGATCCAGAAAATATTGAACGACAGCCAATTCCCCAGAAAGAGGAAGGGGACGCCCCGGCGCAGCATGAAGACGCTGGAGCAGACCAGCGTGGCGCCGATCATCACGCCGATCGGTGCGACGATGTCGCCGTTGAGGGCGTACATGATCGCCGAGTAGATCGGCGCCCAGACGGCCAGGGCCAGCGAGAAGACCACCACCACTCGGGCTCGGAAGACGCCATCGCTGCCGGCCTCGATGTTCGGCGGCAGAAAGCGGGCGGTGAGAAGATCGAAGAAGGTCGATTGAGAACGATCAACAGAAGTGCTTTTCATATTCTCTCATTGAAACTGCGTGGCAGCCGCTGCTGCGGGTGCCACTTCAACGATTGCGGGCGCCGTGTGCGGCGCAAAACGAATAGGTTTAGGGCAGGGGGGATTTTTGTCGCAGCCACTCCAGCCCTTGAAAGGCGGCGCGTTGGCCGGTCTTGCGCAGGTGGCGAAGCGTCTCGCGCACCCGCACCGACGGCTCGAGCATCGAGTCGAGCTGGCCGTCTTCGTGCAGTTGCTGGGTGGCGCGTCGTCTGATTTTTCCGCTGGACGTCTTCGGGATGCTACCCGGAGCGACCAGCGCGATCTCGGTGGTGCTCAAGCCAAAGTGGCGCTTGACCACGCGCCGTATGGAGTCGGCGAGTTGGTCGAGCGGGCGAAGGTGGCCGGGGGAGACCTCGCAGACGAGCACCAATTGCTCGGTGCCCAGATCGGGGGAGGTGCGCGTGAGCGCTACGACCCGGCCCTTGCGCGCGCCGGGCAGGCGGCCGACGTGGCGCTCGATGTCGCTGGGGGCGTAGTTTTGCCCGGCGACGATGATTAGATCTTTGATGCGGTCGACCACATATAGTTGGCCGTCGGCGACATAGCCGAGGTCGCCGGTGCGAAGCTCGTGGCGGTCGGAGTCGGCCGTCTCGGGGGAGGCGGTGGAGAAGTACCGCGGCGAAATCGAGCGGCCCCGCACACAAATCTGGCCGACCTCGCGCTCGCCGAGGCTCTGGTCGGTGTCCAGGTCGCGGATGACCAATTCGTGCTCGGTCACCACCCTCCCCACGCTGACGAAGGTCGCCGTCGACGCGGCTTCGGGGGCGGCCGGAAGGGCACGGCCCTCGGAGGCCAGGGCCTCGCGATCGACGCTGTCGTAGCGCACCGTCTCGCCGGGCGAGGGAAAGGCCACCGACAGCGTCGCCTCGGCCAGCCCGTAGACCGGGTAGAATGCCTGGGGGTCGAAGCCGCACGGAGCAAAGCGCTCTAAGAAGGCCTTGACCGTGCGGTGGTCAATGGGCTCGGCGCCGTTGAAGGCCAGGCGCAACGAGGACAGGTCCAACTGCTCGACGAGGCGGTCGGGGAGTTTGCGCGCAGAGATCGCGTAGGCGAAATTGGGGGCGACGAGGTAGGTGGCCTCGAATTGCTCGACGCCTCGCAGCCAGCTATCGGGTCGGGTGATGAAGTCGGTCGGGCGCATCATATAGGGCGCAAACCCCATGAATAGCCCCAGAAGCGGCACTCCGATCAAGCCCATATCGTGGAAGAGCGGCAGCCACGAGAAGGTGTGGTCGTCGGCAGTGAAGTGGCCGCTCAAGGCCGTCGCGCGCAGGTTGGCAGCGACGTTGGCGTGGGTGACCACCACCCCCTTGGGCTCGCCGGTGCTCCCGGAGGTATATTGTAGATAGGCGGTCTCATCGAGTCGGCGATCGAAGTCGAGCTGTGCCGGGGCGGTCGGCTCGGCGCCGAGGTCGCCGGCGTCGACGAAAATCTCGACGATGCCGCCGTCGAGATCGAGCTCGGACCAGCGCTCGGGCAGGTCTCCGACGAGCACCCGTGGCTGACAGTCGCGGCAGACCGACTCGATGCGCTCGATAAACGCCTGAGCCATCTGCAGATCGGTGACCGGTGGGAGAGGCACTGCCACCGCCCCCAGGCCCATCGACGCCAGCAAAAAGGCCATAAAGGACTCGATGGAGTCGATGGAGAAGACCACCCGGTCGCCGGCCTCGACGCCGCGGGCCTTCAGGCGGGCGGCGGCGCGCTCGACGCGCTGTCGCAGCCGCCCGTAGCTGATCGGCTCGGCGCGCAAGTCGGCGCCTTGCAGGTCGACCTGGTGAAAAGCGGGCGCGTCAGGGTCGGCGTCGACGCGCTCGGCGAAGATCGCCGGCAGACTCATCGACTCGTCGGGGATGGCGTCCCAAACGGCCTGGGGAATGTCTTCGGCCCAGGCGTCGTCGCGGCGCCATAGCGTCTCTGAGGGGCCTGCGTCGGGGCCTGGTGCTCGAGCGGCTTTCATAGTCGTACTCCCTATTCAACTGCGGCGCCGTCGGGCGCCCGGAAGGTGCTGGTCTTAGAGAACAAAGCTGGGCTCACAGATAAAAGTCGCGGCCCTGGTCGACGTAGGCTCGTGCGGAGTCGAAGACCGAGGCGGGCAACCAACGCGATAATGCCTCGGGCGCGCCAAGCATCTTTTCGATGCGCGCGACCGTGGCGTATTCGCAGAGGCTGGCCCGGCCGACCGGGAAGCCCAGGAGTTCGCGGCAGATCAAATCAGCCAGCGCACTGTGGCGAAGCAGCCCGCTGTCCAGAGAGGAGCGGACCGCGTGCAGCAATGACAGAATCACCGCGTCGCCGAGGGCGCTATCCTCGGTCGCCTCGGTTGGCTGGGACGGGCCGGCTTCGAGCAGCGCTGCCAAGGCGCTGGCGGCCTGCGGGCGAAGCGGATCGGGCAGCCGCTGTTGGAGGCGGGCGACGAGGTCGCTCAGATCCACATCGGAGTCGACCCAGGCCAGCGGCGAAGGCACGAAGCCAAAGCGTGACAGGGTCATATGCACCTCGTCGGGCTCGCCGCCCGCGGCCACGTAACCGACCAGCGGGGCGAGGCAGGCACTGTAGAAGGCGTCGCAGGCGAAGCCGTCGTCGGGAGTGCTCACCACTACCGAAAACCCGGCAGCGTCCAGGAATTCGAAGAGCGGGGCGATCAGGCGCCGAGCGTCTTCGTCGGCATGGCGTTCATCGATCGCGATCTCGACCAGCGGTCGGGTGCCGGTCGAGGGGATGCGCTGCTCGCTGCGCTCGAGGCCGAAAGGTGCGAAGGGCCGCCGCACCATCACCGGGGCGGCCCAGCTCGGCCGGGTGCCGACGGGCTCCGTGCAGACTCCCACCGGGGCGATACCCGTCGGGGTGTCCTCGGCGGATGTGGAGCTGTCCGATACGAATTTGAGGCTGAGATGGTCGGCCGACGGTTTCTCATCGGCGGCGAGCATGCGAACGCCGGCGACCCGGCGATCGGCGAGTTCGTCGGCCAGGCGGCGGGCCTGAGGGTGCTCGGCCGAGGCGCGGATTTCCAACCGGCGGTTCTCGGGGAGGTGGCGCACCCAGACCCGCTCGGCGAGTTGGCGCAGATATAAAAAGGAGCGGGCGGCCTCGGCCTGCGGTTCGACCAGCGAGCGGCCGGCGAGTTGAAGCTCGCGCTCGGAATCGGCGTCGTCGAGCGCGCCGGGCTTTCGAGCCGAATGGACCAGCAGCTCCAGGCACTCCTCGAAGAGCGGTCGGTAGCTCGCCGGGAGCGGTTCGACCTCGGCCAGCGTCGCCCGGCGCACCCGGTCGATCTCGTCGGCGTCTTCGCGCACTCTCTCGCCCGGTGCGACCGAGCCGGCGAGCACCTCGTCGATGAACGCGTCGACCTGGTCGTCGAAGCGATCTGCGCCGAGGACGCGGTCGACCAGACCCGCCTCGGCGGCGCGCGCGCCCCACAGCCGGTGGCCCCACACCAAAAACCCCACGGCGTTCTCGAGGCCGATCATGCGCGGCAGCCGCTGGGTGCTGCCGAAGGCCGGCCCGTTCAGGTAGTCGGCAATCTCGGTCATATAAAAGGTGGTGTCGGCTCCGTCGCGCGCGATGCGGTAGTCGCAGCACAGCGAAAACTCCACCCCGCAGCCGTAGCAGGCGCCGCGCACCGCCGCGATGGTGGGGGCGTCGAATTCGGCCACGGCTCGGTAGGTCCGCCTCAAGAGCCGCGTCAGCCCGAAGATGCTCTCCGGCGACTGCACGGCGCTGGCGAGCATGAGCTGGGCGCCGTTGATGAAGCTGCGTTCTTTCGCACTGGTGAACACCAGCGCCGACACCGAGCTTTGATCGAGCTCGGAGAGTACCTCGTAGATCTCGGTGACCACCTTGCCGGTCAGGATATTGACTTTGCTCGAGGGCGTATCCAGGCAAATCTCGACGACGCCTCGCTCGTCGCGGTTTACGTCCAATGTCTCGAAAGTCTTCATGCGGCGACCCCTTCGATATATTCGCACAGCGATGCGACGGTCAGTTGCGAGGGGGCGCTGGCTTGCTCGACCCACCGATTGAGCAGCACGGGCCGGCCCAGCAGATCTTCGAGTTCGAGGGTGAGCACCGACAAGGTCAGTGAATCGAAGCCGAGGTCTTCGAGAAAGGAGTGGTGGGACTCGATCGTGGCGGGTAACTCGTCCTGTGCCGCGGCGCGAATCGCCCGACGAACCAATTCCATGACATCTTGCATTTTGAACCTCGTTAGATCCGAAGCCGGTGTCGGCTTTCGAATGGTGGGTTGGACTGTGTGGGCTGGTGCTTGTGTTTCTTAGGTTATGTGTTGGCGGTTTGAATTGCAATAAATACCTTTGCACTTTAAACGGGGTAAATTTCTAACATCACACAGTTCCTAGATTTCTGGTTGCGCGCAGAAATGGCGGTAGGGCGGTTTTTTTGCGGCGGAGAAGGGGATGGAGAGGGTCATTCTCGCTCCAATTGACGGCTGCGCTCGTCGGTATGAGCCGGTGTAAATGGAACGGTGAAATGAACATATCAGGGAGTGAGTTGTTGTAAAAAGTATATTAATAGGAGCGTTGTTAGGTGGTTATATTTAGAGGCTTGTGTGGTTGTTATATTAAATGTGATTATGGGGGGAGTTGGATTCGGGTATATATCTTTTGGGTCGGTCCTGCCGCTGTAGGGTCGAGCCAGTCGAGGGAGTTCCGATGAGTATGCCGCCGTCGCTATCGCTGCCAGCGCGTGAACAGACGCTCGACTGGATGACTCGGCCGTATGAACTCTTGGCCCGGTGCCAAGAGGAGCTCGGGGATGTGTTCACCATCGATTTCCGCGAGCACGGCCGTTACGTGCTGTTCAGCCACCCCGAGGCGATTCATACGATCTTGGCCGGTGACCCGGCGGTCTTCCACGCCGACAACAGCCTGCTGGAACCCTTTGTGGGGCCCCGCTCGTTGCTGTTGCTCGAAGGTCAGCGCCACAAGCAGGAGAGGCGCCTGTTGATGCCTCACTTCTCGCGGCGCCAGATTCACGCTTGGGGCGATCAGATCGTGGAGGCCGCAGACCAGATGATCGATGGCTGGAAGGACGACGAGCCATTCTCGATGAGGGACTCGGCCGAGGCGATCGCCCTGAACCTGATCGACCGGTTGGTCTTCGGACTCGAAGTCGACCAGAAGCGACACGGTGAGTTGCACGAATGTTTTGCCGAGATCTTGGGCCATCCGTACTTCAATATCGCGCTGATCGGCGAATTCGGCGAGCGGTTGGCCGGCTCGGCGGGTTGGCAGCGACTGCAGGAGTTGCTCGAGCGCATGGACACGCTGATCCGCGCCGAGATCGCCCAGCGGCGCGCCTCGGGCAGACGCGGCGCCGACATCATGAGCCTGCTGATGGACGCCGAGCGTGAGGATGGACGACCAGTGAGCGACGACGAATTGCGCGACGAGTTGGTCACGTTGTTGGCAACGGGCCACGAGACCACCGCCACGACGCTGGCGTGGGTGATCTACTGGGTGTTCACGCATCCGCCCGTCCAACAGCGTCTGGACGAGGAGCTGGCCGGTCTGCCCGCGAACGCTCCTCCCCGCCAGATCGCCGGCCTAGAATATCTCGAGGCGGTGGTTCTGGAGGCGCTTCGCATCAATCCCGTCGTGCCGATCATCGCACGCAAGCTGACCGGGCCGACCACGATCGCCGGATACGAGTTAGACGCCGGGGTGACCGTCGCGCCGGTCATCTACTTGCTGCACCGTCGCCCCGAACTCTTCGCCCAACCCGATCGTTTCCGCCCCGAGCGCTTCCTCGAGCGCGACTACAAGCATAACGAATTCATGCCATTTGGCGGCGGCGTGCGCCGCTGTTTGGGCATGCACCTGGCGCTGTACGAGATCGAGCTCTTATTGGCCCGCATCATCGAGCGCGTCGACCTCCAGCTATTGGAGCCCGACACGGTGCGCCCCCGGCGACGGATGGTCACGATCGCGCCGTCTTCGGGCGTGCGGTGTCGGGTAGCTCATCGTCACACCGCGGTGCACTCGGCCGGCTAGATTTTAGGATGTATTTAGCGCTTGTTGGCTTGAAGCTGAGGGGGGGAGGATATAGTCTTGGATACAGAGATTCGCTGTACCACCGACGCGATGTGCAACACATCTACCGAGGCTAGACAGCCATGAATCTGAACACGAACGACCCCAAACAATTTCTACCCATTCCCTCCTCGAAGGCCGCAGCAGCCTGTTCGATGGCCGCTGCGAGGATGTCTGGCGAGCACTTCCTCGAGCTCATTCGCCAGCGGGAGCGCTACGGGTGGTTGGCCGACAAGGTCGACCGCTGGGTAGGATTGTATAGCGTGCCGGAACTGGTCGATTTGTTGGGAGCGTTGCCGACGATCCCCGGCCAGCATCAAAAGGCGCTGGTCGCCCTGTCCTTGACCGACGATCTGTCGGCGCTGGCGGCACTCGAGGGCTTCGACTCGTCCGGTTATGGCGAGCGTTTCCAGCTCTTGCACCAGGTCGCCATCGGCCAGTGGCGCCAGCGCCACCGCGCCGGCGCCGGCGTCTGACCGGCTAACCCAGCTTTTCCTTCCAATCCATCACGGTGTTGATCGGCTTCTCGGGCAGCAATGTGTCCAGCAGGCGGTCCTGTTTGTCGGCGCGCTCGCGGGCTTCGGCGTAGGGGATATTCGAGAAGGTGACCATCGAGTAAAGCGGCACCCAGGTCTCGGGGAACATCTTGTGGAGCTGTCGCTCGAGCTTCTTGCGCAGCAAGAACGCCGGGTCGGCCACCCGTGAGCGCATCTCGGTGTAGTTATAGAGCGCCAGATCGGCGATGGCGTCGGCGTTGGGCTTCCGGAGCTCGGAGAATTTGGGCAAGATCTGCGACCACTCGCCGTCGTATTGCTCGAAGAGCGTGTCGAAGACGAAGCAATCCTCGAAGGCCGCGTTCATACCCTGGCCGTAAAACGGCACTACCGCGTGGGCCGCGTCCCCGATGATCAGCACGCGGTCCTCCCAGTGGTACGGCTCGCAGCGGATGGTGACCAGCGAGCTGGTCGGGTTGTCGAAGAAGTCGTCGAGCAGCGTGGGCATATGGGGGACGGCGTCGGGAAATTCACGCGCGAAGAACGCCTCGACGTCGGCTTCGGTTTGGAGCTGCTCGAAGCTGTCTTTGCCCTCGAAGGCCATAAAGAGCGTGCACGTAAAGCTGCCGTCCTGGTTGGGCAGCGCGATCATCATGAAGTCGTGTCGCGGCCAGATATGCAGGGCGTTTTTGTCCAGGCGGTGTGCGCCGTCGTCGGCCGGCGGGAGCTCGAGCTCCTTATAGCCGTGGGACAAAAACTCCTGGGCGTAGTTGAAGCGATCGGTCTTCTGCAGGCGCTGGCGCACCTTCGAGAACGCCCCGTCAGCGCCGATGGTCACGCCCTCGGGCCCCTGATAGTGCTCGCCACTTTCAAGGTCTTCGAGCTCGGGCGCGCCGCTTGCCAGATCGACGCCGCGGCATTTGGTCGAGAAATGAAAGTCGACGCTATCGTAGCTGTCGGCCTCGTCGACCATCAATTGGTTGAGACCGGCGCGCGACACCGAGTTGATGAACTGGCCCTCGAGCCCGTAGGGCTGGAAGGTCAGCTCACCGTCGCGCGAGTGCATCATGCGCCCGTGCATCGGGATGCACATCTCGCGGACCTTCTCCTCGAGGCCGACCCCGGCCAGCGCGTTGAGCCCGCGCGTGGACAGCGCCAGGTTGATGGAGCGCCCGCCGGCGAAGCCGGCTTTGCGAAAGTCGTCGCGGTACTCGAAGACCTGCACATCGCAGCCCTGCTGGGCCAGATAACAGGCCACCAGCGAGCCGGAGAGGCCGGCGCCGGCGATATTTACCGTCGTTTTTGCGTCGTTGAAATTCGTCATGATGCTTCCAGCGTGCGGCTGAGGATGTCACAAAAGGTCCAGACATCCTCATACGAATTATATAATGGGACCGGGGCGAGTCGGATGACGTCGGGCTCGCGCCAGTCGCAGATGACCCCTTCGGCCTGCAGCGCGTCGAAGAGCTTCTTGCCGTCGCGTTTGGCCTGCAGGGAGACCTGGCTGCCGCGGCTGTTGGGGGCGCGCGGGGTGATCACCTCGAAGCTGCCCGACGGCATCTGGTCGACCAGATAGAGCAAGTAGTCAGTCAGCCCGAGTGATTTTTCGCGCAGCCGCTCGACGCCGGCCTCGTTGAAGAGGCGAAGTGAGGCTTTGAGCGGCGCCATCGAGAAGACCGGCGCGTTGCTCAACTGCCAGCCGGCGGCGCCGGGCTGCGGGGCGAATTCAGGCGCCATTTGAAAGCGGGTCTCGGGATCGGTGCCCCACCAGCCGGCAAAGCGCGGCAGGTCGGGGGCGTCGGCCCAACGCTCGTGCACAAAGCAGCCGGCGGTCGCCCCCGGCCCGGCGTTTAGATATTTATACGAGCACCACACCGCAAAATCGACGCCCCAATCGTGCAGCTCGAGCGGCACGTTGCCCGCCGCGTGCGCCAGGTCGAAGCCGACCTTCGCGCCGACTTTGTGGCCAGCCTCGGTGATCGCCTCCAGATCGAAGAGCTGGCCGGTATAGTAGTTGACCCCGCCGAGCATCACCACGGCGAGCTCGTCGCCGAGCTCCTCGATGGCCTGCAGGATATCGGCGTCGCGTAGCGTCTCTTCGGCTCCCTCCCCGTATGCGGTGGGGCGCGGCTCGAGTTTGACGACGGCTTCTTCGGGGTCGAAGCCGTGAAATTTCGCCTGGCTGTCGAGCGCATAGTGGTCGGAGGGAAACGCGCCGCCCTCCATCAAGATCTTGAAGCGGCCTTCGGTGGGCCGATAAAACGAGACCATCATCAGGTGGAGATTGGTGGTCAGGGTATTCATGACCACGATCTCTTTGGCGTTGGCCCCGACGATGTCGCTGAGGCCCTCGGCGAATTTCTCGTGATAGGCGTACCAGGGGTCGCGGCCGTCGAAGTGGCCCTCGACACCCAGCGCCGCCCAATCCTCGAGCTCTTGCTCGATATCGGCGCGCACACCCTTGGGCTGCAGCCCCAGCGAGTTCCCGCAAAAATAGATCGTCGGGTCGCCGTTTTCCTGGGTGGGGATATGGAAGCGGTCGCGAAATTTGCGCAGCGGGTCGTCCTGGTCGAGCTTCTGGGCGTAGCCCCGATCGGGGTGGTGCGTCATGGTGTGCCTGGCCGGTTTAATGCGTGTTTTTCGCTAGGTGTTTCTTAGTCGAATTGGGGTGGGTTTGGCAATGTGTGCACTCTGCTGGTACGCGGCACCCCCCGGTCGCCTTCGCTCCCGGCCCCCCCACGCGGGGCGCGGGGGGGCGAATGGCTGCTTTCACGGGAGTGGCCGGCATTTGAACTTCCGAGAACCGAGCAATTTTGTGAGACCCACCATTTCCACCCCCGCGCCCCGCGCGGGGGTGGCGGCGCGTAGGCGCCGGGGGGCTGTCACGCACCAGCAGAAAGCACCATCACACCATCACCCGCCGACCAAACTCACCCCAAACAAAAGCGGCCGCGAAGGCGCAGCATCCAGCGCAAACCGTGGAATCTGCAAATTCAACAAATACCGCCCGTCCTCGAGGCCGTCGGGCACATAAGCCATCTCGGTCACCGTGCGCGCGCTCGCAGCTTCGCCACCCAGCGACGTCCGGCCCGCCGGCACCCCGAAAAATCGGTGGTGGTTGGGGAGCGTGCCGCCGTCGTCTTCGCGGTCGAGCGAGGGCAGATCGAGGACCAGGTGGTCGACGTCGAGCTCGAGCAGCCAGTCGAGGGCGTCGTCGGTGGGGTAGGGCGGGTTTGCGCCGCTATAATTGCGCTCGATCTTGTCGGGCGAGTTGGGAAGCGTGCGGATGATCAGCGCCTCGGAGAAGCCCGTGGGGGCGCCGGCGGCCAAAAAGGCCGTCTCCAGCGCGCTGCGGGTGATCGCGCGGTCGTCGTCGGCATATTCGCCGCGGTAGGTCTCGGCGCTCTTGTCGAGCGCGACCGGGGCGACGGTGATTAGCGCAGCGAGCATCAGCGGCCGGCGGGCGAATTCGCCGATGGCGACCGGCTCGTCGACGATATGGCCGACGCATTCGGTGTGGGTGCCGTTGCCGTGCGGGTTGAGGTGCACATCTTGGCAATTGGCGCTGCCGCCGCGGCTGGTATCGCCCACGAAGCCGTCGGCCTCGACAGCGCGTGAGCTGGCCGGCGCCAGGTGGAAGGCGTTGGGCTGCGGGCCGTCGAAGTCGAGGCGCACGGCCAGGTCGTGGGCCGATGTGAGATCGGCGCCGAACGGCTGGCCGTCGACCTCGAAGTCGATGTGGGTCAGCGCGCTCATTGGGCGGGCACTCGGGTGCTCTCTTGGAGTTGGTAGCCGATCGACCGGGAGTGGTTCCGGCTGGCTTCGGTCTCGTAGTCGGCGCGCTCGCGGCCGGCCCACTCCAGGGCGGTGCCGCTCAGGATGCGCTCTTTGGCCTCGGCGGCCAAGAAGTCGACCTTCTCGACGAGTTGGCCGGGCTGGAGCTCACCGAGCGGGAACGGATAGTCGGTGCCCAGCGCGATATTGTCGTGGCCGATGACGTCGCAGACGAATTCGAGCGCGCGCGGGTCGTGGACCAGCGAGTCGATATAGATGCGGTCGACCAGATCGACCGGCGAGGTCGTCGTGCATGTCTGACACAGGTCGGGGCGCACCTCGAAGCCGTGCTGGATGCGGCCGAGGGTGGCCGGGAACTCGCCGCCGCCGTGGGCAAACGCGAAGCGAATATTGGGGTATTTCTCGAGCACGCCGCCCATCATCAACGAGCAGATCGCCCGGGAGGTCTCCGCGGGCATGCTCACCAGCCAGGGCAGCCAGTACCGCGGCAGGTCGTCGAAGCCCATCATATCCCACGGGTGGACGAAGACCGCCGCGCCCAGGTCGTTGGCCACCTCGTAGAACGGGTCGAGCGCCTCGTCGTCGAGGTTCCAATCGCCGATGTGGGTGCCGATCTCGACGCCGCAAAGGCCCAGATCGTTGACGCAACGCTCGAGCTCCTCGGCGGCGCGCTCGGGGGCCTGCATGGGCACCGTGCCCAGGCCCATAAACCGCTTGGGATATTGGGCGATGCAGTCGGCGATATGGTCGTTGAGGATCTTCGACAGATCGTGGGTGTCGGCGGGCTTGGCCCAATAGCTGAACATCACCGGCACGGTCGAGAGCACCTGCACGTCGACGCCGTGGGCGTCGCACTCCTCGACGCGCACCGATGGGTCCCACAGGTTCGCCTCGACCTCGCGGAAGAACTCGTCGTCCTTCATCATCTTCGCGCAGCCGGTGCCGATATGCTCCAGGCGGATGAAGCCACCGTAGCCGTAGCGCTCGCGCAGATCGGGCCAATCTTTCGGCAGAATATGGGCGTGGATGTCGATTTTCATATTTGTATGGTGGCTTTAGGGTCTTTCGAAACGAATACGTTTTAGAGAGTTAGATAGTGAGAGAGTGAGAAAGTTAGAGAAGGCAACTGCTCCGGGATGGGCTGATGGTTTTTTCTTACTCTCTTACTTTCTCACTATCTTACTCTCTGCGCGCCGCGCGAAGCGCGTTAGGCGCGCTCCAAATAATGGCCGCAGTTGTCGCAGGTGCGTTTTTCGTCGTCGGCCCAGAACGCTTGGATGGCTGCTTTGAGCTGGCTGACGATGTCCTCGAGGTAGAAGAACTCCTCGTGGAGGACCTCGCCGCAGTTGTCGCAATACCAGCGCAGGCCGTCTTCGACACCCTCGGGGCGCTTGTGCTCGATGACCAGGCCGATGCTGCCCTCGGGGCGCTGCGGGGAGTGCGGGACGCCGGCGGGCAGCAAGAAGATCTCGCCTTCTTTGATCTCGATGTCCCGAAACTCGCCGTCGTCGACGACCTTGAGGACCATATCGCCCTCGATCATCCGGAAGAACTCCTCGCGCTGGTTGATGTGGTAGTCCTTGCGGGCGTTGGGCCCACCGACGATGAAGACGTCGAAGAGGGTGTCCTCCCAGATCTTTTTGTTGCCGACGGGGGGCTTTAGCAGGTGGCGATTATCCTCGATCCACTGCTCCAGATTGATCGGCGGTAAGATCTCGGCCATCTCGGTCCTCGCAGTTTTTAAGTTTTTTGAGTGCTTCTAAGCTGTCTTCATACAAGGCGGTCGCCTCGAAACTGTCAAGGGGAGGTCTGCCGGCGCAGAATCTCCAGGACTCGCTCGTGATCTTCGGGGGTGAGCACCGGCTGAGACCAGCCCGAGCGCATCTCGATGACGATGCACTTGGTCTTGCCGGGCCGGTTGAGGTCCAGGTGGAACCACTGCGGCGGCATCCGCGTGCCCCAGATGCGCCATTTGCCGCTCCAGAAGTCCAAGTCCTCCTCGCGCACCGATTTGATGTCCGCGTACTCGATGCGCTTGCTGCCGGCGGGGAAATAATAGGTCTTGATGGTCAGCGCGTGCTCGTCGAGCACGACGTATTTATCTTCGTAGAGGACCATAATCTCAGAGCCAGTTGGAATGCGGAAATTTCTCGCCCACGAACGTACCACAGCTGCCCACCGGTGACAGCACGTTTGCGGCCGCCGGGTGTGTTCAATGTCTATGGGTTCGCACAAGATGCCCTCCCCAATTTTGCAGTTTAGAATTGGGGAGGATCAAGGTGGGGTATCTTTTTCCGTGGAGCGTTGGCGGAACGGAGCACGCTTCGAGCTCCCCACCTTGATCCTCCCCTTCTCTCCGCTACGCTCCGAGTGGGGAGGGAGTTCAATGCCCCCCAAGCCTCAAGCCCGCAGTTCACCCCGTCGGCGGCCGCTCGTTGCGCAGCATCTGATGGAGGCGGGCGACGACGTCGCTGCGGTAGTGGTCGCGGTGGGCGGGGTCGAAGGCAAAGCCGCGGATATGCATCTGGACCTGGTTGCGGGCGCGGTCGACGTCCAAGAAGACCTGCGGGGCGTGGTGGGGGGAGGCCAGCGGGGTCAGGAAGCTGGCCTGACGGGCGAGCTCCCTGGCGCGCTCGGGGGTGACATTCTCGGGCACCTCGATGGTGATCTCGCAGGCGGCGTCGCCCTCGGCCTGCAGGTTGGTGATCGACTCCTGGGTGATGCTGGCGTTGGGGATCTGGTGCAGGGTGCCGTCGTCGGTGCGCAAGGTCACCGCCCGCGCGCCGAAGGCGACCAACTCACCTTCGATGTCGCGAAACCCGACCAGATCGCCGACCTCGAACTGGCGCTCGAAGGCCAGCGCCAGGCCCGCGGCGACGTTCCGCAGCCAGTCGAGCCCCGCCACCGACAGCACGCCCACCAGCAACACACCCAATAGCAGCCAATAATCGGTGATCACCCAGCTCAGCGTGAAGATCACCTCGAAGAGCACCACCGCCCACATGAGCACCCGGGCGAGCACCAGCCAGCGGCGCACGCGGCGAAGCCCCGGCAGCCGGGCGAGCTTGCCGATGACCACGCTGGCCACGATCGCCACGAGCACGGCGATGATCGCCCACAGCGGTGTGAATAGCGCCGGGGCTTGGTCGAGCGCGGCTCGTGAGAGCTGCTCGACGAGCTGGTCTGTCTGTGTGGCTTCCGGCTCCATGGCGCTCTCAGTTCAGTGTGACGGGTCGCGCTCGGCGTTTAGCTTCTGCCCTATACCGGCCATCATAACGCAATGGGTGTGACTTCCGATATGATCAGATCTTCGTACGGTTATGACTCGTCGGACCTCAAAGCATCATTGCGGCAGTTCTTGGTTCTTGGTTCTTGGTAAAACCACTCCGACGAGCGCAGCCTTACGGCGGGGTTCAAGAACCAAGAACCAAGAACCAAAAACGTTTACAATACGCCTACAACCTACTGACGCTGTTGGAGTTACGACAAGGCTGCAAACTTCGAGAGTCACACCCCCGTGGACTCCAGTGCTGATGCCACTCGACGCGAAAGTCAAGTTGCCTGTGGCGCTGCTCGTCATTTGCCTGGCGAGTGCGCAGGTCTTTGCCCAATCGAGCAGCTCATCGGTCGACGCCACGCCCCGACAATCTATGCCGCTGGCGGTCGACATCAAAGGCAATCGCGCGCTGCTCGACTCGGTATTGCTGTGGGTGATGGACTTGCCCGAGCGTGGCCCGCCGACCCCCGAGATGGCCAGGCGCGCCGAGAGTCGGCTGCGCGGCTTCTTCCACGAGACCGGCTACGACCTGGCGCGGGTGCGCGTATTTGCCTTCGGGGACACGCTGCACGTGCTGGTCGACGAGGGCCGGCTCGACCGGATCTTCATCACCGGCGCCAGCGGCGGCCAGGCGCTGCGGCTGCGCGTCGATCTGCGCCTGCCCGGCGACGTCTATAACCGCTTCGCCATCGCCGAGGAGCTCGAGCGGCTCGAGCAGAAGTACGGCATCGAGCAGCTCGAGGCCGAGTTGATGCTGCTCGAGCCCAGCCCGCCCACGATCTTCCAATTGCAGGATTTCGTCGATCTGCTCGACGCCCCCGGCAGCCCCGCAGAGCTGTGGCAATATACCCGCGGCCGCTACGCGCTGCGGGTGCACGCGACCGCCGGCGAGGCCCCCGAGGGGCTCGATTTTGGCGCGCGGTATCTCCTGCCGTGGGGCCTGCAGGCCGGGGTGAGCTATAGCGGGAGCGAGCTGCTCCTCGACGGCGACCGCTACCGCGCCTTTGTGCAGGTCTCCGGTCTACGAGACCAACTGCTCACCGAGGTCGAAGGCACCGCGCGTTGGTCGGCGCCGCCGGTGTCCTCCGACGGCGCCATTCGCCCGGTTGGCGAGGTGCGAAATCGGCTGCAAAGCTTCGAGCGTGAGAGCCTCGGATTGGACGATTATTTCGAGTTCGACTCCGACGCGGTCGCCAGCCTGGGCTGGCATGCGGTCGAGGACCTCGAGCTGTCGGTGGGCCTGGGCTACGCCTACGAGCGGATTTTCAACCTGGATCGCAGCGAGCAGACCCCCGACTACGTCACCGCCCAGAGCCGGCACTATCCGCTGGGGCGGCTGGGGCTGAGCTGGCTGATCGACCGGGGTCTGCTGCGCCGCGACAAGCAGCACGAGCTCGACCTGGAATTCGAATTATATCAGGTCGAGGCGGGAACGATCCGGCGGCTCGAATTCGACTACCAGAAGGTCTGGGAGTTCGGCTTTCAGGACCTCTTTTGGCGCGTCGATGCGACGACCATCACCGGCGGCGGCGTCCAGTGGCAGGACGAAGAGCCGATCGCCTCCGCGGTGCTGAGGTCGGTGGCGGGCGACGAGGAATTTGCACGCAATATGGGCCAAGCGGGCCTGGAGTACCGGCTGAGTTTGCACCGAGACATCTTCAAGATCAGCGGCTCGGCCGGCGCCGGCGTCGCGCGCCTTCTGGACCGGCAGACTCGCCGACCGTTTATCGGCTTCTTTGGCTCGAGCGGCCCGGGCCTGCATCTGCGCCTGCTCGATAACTTCGAGGCCAGCGCCTACTACTCCGTGGGTTGGCGCGCCGGCTACGACTTCGACGGGCAGTTCTCGTTGAGTCTTATTCAGATCTATTGATTCGCGAATCGGTGCCAGAGCGTCCAGGTCTGGGCTTATTCCACATTTCCTCGGCAAATCGAGGCCGGCCCCTATGAGGCCCCGGCGAGGCTTGTCCACTCTTTCCGGATCGAGCAGGTAAAGCCTGCTGCGTGTCATCCTCGGCTACCTGGTTCGGGAGATTGTCCCATAAGGGCTGCGTGCAAGTGGACTGACGGCATCTTGCCTTTTCATCATACATATCTTTCGGGCTGGCTGGTTG
>JBKGZI010000064.1:0-18854 GCA_046545675.1 Persicimonas sp.
GTTGCTGGCGCTGAGTCGGTTGCTGGCGCTGAGTCGGTTGCTGGCGCCGAGTCGGCTGCTGGGTCCGGGGTTGCTCTTTCTGTCGCAGCTCGCGCGCGCCTTCGGCGAGCTTCCCGTGTGAGACCTGCATGGTGCTTTCGGCAAAACCGGGCACGGATTTTCCCGGCGATGTCGTCAGGTCAGCGTCGGTCTCGGGGCGGAGCTCGCCGATATCAGGCATCGATGCCGGCTCTTTTGAGCCCGCGCCGGTCGGCACAGCGCTCTTTGCAGCGGGCCGGGGAGCCTGGAAATGTGCGGGGTTTAGAGGCTGGGCCTGATGTTGCTGGGCCTGATGTTGCTGGGCCTGATGTTGCTGGACCTGCGATGCCGCATGACCGGCGCCCGGTGCGTCTTTCTGACCCTCACGTCGGCCGAGGATGTGCGAGGCCACCGCATAAGCCACATAAACGCCGGTCGCGCCACCGGCGATAATCACCGGCATGATGGGGCCCGGCCAATGATTGGCCACATAGACCACACCGACGAGGACCGCCAGTACCACCACCACCAGCTCGATTACCCATGTGGAGTCTTGATCGCCCACAGCCGCCACTCGTTCGACAGTCTCGCTCAACTCGTAGCCACAGCATACGCGGCCAGACCCAGCGCGACAACCGACCTCGCCAGTACCAATGCAGCTCGCTCGCTCGCGCCCATCAACGGAAGAGTTGCCTGGACATCGAACGGAACATCGAGCGGCTGGCCGCGGCAGCCCGCGAGCTGGTCCGCCGGTATTGGCCGCGAGACTTCGTCCCCCGACCGGCTCCGGCGCTGACCTCGATCCGATCTTCATCGCCGCGGGTCACGGGGAGTGCTTTGCTGACCGCATAGCTGACCCCGTCTCGGGCTCCTCCGACCGCGTCGTCTATCGAGGCGAGCTCCAGTGACGAGCAGATCGCTTCGCGAGGGGCAACCCGCAATTCTTTGCGCTGGTGTGGGTATAGCTCGGCGCACACCGTCCCCCAGCTATAGGCGTCATAGAACGCCGGTCTCGGCTTGCCATCGGGCGCGCACGCCGGCGCCTCGAATAAGTCACGGAAGGCGCGCACGATAACTCGCTCACCAGGCTCACCCTGGTGAATACGACAGCCGACACCCACCACCCAATCCTGGATTTTCGACTCGACGGATTCGGAGGCGGTCGTCGTCGCGGCCTCGGCATCTTCGGAACCTTCCGCCGACTCTTCTGGCTGAGCCGGTGCCGCAGGCTCGAAGCTCGACGCTACCAGACCATCAAAATCGCGGCGCGCGCGGTGCAATGGCACACCCTCGGGAGCTTCGAGCAATTCCGCAAAGCGCTCGTCGCCGCCCAACTCTTCGATGCAGCAACGCCGAGCGTCGCCATCAGAGGCGAGCACGGCACAACGCAGCATGGGGTACTCGACGCTCAATTCGGCCGCCTCCATGGATCGTCGGGCACTTTGTGCGGCAGTGCATTCGGCGGTGTCGGACTGTCTGGACGCCTCCAGCCAGCGCCGTGACAATTGGCTGGCGATCAGCCGCCAGGTCGAGCCAGAGGTGACCTCCTCGGAGTCTTCGGCCTGTGTGTCGGCGGCCAGGGTCTCGAAGCAACGCCTCGCTACCTGCGGTCGTTGGTATAAGGTGTCGATGGCCTGCGGCGAAACCTGTCGACTCTCCAGGGGTAGCAAATGCGAGCAGGCGAGGCTGGCGACTTCGGGGGCGGGGTCGGAGAGCGCGTCCTCCAGATTGACCATCTCGATGGGCCCCAGGTTCTCGACACTCCACAGCCGAACCTGCTCGCTGCGCCAAGCACCGGCGAACCCAGTGGCGCCGATGAGTAAGACCAGCGGCAAGGCGTGGGCCAGGAGTCGGCGTCCCAACGGCGTCGGCTGCGGCGGTTGCTCTCCGTGTGATTGCTGCTCGGGTGCCCTCACGCCTCCTCCTCGGACTCGATCTTTTGCCGCAGGCGCTCGAGCGGCGTCAACTCGGTCTTCTGATCCGCGATGCCGGCCTGCTCGTCAGACTGCTGCTCGTCAGGCTGCTGGTCTGCCGGTTGCTTCGGGGCCGGCTGACCGGCGGCGGCCTGATCACCATCAGCTCGCAGCTGCCTGGCCCCGCGAGCGAGGTCGCGCTGCGAGAAGTTCATCGTGTTCTGGGCAAAGCCCGGCACCTCCCCCTCTTTGCCCCGGGTGATATCGGCGTCGGTCTCGGCACGAAGTTCGTCGATCTGCAGGAAGGCGGTCGGGTCCTCGGAGGGAGCGCCGATGGCGACCACCGGCACCTCGGCGGGCTGCTCGCCGCTGTGTTGGGTCTGGGCAATGTGTTGGGTCTGGGCAATCGGTTGAGCCTGCTCAGGCTGCTCGGGGTGCTGAGCTCCACCGGTCGCTGCTTGCGGTTGCGCCGATCGGTTCGCCGCGACTCGAGCGCACCGGCGACGCTCGAGCACCGCGGCGACCACCATATAGATCACGAAGGCTCCGGTCGCCACGCCCGCAACTATCAGCGGAGGCTCCGGGCTGGGCCAATTATTGGCCAGATAAACCATCCCCACAGCTACGCCCATCGCCACGACGACCAATTCGATGATCGATGTGGTCGTTTGATCGCCCATTGGCACCACTCCTTCCGATGGCAGGCACGTGATGAATATTCGATACAACCCAGCATACGCGGCGACTCGGACAGGAGCAACCGCTACAGTTCGCGATGAATGCACCGAGCTGACGACGCTCGGCGAAAGACGCCCGGCCGTGCTGGTCGTCGACACTCTGGATCCAAGACTCGAAGAAAGGCGTTGAAATCCACTCCTGTGCGCTTTATCATGATAACAATCTCGCCTCACCATAAATACAGTCCTCAACCGACCCAATCGTGGGGTGCCCGGTCGCGAGGCGTCTCCGAGCCGATAGTGTGATGATCACCAGCCGATTTTCCACCGAGAGAGCCACCGAGTTCGTCGCCGCCGCCGTGGCGCGCGCGCTGGCTCACGGTGTGGGTGTGCTGGCAACGGTGGTGCTGACGCTGTGGATCTTCGCCGACACGACGACCCGAGCGGCTTTTCTCGCCGCACTCGAGCACCCACAGTTTCGAGCGTTTGCCGCCCCCGACCTGCTGTTTCACGTGGGGCTCTCGGTATGTCTATGGGCGGCGCTATGCCTGGGCGTCGCGGTGATACGCCGGCAGATCGCACGAGGCCGAAAACTGGTGCAGGTGGCCGGCTCGGCGCGCCGAGCCGGCACCGTCATGATCGAGACGTTGATCGCCCTGCCCGTGCTGCTGATGCTCATCTTCGGGATCGCCCAGTTGACCATCAATAATATCGCCGGGATCTTCACCAACCTGGCCACCTTCCAGGCAGCAAGAAGCGCATGGCTGTGGGAAGGGGAGCCCTGCAGGAGTATCGAATGCGACCCCGAGGAGCGCGCGCGCATCCAAGCCGCCGCCGTGCTCACCCCCGTGGTGCCGGGCGCGTTGCTCGTGGGTTCGGATGCGCTGAGCCCGGCCGCTGACCAGATGCGCGGCACACTCATGGGGACCCAACTGCCCGAGCTCAACATCAATAGCGGTGAGCAAGGCATGCAGATGGCCACCTCGGCGATCAGCGGCACTCGCAGCCAAACGGGTTCGCTGGGCGACGCGGTCGACGTCAGCACCTTCTCGACGCGAACAGCGCGCAAATTCACCTTCGCCTATCACGCTACCGACATCGACGTATTCACCCCCGGCCCGAGTGTCCTGCGAGTGGAGGTGACCTATCGCCATCACTGCGCGGTGCCCCTGGTCGGCTACCTATTCGGCGAGCCCGACCAGGTCGCCGGCCGCAGCGGATACTATTCGCATATCGAGCGCGTCTTCGAACTCACCCGGCTCCCGGAGCCCAACCGTGAGGCTGTCGTCGATCCCAACAGCCGACGGTTGTACTAACCAGGAGGCCCGGTGAGATACCTATGCGATCAACTGACCTGCTTCGACTCCGACGAGGAGGGCGCCATTTTGATTCTGGCGCTGGCAGCGCTGTTGATTTTGCTGCTGCTGGGCATGACGTTATTTGACGCCGGGCGAGCTGCTCACGACAAGATGGAGACCCAGGCGGCGGCCGACACTGCCGCGTACAGTCAGGCCGCCGTCAAGGCGCGCTCGATGAATATGATGGCCTACGCCAACATATCCAAGCGCTCCATCTGGGGGATCCACAGCTTGTATCCGAGCTACCTGAAGTCGACCCACCGCTGGATCGTCAACAGCATCAACAGCAACTGCAAGACCTGCGAGAATCAGGACCCGAGCTCGGACGCCTGCCGTAAGTGCCGGACCGCCCAAAAAGAGCGCGACCGTTGGATCAACTCGACCTGTGAAGAGCTCGACAACTTCGACTGCGACGCCAGCAACCCGGATAGCTGGGGGCTGTTCCGCCACCTCTCCGGCCGAGACTACGGCGACAAACTCACCCTGACCGACAACAACACCAAGATCGAGGATGTCGACACCGATTGGGCCGACCCCTGGTATGTGGATGCCAAGGACTTCGGGGCCAAGCCCACCCTCGACCCCAATGATCCGATGAAGAGCCTCTTCGAGGCCTATGTCGCCGAAGACATGCGCGCCTTGGACAACTACCAGCGCTACATCTTCGGGTTGACGCCCTGGTGGGGGTGGACCGAGCAATTGGTCCGCGCGGTGCGCAACGGAGCGTCGATGTCGAGCAGTTGGCCGGCGCCGGTGGGCGCGATGCCGCAGAGCATCGGGTCGTCGGTCAACTCGATCATCCAACGATTTCGCGGCCTCTTCGGCGGCTCGGCCAGCACCCAATCGCCCGGCTACACACTTTATGCCGACTCGCTGCCGGTCTTCCCGGGCACCACCGGCACCATGCAGTCGTATCTGAGCGACGCCGTCAACAATAGCAGCGTGCGCTCCTGCCTGCGGGCGATCCTCGAGGGGGGCAGCTGTAGCGACCACATCAACCCGTTTCTCATCGAGCACGTCGCCAACGCGCTGATCTTCATGATCCGCTCGGAGGGAGTCGTCGGCGCAGAATACGATAATATGGACCCGGTCTCCGGGATGGCCGCCACCCTCGGGATCCACTACAAGGCGGTCTTCGACGACTTCGTCGACGTGGGCCTGCCGTATACCGCCAACTCGTTCGATAACGTGCTCGGCGATGATCGTCTGGTCGGCGAGCCCTGGCTGCTGCGGCCGGGCAAGACCGAAGCTCATTGGCAAATGAGCACCTCCAATATCGTGATGACCTACCAGGGGCGATATGGCAGCTTCGACAAGCAGCGCGACCGCAAAAAGTTCGACTTCGTCGAGCAAGACTACCGCGGCAATTCGCTCAAGCATCTGGTCAAACGCGCTCAGCTCTATGGCACCCCGAACAACCGGGTGCTCACCGGCGACGAGTTGCTCAGCCAGGAGTTGACCTACAGTGCCTCGGGCTATTGGGCGATGGCGCGCAGCGAGATCTTCTTCAACGCCGCCGGCGATCCCGATTTGTGGCACCCGTCGTGGTCATCGCGGCTTCGGCCCATCGCCATCGACGACGAGTTCGTGGTGGCCGACTACACGTTCAACCAGGTCTACCACGACGCCGTCGGCGGCTTTGCGCTGGCCGCGGCGCTCGGGATCACCGAGCTGTCCGACATCTGGACGGCGCTGGGGGATCTGGCCTTCATGGAAAAAGCAACCCTCTCCATGGGTGAATCGACCGTCGAGGGGGTCTCCAAATGAACCTGTGGCCCCCCCGCACCGGCGCCATAGTCGAGCGTCTCGGCCGCTTCAGCCGCGACGAGCACGGCACCACCTTGACCGAGCTTTTGCTGACGCTGCCGATCTTCATTGCCGTCTTTGCCGGCGTCGTCCAGTTGGGCAAGCTACAGCAGCAGACCATCCTCTCGGAGGGCGCCGCCTACCAAAAGACCTTCAATAAGGCGCTCGCGGTGCAAAACTCCGACCTCGGCAGCGGGCTGAGCGGCCTGCTACAGGGCTCGACCGACGCGGTGCATATGTCGCCGGCGAGCGCCTCGGCAGACGCCACCGTCCAGCTCGAGACCTACCAGCCGCGCCAGGAGGGCCTGCTCAAGGGCGCGGTCAAGGTCGCCGAGCACACCACCTACAGCTTCGACGGCCTGGCGCTCAGCGGCCACCTGGGTGAGTCGCACTCCAGGGTGCGCCCGCTCAATATGATCGGGGTGGGCTTTCTGGGCGTCGACGACGCGGTCACCCCCAACCCCGAAGATCTATTTGGTCACTCCTATCTGACCCGCGACCTGCTCTATGACGGGCCCAACGCCGACTTCGAGGGCAGCAGCGCCGGCTTCAGCGTCGACGCACCGCTGCAGTCGATGTACTCGCTGATCAATGGCGCGGTGACCATGACCGGAGCCCGCGGAGCGCTGGCCGCCAATATGCGCTACGGCACGGTCACCGGCGTCCAGGAGGATGTGGTCGATGTGTCGTCGCGTTCGGTCGACTACCGCATGCACTACTCGGTGACCGTGCCCACCTATCTGAGCGAAGACCCCTGGTTTGACCAGATGCGCTCGATGGTCATCACCCGCTTCACCATGGCCAACCCCAATTATGGGGTCTATAACAAGACATTTGGTTTCCACGGCCAACCCGAAATCGGCGCCGCCAACGAGGTCATCGAGGTGCCCACCGTCGACGAGATTCCGCTGACGACGCCGCTGAACTACGACGCCAGTTCACTCGACTGATCTGTGCCTGGAGATTCCCCGGAGATTCGACGTGCCACGTTTCGACACAGCCAAAACCCTGCACAGCCTGCTCAAGCTCACCGGCGCCGCGCTGGTGATCTGGGCGGTGGGCTGGGCGGTGGTCGTGCTCGACTCGCGGGGCACGATCAGCGACAGCCAGGCGGATATCGTCGATTGGGGCTTCGGGTCGGCCTCGGTCCACCAGCGCTTCGGCAAGGCCCTCGAGCGGCTGGGCCACGACGAGCCGCAGGCCCTCGAGTTAAACGGCAACACGGTGTACTTCTCGGTCAACTATGCCAAGCAACCCCCTCGACAGCTCATGGAGCGCTACCAGCGCGAGTTCGTCGCACAACAGGTCAACGACCGCGCCTACGGAGCCCCCGAGGCTGACCGGGGCGATGACGGCGAAGAGCGCCTCTTTACCGCCCTGACCGGCGGCGTGGTCCCTCAACTGGTCTCGCGCGACTATGTCACCATGGGTGGGATGACCATGAACGGCGAGCCCACCGACCCGCTCGAGGTCATTCGCCAATACCGACCCGACCATAACGAGGCGCAGATGTTCAGCGGCCACCGCTACGTCGAGATGTTCGACCAGCCCGGCCGCCGCGGCACCACCGTCCTCGCCTCGTGGAGCGACGACGACTTCGACTACGCCAAGATGATCCCCGGCCAGCAACGCGAGGGCCTCAGCGTCGACATCGACGTGCCCGCCTGCCCGGGATGCACCCGGGTCAACCGACTTCGCGATCTGGACCGCGATCGTTTCTATGAGGCCAATATCTTCGTGACCTCGCGCTCCCATGAGCAACTCGAGCGCTTCTACCGCAGCGCGCTGCCTCGGCGCGGATGGCGGCAGCGCCGCTCGAACTCCTCGCTTACAGATGTCCAAAACACCGTCGACTTTACCAGCGACGACTCGACGGTGGTCTCCTTCGACCGTCCCGAGCCCGACGACGAACGCATCCTGACCATTTTGATCTATTCGGTGGGACAGGGCCAAACCGCCGTCCACACCTCGATGACCCGCGACGCCCAATTGGCTGAAGATAATGAGTGAAACCATGTTCAATATACGGCTGCACCCAGAAAAATCGCGCCGACCGCACTCCTCCCGCGGCTGGCTGGCGCTGCTCACCTTCAGCATGCTCCTATTCGCCGTCGGTTGCGGCGCCGAAGACGACGGCCTCGACGACCCGCCGGCGGTGAACTTCGAGGATGTGCCCACCCCCGATCCGGGGCCGCGGCAATTTCCCAAGCCCGATGGCCGCTTCTTCGAGCACGATGATATCATCGCGGTCAATCCCGACCCCGACGAGCGAAAGGAGATGTTGCTGACCGACAACTTCTATTGGCTCAGCGACCAGGCCGCCGACAGCCTCCTGGAGTACAGCCTCGACCGATTGGTCTTCCCGCTGGAGGGCAACCGCGAGCTGCTGGGATACAAACCCGGCCACATCGTGGGCAATAAATTCGCGGTCATTCGTCACTACATCGAGGAGGTGCGAGTGGTGGACAACCGCATCATCTGGGAGACGCGGCCGGCCGAGATCGGCGAGATCGTCGAGCACGGCAACTTTTATATCCACATCAAACCCGGCGCCGAGGTGCCCATCGGCTTCGACCCGCTGGACGTGTATTTGTACGACAACCCCCAAGAACAGCTCGACGACATTCGCAACAACCTCGACTCGCGGCTGGTGCGCCAATTCGTCGACCGAATGCGCACCAACGACCAGTATCGGCCGGGCTCGCTGGGACTGGGCGGGACGAATTCGGGCGCCGGTGGGGGCGGCACGCAGCCGCTCGACGGCGAATTGGCCACCCGCAGGCAGCCGCTCAGTTGTAGCTTCCCGGACGTCGGCGGCAGTGACCTTTATAATTGTGACGACTACGTGCGCAGCAACGAGCACGACTACCGGCCGCGCGGGTCGAATCACTCCCAGTGCGTGAGCGAGGGCAATTGGAAGTACGAGCAACCCTGCAGGGATAATATCGAAGACGCCCCCTTCGATTATATCCCCGACCCTGACGCCGATCAGCCCCACCAAGAGCCCCACCGAGGATGCCGCCAATCGGGCAACACCAAGGCGGTCACCAATACGAAAGATGATATCGAGAACAACCCCTACCAGTATATGCCCGACCCCAACGCCGCCAAGCCACACGAAGGGTGCCGCATGGCAGGCAACACCAAGACCTCCACGAATAATAGCGGCGACACCATCTACATCTGTGTATGCGACGGCCTCTCGACCAGTGAGTGCGTCGATCAACAAGAGGGCGAGACCGTCGATATCTGTGTATGCGACGGCCTCTCGACCAGTGAGTGCGTCGAGCAACAATGCGACAAGCTGTGCTGGTGCGACACGGGCAACCTCGATCAATGCTCCAAGAAGGTGTGCAAAGACACATGTGGCTTCAAAAGAGAGACCCAAGAGCAAGATTCGGGCGGCTCGGACTCCGCCGACGGCATGGGCGGCAGCCTGTCGTTTTGCATGAATACGGACACCAACCCCGAAGACGACGGGCGCTGCCCGGGCGATATGTCCGTCGAGCTCAACGACTCCGACCCGGGCACCGACCTGTCGTACCAGCTCGGCCCGGACACGCTGAATCTCAAGCTCAAGCCGATCTTCATGGCCACCGTCGGCGTCAAGGCCAGCTTCGACTTCAACGTCAAGTGTTGCGTCAAAGTCAAAGCGGTCGCCAAGATCGGCGTCTACGCAGGCGTAGGCTATGGGCTCAACGCCTCCATCAATGTGCTCAACGCCGGGGCGAGCAGCAATGACTCGTTGACCAAATACTATAGCGACATCACCGGCAGCCCGCTGGCGACCATCCAGATCTGGATCCTGCAGGTGCAGGTCGACCCCTATCTGCGCATGCAATTTCGCGGCGAAGCCGGCATCGGCGGTTCTCTGGCCTACGAATACTACGACGAGGACTGGTTTTACGCCTGCGTGTGGTTTGGCACAAAGAACGGCTCACAATTCCAAGTCGCCGATGAAGACGACGGCAGTACGGTGACCAAGTGCAACTTGCCCAACCACTCGCGCGATGCTCAGTTCAACGGATTTATCGAGCAGGGATTCAACTCCGAGGTCGGCGCCGGCATCGCGCTGGCGCTGGGCATCGAGCTCAATTTATACGGCCGCCATCGAACGGGGGTGTGGTTCGAGCCCATACGCGTGCTCGCCGACGTCAGCGCGTCACTGCGCGCACCGCGGTGCAACTGGGACTACGCCATCCGGTTCGGCTGGCTGTTCGGCATCGGCGTCGACCTGGGCATCATCAACCTCTCCAAGGAGTGGAGCCGCATCTGGAGCTTCCTGCCGACCATCGCCGACGAGGGCGCGCTGACCGGCGGGCTGTGGGAGTCTCTCTTTGGCTGCGGGGTCTACGACACCGCCGACCCCTATAGCGGCGAGAGCATCGAGTGCAGCCCGGGCGACGAGGGCGACCAAAAATGCGTCGAGGATCTGGACGGGCCAGCCAAGTGTTTTGTGCGCGAATGCGTCGAGGACGGGCCCCTGCGCGTATCCCTGGGCTGGTTCACCCCGGGCGCCGACCTCAACCTGCATGTGCGCACCCCCTCGGGCGAGCAGCACAGCGCGGCGATTTCGTATCCGGGCACCTTCACTCGCCACGACTGCGCGGGAGTGTGCGGCGAGGAATCTCCGTCGGCTCGACTCATCGAAAACGCCGTGTTCTCGTCGGCCGAAACCGGTGAATACCAGATCTGGGTGGAGATGCACCCCGACTCCACCGTCGATCAGCCCGTCCAATACACCATCGAGGTTGACTCCGACGAGACCCGTCAGGACTTCTCGGGCACCATCTATCCCGACCGAAGCGACTCGTCGCCGACCGTCTTCACGCTGCCGGTGGGGCAATAATGAGCCTATTATTCACGGAGTTTGGAATGCAGCGGCCCCACCACAAGCTGTCATGGATGGTCGTATTAGCCGCCATGGTGATGTCGACCGCGTTGGGCTGTGAGGACGCCACGCGTTCGACGGTCTCCGTCGACCAGACACGACGCGCCCTGTCCACCCCGGAGATCGACGAGGATATAGTCCTCGCCGAGAGAGTCTTCGATCTCGATGACTCCCAGATATCCGAGCTGCGGATCGGCGCCGACTTCATCGAGGTCGACACGCCGGTGGCCGCCGATCTGATGGATCTACAGCCGGGAGACATCCTCCTGAGCGAACTCGGCGACGGGTTTTGGCGAGTCATCGAAACCACCGAAGTGCGAAGCGACCGGCTGGTGCTCACCACACGTGACGCCCAGCTCGAAGAGGTCGTCCGAGAGGGCACCTTCGACTTTGTCTTCAACCCACAAGACCAGCACCATGAGACCCAGCGCCGCGCTCAGCAACTGCGCCCCGAGGACGCGCGTGTCGACGGCGTCGACCCGCAACGTGTCGACGCCGACGAGCAGGTGGGAAGCCTCGACCTTTCGACCGACCTGGGGGCGAGCACGCGCGCCGATGCCTCCAATGCGCTTTTGTCGGTAGACACGACTCGCGGCCGTCTGTCGTTCCAGCCGGCGATACGCCTTCTCTTGGTGGTCGTCGACGGCCAGATTCACCGGGAGCACTTTCGCGTATCGGGTTGGGCAGACTTCGACGCCAACTGGACCCTCGACGCCCAGGACACTTCGAGCCTGCAGCACGCCGTGCGGCTGCTGCCCGACGACCAGCAGGGAAACCAGCTTGCGTTTCGGCTGCTTGGCCGCAGCTTCCAGATCGATCCCGACCTTCGGCTGATGTATGACGTCAGCGCCACCGGCGAAGGCCGCATCGACCTGGGCCTCGACGGCGAGGGATATGTGCTCGCCGGCTATGACTGCAGCGCCGGCAGCAGTTGCGTCGCTCTGCGCCCCGAGACCGCCAATGATCCATTCGCCGCGGGCGAATTGCACCAGTGGTCCGAAGGCGAGCCGACCATCTCGATGCGAACCGCATTTCAGGCCGGCGTCGATCTGCAGACCAGCGGGCTGGGCCACGGCTCGGCGACTCCGCTCGAGCTCACCTATCAGGGCCATGCCGACGTCTCGCCGCCGTTTTGCCCGTACACCGCCAATGCGACCGCTGAGGGCGTGGCCACCTACGACCGCACGAGCCTGACCAATTACACCTATGAGTTATTCGACGACGAGAGCCTATTCACCGGCCAAAACGACTGTGGAGTGACCCTTCCTCCCGGCGCAGACTCCGACGATCCGAACAACCCCGACGGCCAGCCCTGCGCGCGTGACAGCGACTGCCCCGACGACGAGATGTGCATGTTGGGCTCGAATGTCTGCGTGACGGAAACCCCCTTCTCGGTGACCCTGAAGTGGTCGCAGTCCGTCGATCTCGACCTCCGCGTGGAGACCAAGACCGGCGAGGAACTCAGCGCCGACACGCCCACCGTCTCCAACGGTGAGTTGACCCACGTGTCGGTCGGCGGAGCAGATTGCGACGATTGTCTCGGCCAATGTGATGGGGGCACCGCTTTTGACTGCGCCAACGAGACCCCCTCGCAGGGCACCTGCCCGTCGCATTGCGAGTATACCTCCGAGAGCCAGGGAAGCTGCAGCGGCACGCGATATTCGGGTTGCGGTGGCCTCGACGCGGCCGCGTGCATGAGCGCGTCGAGTTGCATGATGATTTGTAACTCAGCCCAGACCTCGTGCGCTTGCCACGGCATCCTGGTGGAATCCTGTCAGGGCCTCGATGAAAATACCTGCAAGGGTAGTTTCAATTGCAGTTGGTCGAGCCAGACCGTCGAATACTGCGAGGGCGGCCGGGTGCGCTGCTCGGACCTCGATCAAACCAGTTGTACTAATTCGACCAACTGCGATTGGCAGCAACCCGATACCGGCGGCACCGAGCTTCCTCCGTTCATCGAGCACGCCGGCTTCGACCCCGTCACCCGGGGCGATCCATTCCGCATCTGGGTATCGAATATCAGCGGGCTGGCCGATGTCGAGGACACCGTCTCCTACACGCTGTTATTTCGCACCGAGGATGGAGAATACTTCGAGGTACGCGGCGAGTTCGAGCCGGATGCCTCCTCGCAGAGTGTCTTCTTTGACTACGAATACCTCGAGCAATGAGTCTGACGCCGTGCCCGCCGGCCGGCGCGACCTCGCAATGATCTATCCGCTCAACCGAGTTGTAACGCCATGATGATCCAATCGCCTATGTCGTCGCCCCGGCCCCTGATGCTGGGGACTTGCCTCATGCTGATTGTTGGCTGCTCCTCCCCCAACAACGACGCCTTCAAAACCGCCGAGCCTCCTGAGGACGCCGGCGGGGCTGATACAGACGCGACCGACGCGCAGGGCGACGTGCAGACGGCGGTCGACCCGTCGATCGCCGAGGCCCAAGACGAGATGATCGAGGCCGAGTGCGACATGCTCTACCGGTGCTGCTCATCGGAGGAGCTCGAGGATCGCTTCGGCATCGACGGCTCATCGGCAGAATGCGACGACTTCCAGTCTCCGCTTCCGGTCACGATTCACCTGGCCAATATGACCGAATCTGACCGCGAGGGCCGCATCAGCTTCGATCCGGGCATGGCCGAGCTATGTGGCGAGTCCTATCTGGACCAAGACTGCAGCCAATGGACCGCGCTCGACCCGTCGACGACGACCCTGTCCGGATGTATGGAGATGGTGACCCCTCAGGTCAACGAGGGTGGGGACTGTAAATTTGATTTTGAATGCGTCTCGAGCTTCTGCGAAATGCAGGAAGACGACGACGAGATGGGCAAGTGTGTCGGTTTCGCCGACGAGGGTGATACGTGCTTTGGCGCCGACTGCGGCGACGGGCTGTATTGCGACACCTTCGACGACGCCTGTTTGCCTCAAAAGGACGACGGGCGCGCCTGCGTCGACGACGACGAATGCAAGTCGGGGGCATGCACCAGCGACTCGGAGGGCCAGATGCAGTGCAGCCCGCCGGCGCCGCTTTGCAACTCATTCGACGACGACGAATGACGCCGACGACACCGCGGCTCATCACTGCGGGAAGGCGGCCTCGGTCAGCTCGAATTCGTGGACGTTGCTATTGGGGCTGACCTCGGTGGCCACCGTCGCCCCGCCGCTCCAACTGCCGTCAAAATTGCCCACTTCCACGTCAAAGCTACCGCTGGGATGGCAATAGATCGTCGTCCCGTCCTCGTCGGTGCCGCCCTGGTTGAGCGGGAAGCCCTGTCGATAGATGACCAATGTGTCGCCGGGTTGCAGAGCGTCTTCGAATTCGACGTCGATGAGGTTCTCGAAGGTCCCCACCGCTGTATCCCAACTATCGTGGTCACACACGCCGAAATCGACGCTGTCCAGTCCGACCGCCGAGCCGCCGTGCAGCAGGCCGGTGGGGTTGATGCGCTCTCCGTCACGCTCGACGTAGATCGCGTCGATCTCGATCCCGTAGGGATCGTCTCGCTGGTCGAGCGAGGCGAACCCCGGCGTGCCTCCCACATGAGGATCGACGGCCGTCAACCTCACGTGATCGGCGCTGACCGAGGGGGCCGTGTCGTCGCAGAGCTGCTTCTCCCACTCGTAGCAGGCCGGCGTCATATCCAGCCCGAACAGGTTGTCTCTCGGATCGGCGCAGGTATCGAAGATGCTCCAATTTCTCTCCGAGCTCCAGATCCCTAGATCCACCAGGGCCGTCGCCCCGAGGGTGCCGCCGATGTTGAAGAAGACCTTGCAGGCATCCTCGACCTCGCCGGTGCCCGTATCGACGCTACTGCTGCCTTCGACCCCGGCCTCGGCCTTGCCACCGATGTCCAAGGACACCCCCAGCATGCCGGCGAATTTGGCCAATAGCCCCACCTCGAGCTTGAGGCTGGCGGACAACCTCCCGCTCAGGTCAAAGCTCGGGTCGGGCACTGCCGTGGTGTTGTCGGTGCCGTGATCGACCTCGTAAAACGTCCCCAACTCGTCATCCTCGGGGGCGATGATGCCGAACCCGAAGTCGAACCCAAAGCGCGGGCCGTGCGCGGCGTCCTTCCAATGCAACTCTCCTTCGACGCCGGTATCGAAGGCCGGCGTCAAGCTGGCGGTCAATTGCAGGGTGATTCCGGTGCTGCCCAGCGGCAGCGGGATCGATTGGAAGAGCTGGAACTTCTTGTCGACCGTCAGCTCCTCGAACGCCTTGATGGACATGTCGCGATACTCGAAGCTGGCGCCGCCGGCGAGCTCGATATTCAAGAAGCTATTCTCCCCAATGCAATCGCCTTTGGCGTTGACCACCTCATCGACGTCCATATTGCACCGACCCGCGACCGTGTTGACGTCCTCGGAATAGTGCCGCGCCAGGCACCGACAGGTCTGTCCATCCGGATCCCAAAATATATTGCTGTCGATATCCTGGACGAAGTAAAATCGATCGACGGTGACGCGAAATTGCGGGGCCATCTCCATCATCACGCCCCAGTTGGGGTCGGCGCTGGCCGGCTCGACTCCCGGCCCCGGCTGGTGGTCGTAATCATCACACGCGTCATTGCCGTCGTTGGCGTCAGCCGGACAAGAGATATCGGCCGAAGAGCACGGCTTGAGGGTGTTACCATCATAGCAAAACCCGAACTTCAGGCTTCCGCCAAACCCGATCAGATGCTCGAAGTCGTTGGCCTCCATATACAGGTCCTGCTCCCGGGTGCTCAGCCCCTCCTCGTCGGTCGACTCCTCCATGCCGGGAATGAGCTGTTGCTCGCGCGAGGCGTCGACGTCGATGCGAGCCTTGAAGAAGAGATCCTCGAACGTCGCGTTGCGCGTCTCGAAGATGACCTCGCGGTCGGTGACTTCCAT
The DNA here is from genome assembly GCA_046545675.1 of Persicimonas sp. Classification (GTDB taxonomy): domain Bacteria; phylum Myxococcota_A; class Bradymonadia; order Bradymonadales; family Bradymonadaceae; genus CAYLTX01. The sequence goes on from JBKGZI010000064.1 coordinate 15,532, forward strand.
GGATGTCACCCGGCGCAAAAATGAGCGGGTCGGGTCGTCGATCGGAGCCCACAGGACCTCGTTTCGCGTCCACCGAGTCATGTAGTCATACTCGGGTAGTGGCCAACTGACACGATCTTCGGCGATCGTAGCGTCGGCGACGATCGGCTCGGTGAGCTTGTGCGACCAAGGCACTCGGATCGACTCCTGGTCGTCATACCATGTTTGGAACTCCTGATCCGGATCGGAGGCATCGTCGCTGGGCTGTGTTGGGGCCGAAGCCTGCTCGTCGTCGGCGCCGCCGTGTTTGACGATGCGCTGGTCGCCACAGCCGGCCGTCGCTACCACCATCAAGGCGACCAACAGCCACTTCCACCGACTCCGCCGTGAAGCGATCCTTGTCTTCGAGCCTTCAGGTCGTTCACGCATCGAGAGCCTCCTCGGGCATTTCCAAATCAAACACATTCAATCCATTTGATGGTGTGCAACTATTTGGGCGGCGCACGCCCCCAATTCAAGCCGTCTCAACTGCCGCCGTCGTTGCCACCGGCGTCGTCCTCACCGGAGTCGATATAGACCTCGTGGAGCCCGGCCGTACGCGTATGAAAAATGATCTCGTCGTCGGTTATCTCGATATCGAGCACTCGCAAGATGAATGCATGTGCAGGATCGTCGACCGGTGCCCACAGCACGTCGTTGACCTGCCATTCGGTCATCTCGTCGTAGTCGGGCAGCGGCCAACTGATCCATTCGTAGTCGGGATCCAGCGTCGCAGCCTGGGCGGTCTCCAGATCGATCTCGCGCACCCATGGTGCGATGACCTCACCCTGCTCCTCGTACCAATCCCCGAAGCTGTCGGCGTCGCCGGTATCACCGGCGTCCGCCGTCCCGCCTGTGTCTGCCGCACCACCTGCATAGCTGCGCTGTAGCCGGGACTCACCGCAGGCGAACGCTCCCCCGACCAGCACTATCATTGCCAAAATGGATAGGCTCGAAAAAAAGCGTTGGGGTCGAGTTCCATCCATATTGGAAACGGTGCGCAGGCAGTAGCTATGTCGGATAATCTATAGAACAAGCATACGTCTTTGCCGCCGAATATTCAACGTTTGACCGCCCATTTGTCCTTGCAGAAACAGATATGTCCAGCTCGTCGAGGCGTGAGCAGAGGATATGCAAAAAAAAGCCCCCTCGCCGATGGACAGCGAGGGGGCTTTTTTCAGTGCAAATCAGCCAACTTAGCCTTTAGTATTAGGCTTCGTTGCCCATCTTGCGAAGGACCATGTGCAAGATGCCGCCGTTGCGGAAGTACTCGAGCTCGGCGGGAGTGTCGATGCGGCAGTCGACCGCAAACTCCTTTTTGTCGCCGCTCTCCGGGTCGGTGGCGGTGACCCAGACCTCTTGCATCGGCTCGAGGTTATCGTCGACCTCGATGTCGTAGCTCTCCTTGCCGGTCAGGCCCAGCGACTCGTGAGTGTCGCCTTCCTGGAATTGCAGCGGCAGCACGCCCATGCCGATGAGGTTGGAGCGGTGGATGCGCTCGTAGCTCTTAGCGATGACCGCCTCGACTCCCAGCAGGAAGGTGCCCTTGGCCGCCCAATCGCGGCTCGAGCCCATGCCGTAGTTGATGCCGCCCAGGACCACCGTCGAGATGCCGTGCTTCATATATTTGACGGCAGCGTCGTAGATGAAGCACTGCTCGCCGTTGGACGGCGAATAATCCGAGGTGTAGTTGAGCTCGCGCGGGTTCTCCGGCTCCTCGTCGGGGCCGAAGTAGGTGGTGTAGCCCCCCTCGGTGCCCGGGGCGAGCTGGTTTTTGAGGCGCACGTTGCCGAACGTGCCGCGGGTCATCACCTGGTCGTTGCCGCGCCTGGAGCCATAGGAGTTGAACATCTTGGGCTCGACGCCTTTGCTGATCAGGTAGCGTCCCGCCGGGCTGTCGGTGGCGATATGGCCGGCCGGGCTGATGTGGTCGGTGGTGGTGTTGTCGCCGACCTTGGCCAGGCATAGGGCGTTTTCGACCGGCTGGATCTCGGGGACTTCCAGTCCCATATCCACGAAGAAAGGCGGCTCCTGAATATAGGTGGAGTCCTCTTTCCAGTCGTAGACGTTGCCGGTGGGCGCGTCGAGCTTTTGCCACTCTGCGGGCCCCTCGTAGACCTCGGCGTACTTCTCGAGGAAGTCGTCGCGGCTGACGAATTTGTCCATGAACTCGCGGATCTCCTGGTTGGACGGCCAGATGTCCTTGAGATAGACGTCGTTGCCGTCTTTGTCAGTGCCCAGGGGGTCGTTGTACATGTCGATATCCATCGTACCGGCCAGCGCATAAGCGACCACGAGCGGCGGCGAGGCCAGGTAATTGCCCTTGGTATAGGGGCTGACGCGTCCCTCGAAGTTGCGGTTACCCGACAGCACCGAGCAGGCGACCAGGTCGTTGTCGATGACCGCCTTTTCGATCGGAGGAGGCAGCGGACCGGAGTTGCCGATGCAGGTCGTGCATCCGTAGCCGACCGTAAAGAAGCCGACCTCGTCGAGGTCCTCGGTCAGGCCCGCCGAGTCGAGGTATTTGGTGACCACCTGAGAGCCGGGCGCCAGCGAAGTCTTGACCCACGGCTTGGCTTTGAGGCCCAGCTCGCGAGCTTTCCTGGCCACCAGACCCGCGCCGATCATCACCGCCGGGTTGGAGGTGTTGGTGCACGAGGTGATCGCGGCGATGACGATATCGCCATCGGTCAGATCGAAGGTGTTGCCGCGGAATTCGACGTCCTTGGCGGTGGTCTTCTCGGGCTTGTCGAAGGTCTTCTCGCAGTGCATGCGGAAGTCGCCCTGCATCTCGCTCATGATCACCCGCTCGTGCGGGTTTTTGGGGCCGGCCAGGCTCGGCTCGACCGCGCCCAAGTCCAGCTCGAGCGTCGAGCTATACTTGATGTCGTAGTCGTCGTTTCGCCAGAAGCCGTTCTTCTTGCAGTACTTCTCGACCAGGTCGATCTGGTCGGCGTCGCGGCCGGTCAGCTCGAGATAGTCGAGGGTCTTCTGGTCGATGGGGAAGTAGCCCATCGTCGCGCCGTATTCGGGCGACATATTGGCGATGGTGGCGCGGTCGGCCAGCGTCAGGCTGGCCAGCCCCGGGCCGTGGAATTCGACGAATTTACCGACCACTCCGTGCTTTCTGAGCATCTGAGTGACGGTCAGCACCAGGTCGGTGGCCGTGGCGCCCTCTTTGAGCTCGCCGGTCATCTCGAAGCCGACGACCTCGGGGATGAGCATGAAGATCGGCTGGCCGAGCATGCACGCCTCGGCCTCGATGCCGCCCACACCCCAGCCGGTCACGCCCAGGCCGTTGATCA
>JBKGZI010000065.1:0-18839 GCA_046545675.1 Persicimonas sp.
TGCAAATAGTAGCGCCCCGAGCCAATCACATGGCTCGGGGCGCTAAATACGTACACCCGGTTTAGGGGTGGGGCTTTCGATCGGTCGGATCTGAGGGTTACGGAGCGGTGATGGTGATATCGACCCTGGCGCCGTAGTAATCCGAGAAGTAGCTGGAGTCACGGTCCATGACCACATAGACGGTCTCGGCCTGCGAGGCCGTATACGTCAGCGATCCGGTCGAGCCCTCGCCGGTCGTCTCGACACAGGAATTGGTGTCGTAACAATCGGTCATGAGATACATGTTCGCCGTGGAGGGCGCTCCTCCCGAAGAGAGGCTGTCGTCGCCGTAGGAAGCGGTCATCGTCTCGCCGGCGGCGAGGTCGACCGCGTAGATGGACTCCGGGCCTTGAGTTCCGTCGTAGGTGCCGAAGTCGCAACTGCCCGTCTCGCCGGTTTCGACCGGGTCGATGAAGTTGACGCCGTCGAAGACGTTCTCACCATAATCCCCGTCACCGAGCGTCACGGCGTCGGCACAGATCTGGGCGGAGGGATCGCCGCAGACGCCACTGCTGCAGCCACCGTCGCAATCGAACTCCTCCCACAGGCCGAGTTCGTTGCAGTACTCGAGGGCGACGACATCTGCACATCGGGGCGCATCGACGCCCGTGGTGCATTCGTTGGGCGCGATCTCGACGTTCAGACCCATGACGCCGGAGCGGTCGTCGGCGTCGCTGTCGGCGATGAGGTACAGCGTCTCGTCCTGCTCGGCGACGTAGGTGATCTCGGCGAGCGAGGAGTCCTCGTGCGCCGCGACGCATGCTCCGTCGGGCTCGTAACAACGGTCGGTGAGGATCAGCGCCGGGTCGTCGGAGGTGTTGGCCTGGTCCAGTGAGGCGAAGAGGACGTCGCCGGCTTCCAGGTCGACCTCGAAGAAGGCATCGCTGCCGGCCATCTCGCTTTCGCTGATACCACAAGCGGCGGCCTGGTTGTCGTAGCTATAATCGATCCACTCGATCGGAATCAGCGTGCCGCCGCCCTTGGCGCTGAGCGTGATATTGTCGGCGTCGAAGCAGGACTGCGCGTTGCGGTCGTCGCACATGCCGTTGGAGCAGCTACCGTCACAGGCGTAGGTCTCCAACTCGCCGAGGCCGACGCAGTACTCGACCTCGTCGTCGGCGTTACAAGTGGGCGTATGCGTGGCGGGATCGCACTCCGCGCTGGTGATCTCGACGTCGAGGGTGAACTCTTCGCTGGGCACGCTCGAGTCATCGGTGTCGGCGATGAGATAGACCGTCTGAGTGGTGTCGGAGCGCATCAAAACCTCGGCGGTGTCGGAGTCCTCGTCGGAGGCCAGACAGGAGTCCTCCGGGTTGTGGCAATCGTCGGTGAGCACCAGGGCCGGGTCGGCCGTGGAGTCGCCGTATAGCGACGCATTGAGGATATCGCCTGGCTCCAGATCGATGGCGTAATAGGCGTCGGTGCCGTCGATCTCGAAGTCCTGCAAGCCGCAGGTCTCGTCGGTGTTCATCTGGTCGGTGAACTCCGACCAGTCGTGGGTGATGCTGGTGCCGCCCGATTGCGAGGCCGCCGCGGTAATATTCGCCGCGTCGTAGCAATAATCAGCCGCGCCGTTGTCGCACATGGCGTCGGTGCAGCCACCACCCTGACAATCGTAAGTGGTCAGCGTGCCGAGACCCTCGCACAGCTCGACGTCGCCGTTGCCGTCGCATGCCGGCGTGTGGGTGTCCGGGTCGCAGTCGGGTTGACTGATGTCGATGTCCAGCAGGTAGCTATAACTGGTGAGCTCGGAGCTGAGCGTACGATCCATGACCACGTAAACGGTCTCGTCCTGGTCAGCCAGGTATTGAAGCTGGCCCTCATCGCCCGAGTCCGGGACGTTGGACACACATGAGTCCGGGTCACCGCAGTCCTCCATGATATACATGATCGTACTGGAAGAAGCGCCATTGCTCGTATTCACTCCGTCCCCATAGGTCGCCGTCAGCAGCTCACCTGCTTGGAGATCGACGGAGTAGACCCGGTCGTGGCCCTCGGTGTCGAAGGTGCTGGTAAACGTGCAGGTGCCGAATTCGCCGCTGGCTTCGGGGTCGATATTGTTGCCACCGTCGTAGGTTTGCTCGTCGGTGTCTCCATCTGCCATGGGGATGGCGTCGAGGCACTGCTCGCCGGTGGGGCTGCCGCATTCGTCGTTGGCGCAGCCGCCGGTGCAGGGATAATCCTGCCAGACACCCGGATCGACGCAATATTCGAGCGTCGAGCTGTCCTTACAGCGGGGCTGGTCGGTATCCGGCACACAGTCGAGCGGGCTGATGTCGACGTCGATGGTGAAGCCGTACGACGACGAGGTGCCGGTATTGCGCGACATGGCCAGATAGACCGGCCCGTCTTGATCGGCCACATAGCTCAGTTCGTGGGTGCCCGAGCTGCCGTAGCGGCCTCCGTTGACCAGACAGGAGTCGGCGTCGCCGCAAGTGTCCATGATATAGGCGATGGTGCTGAAGGTCGTCGAATCGATCGTGACCGTGAGCACCTCGTTGGCCTGCAGGTCGATCTCGTAGATATATTCGGGTTCGTCCCCGTGGTTCGACGAGGTGAATTCACATTGACCGACCTCGCCAGTGCCGGTGGTGATGTGGCTGGTGATATTGTCGTAGGTCTTGGTGCTGGAGTCGCCGTCGGCCAGCGGAATGGGGTCGGCGCAGGTGTCGCCGGTCAGGCACGAGCCGTCTCCACAGGCGTCGTCACAGCTCTCGTGGGGCTCGAAGCCGATGCCGTAGTCGTCGCACATCTCCACGTTGCCCGAGCCGTCGCATTGGCGCGCGCCGGGATCACAGTTGATGTCATGGAAGCTGACATCGAGGTTGGCCGTCGACAACGCCTGGCCGTCTTTGGTGTCCATGACCAGATAGACGGTCTCGGCGTCGGTGTCGCTGGTATTGGCGTAGCCGACCGTCTCGTGGCTGGCGTCGTCCTCATCGGAGTTGGCCGCGCCGCTCAGGCAGCTCGACGATGCCTCCAAGCAGTCCTCGACGAAGTATAGCGAACCTTCGACTTCGGCGTCGAATTGGACCTCGGCTCTGACGGCTTTCTGGGCCGGAAGATCGATGCGATAGGTCTGGTCGGGCCCGTCGGTGCGCTCGGCGTAATCGTCGACGCAGGAGCCCTCGGGCAGCGAGTAGTCGTCGTTGACCTGCAGGAGGTCGACTTCGACGGAGGTGTCGGTGTCGATGACCGGCGCGTCGAAGCATTCATCACCCTCGGGCGCCTGGCATTTACCGGTGGACGGGTTGCACGAGGCATCGCACGGCACGCTGATGAAGCGTCCGCCGTCGGTCGAGCATAGCTGGGCAGCGTCGGCCGCCGAGCAATAATCATCGCCGGGCGCGCAGGTGGTCCGGGTGCTCTCGACCTCCAGGTCGAAGGCTCCTCCCCGCTGACCGGCGGCGGCCTGGACAACGACGTAGTGGGTGCCGGCGCCCAGCAGCGCTCTCAGCTCTTCGACTTCGTCCTCTCCGGTGTCGTCGGAGCAGGCGATCTCGGTACCGGCTTGCATACACTCTTCACGCAGGCTCATCGAGAAATTCGCCCCCGAGGTCTGCGGGTTCAGATGAACGGTGACCTCCTGAGGTTCGTCGAGCTCGAGGGCGTAGACGACCTCGGCGGCGTCGTTGGACTCGCTGGTGCAGCTCGAGCCGAGGTGGGTGCTCTGGGCGTTTCGCGTGTCGCCGGAGAGGCGCTGGTTGACGCGCATGGGCAGCGCGTCGTCACAGGCGTCGATGGTCTCGGCGGGCAGACGGTTGATCGACAGCGAGTAGTTGACGCCCGCCTCGGTCATATCGTCGGTGGAGCTGACCTCCACGGTATAATCACCCTCGGTGGCGAGCTGGACCTCTTGGTTGATGCGGGCGTAACCCTCGGCGCCCATCGCGCCGGTCGAGGCGGTGCGGGTGTTGCCCTGCGGGTCGGTCAAGGTCAGCTCGAGCTGGCCCAATCCGCGGTCGCGGGCGGGCACGTTGATCTCCACGGCGATGGTGCCGCGCACCAGGTCACCGGCCAGATCGTCGGCCCCGAAGGTGTAGATGTCCGTGTCGCCGATGCACAACGAGGCGTTCAGCGACTGGTCGTTGGTCGCCTCGATAAAGGAGGTGGCCTGCTCGGAGCTATCGTTGGGCTCGAAGCGGTCGGCCCGACAGCTCTGCTCGTCCAGACAGCTCTGGCCGCCGCACTGGCGGCCGTCGACGCAGTCCACGGAGGTCTCGCAGGTCCCGGACTCCTCGCAGGTGGCGTCGCCGTCCTCGATGATACACTCCTGGTTGCCGGGGCAACCGCCGTCGCCGTCGGCCGTGCCGCATGCGACGTCGGCCAATCGGCACGCCTCGTCCAGGCAGATGTGGTCGGCCAGGCAATCGGAGTCCTCGGTACAAGTGCTCGCGTTCTCACAGCGGCCGCTGGTGGGCACGCATTCGCCGCCATCCTTACATTCGACCTCATTTTGGGCGCACAAGTCGGCCTGGCATTGGTCCTGGTCGTTGCAGAAGAAGCCGTCGATGCAGTTGTCGTCGGAGCCGTCACAATCGCCGGTATTGACGCAGGCGCCTTCCTCGAAGCTGCACTCACCGCGCTGGCAATCGAGGGCTTCGCAGAACTCTTCTTCGTCCTGGCAGGTGCCGTCGGCGCACTTCTCACCGGCCACACAGTCGGCGATCTCGGTGGCAACGGTGCAACTGTCGGCCGACACGCAATTGTCGGTGCCGCGCTCGCATGTGCCGCGCTGACAGGTCACGTCGTTGCAGGGGTCGGGCTCACAGGTGTTGTCGGGCCCGCAGAAGGTCCGCGCCAGACAATCGCCGTCCTCCTCGCAGCTCGACGGGTTGACACAGGCGCCCCCGGAGCAGACTCCGGCGTCGCACTCCTCGTCGGATGTGCAGTCGTCGACCGCTTCGCAGGTGTACTCGCTGCCGCATTCATAGCCGGGCACACAATCGGTGTCGACGCGGCATTGGTCGGGGTTGGCGCATTGGCCAGTGGCCGCCTCGCATGTACCGAAGTCGCAGGTGACGTCGGCGCACAGGTCTTCGTCGCCACAACCGGTCAGGGCGAGCGCGGCGATAGCCGCCGCGGCGACCAACATCTGCCTGAGTTTGGGGTAAATCATCGACCTATTCATCGCTTGGCTCCCTTAGACATCAAAGACTGAACAACATCCGGTCGACCCGCACGGACACCACGTGTCCGTGAGCACGACCTCACCGTCCTTTGCTGCGGCATCAATGCGCCACAACAGGCGCGGCCGACTTGGCCGCCGCGCCGCTGTTTATCGTGATGCGCCTCGAAGACGAGGCGCGTCGGAATCGGATTCGAGTTTTGGTTAGCGTACAACATACGGTCTCTGCAGATATGAGCGGCCATCGGCGGCTCGTCGACGCCCGAGGGCGTCCGATTTTGTGGGGCGGAACCTGCCGCTCCGAAGCTGCGGGCCGACTCCACGCCCCGCCCGGATTCGGGCGGGGCGTGGAATCAGCCCGGTGGCGGCGATTACGGGGCCGCGATGCTGATGTCGACGCGTGCGCCGAATGAGTCGGTATCCCCGCTGGTACCGCGGTCCATGACCACGTAGATGGTCTCGTCCTGCGAGGCCGTATATTCCAGCGAGCCGGTAGAGCCTTCGCCGGTGGTCTCGACACAGGTATTCGTGTCGGAGCATTCGGTCATGATGTACATGATCGAGGCGACCGACGTGCCCGACGATGACAGGCTGTCGTCGTCGTAGGAGGCCGTCATCGTCTCACCGTCCAACAGCTCGACCGCGTAGATGGACTCCGGCCCTTGAGTTCCCTCGGAGGTGCCGAAGTCGCAGCTGCCCGTGTCGCCGGTCTCGACCGGGTCGATGGCGTTGACCCCCTCGTAGGTGCTCTCGCCATATTCACCGTCTGCGAGGGGCACGACGTCGGCGCAAATCTGGCCGGAGGGGTCGCCGCACTCGCCGTTGCTGCAACCGCCCTCACAGCTCCAATCGACCCACAGCCCCAGCTCGCCACAATATTGGAGCGTGTCGGCGTCGGCGCATTGGTTGGCAGACGTGTCCGGGTCGCATTCGTTGGGGACCAGCTCGGCGTTGAGGGTGAACGTGCCGCTGGAACCGGCGGCGTTGTCGTTGTCGGCGACCAGGTAGACGGTCTCGTCGGTGTCGGCGCGGTAGGTGATCTCCGCGGTAGTGCTGTCGGATTGGGCCCCCAGGCAGGCGTCGCCCTCGGGTGCCCGACAGTCGTCGGTCAGGATCAGCGCCGGGTCGTCCCCGCTGCTGTCACCATCGAGGCTGGCGAAGAGGACGTCGCCGGCCTGCATCTGCACCTCGTAGAAGGAGTCTTGCCCGTCGACCTCCGAACCAGACAGGCCGCACACCTCGCCGCTGAGGTCGTTGGTGTAGTTGCTCCAATCGAGCTGTATGGACGTGCCGTCGGTCTGGGAGGCGTCGGCGGTGATGTCTTGGCGGTCGAAGCACGAATTCGCCTGTGCATCGTCGCAGGTCGCGTCGGTGCAACCGCCGCCGCCACAATCGTAGGTCTCCAGGGTGCTGTCGGAGGTGCAATATTCGACGTCTCCGTCGACGTTGCACGACGCCGAGGTGGTGCTCGGGTCGCAATAGGTGTCGACGTAGGTGCGGATGCGGTAGTCGTAGCTCGACGACGTGCCGGCGTTGCGCGACACGACCAGGTAGTAGGTCCCGTCGGCGTCGGCGACGTATTCGAACATCCCGTCACCGTCGTAGCGGCCGCCGTTGTCCAGGCAGCTATCCACGTTTCCGCACTCGTCGTGCAGGTACATGATACCCTGGGTGGTCGAGTCGCCGAGGATGCCGCTGGTGTAGTCGACGCGCAAGAGCTCCCCGTCGAGCAGGTCGACGGCGTAGTAGTGGTCTGCACTGTCGGATTCGGTCTCGGAGGTGAAGTCGCACATACCGACGGTGCCGGTGCCGGTGGTTCGGTAGGTCACCCCGCCGAAGTCCGAGATATGCGAGTCGTTATCCCCCATGGGGATGGCCTCCGAGCACAACTGCCCGTTGGGCTCGCCGCAGGCGCCGTTGGAGCATCCTCCGTCACAATCGACCTCCGTCCATATGTCGTAGGCCGGGTCGCAGAACTCCAGGGTGGTCGAGTCGGCGCATTGGGTGTTGTCGACGCTGGAGTCGCAATCGGAGCGCAGGATGTCGACGTCGATGCGGTAGTCGTAGGTGCTGCTGCTGCCGCCGTAACGGCCCACCGCCATATACACGGTGCCGGTGGTGTCGGCCTCGTAGGTAAAGGAGTCGCCGCTGGCGTCGAGCCAGCCGCTATTTTGCACGCAGCTGGTCATATCACCGCAATCTTCCATCAGATAGATGATGCCCTGGCCGGTCGAGTCGTCGATGACGCCCGACTGGTAATCGATGGTCAGGATATCCTCGGCCTGCAGGTCGAGCGCGTAGATATTTTCGGCGCTCTCGACGACGGCGTTGGACGCGAAATCGCACGTGCCGACGCTGCCTTCGACCGGCGCCATCTGCTGGATGCCGCTGAAGGTGCCCAGGTCGGAGTCGCCGTCTACCAGCGGCTTCGGATCGGTGCAGACCTGCCCGCCGGGGGTGGCGCACTCGTCATTGGCGCATCCGCCGTCGCATTCGGTGGTCTCGACCAGGCCCAGTTGGCTGCAATACTCCATGTTGGTGGAGTCGGCGCAGTTGGGAGCGAAGGTGGCCGCATCGCAGACCTCGGGGAGCAACTCCACGTTGAGCGTGAAGTCACTGAGCGTTCCGAAGTCGTCGCTGTCGACGATCAGGTAGACGGTCTCGTCGGCGTCGGCTTTATAGGTAATCTCGGCCGCATCGCTGTAGCTCTCGTCGCTGGCCAGACAAGCGTCGCTATCGGGCAGCGTGCAGTCGGTGGTCACGATGAGCGCGGGGTCGTGGGTGCTGTCGTTTTGGTCGAGCGTGGCGAAGAGCACGTCGCCGGCGTTCATATCGACGCTGACGAACGCGTCGCTGCCGTCGACGTCGTAATCGTCGATATTCTCGCAGACCTCGTCGGTCTCGTGGGAGTTGGTGAAGTTTTCCCAGTTGATATTGAACTCGGCGCCGCCGTCCTGGCTCGCCGCCGCGGTCACGTCACGCGCGTCGCTGCAGGTGTCGGGGCGGGTGCAAGCACCGCTGCCGCAGCCCCAGCCGCCGCATTCGTCGTAGGTGAAGCGGGCGGTGCCGTAGGCGTTGCATTCCTGGGCGACCTGATCGTCGTCGGGGTGGCATCGGCGGTCTTGCGGCGCGCAGATGACGTCTTCGAAGACCACGTCGAGCTGGGCGGTCGCGAAGTCCTGAGCCTCTGCGGTGTCGATGACCAGGAAGACGCTGACCGTATCGTCGGTGTGGTTGGAGTAGGTCAGCGTCTCCTCGGAGGAATCGTCGAGGGTGCCGTCGGCGCCCACCAGGCAGGTGTCGCTGATGTCAGTGCAGTCCTCGACCACGTACATAGAGCCCTGGACTCCGTTGGCGAAGCTGGTCGTCGCCGTAAAGGAGGTCTTGGCGGCGAGCTCGATCTCGAAGGTCTGGTCGGGGCCGCTGGTGGTTTGAGCCGAGCCGCGCTCGCAGGTGGCCGAGCTGGCGTCGTATTCGTCGTTGAGCTCGACCAGATCGAATTCGATGGAGGCATCGTCGTCGATGGTCTCGGCGTCAAAACAGGTGTCTCCCTGAGGCGGGAAGCAGCGGCCGGTCGACGGGTCGCATCCGTTCTCGCACTCGACCGTCAGGTAGCGACCGCCGTCGTGGTTACACACGTTGGCGACGTCGGCGTCGACGCAGTGGTCGGACGAGGGGACGCAGGCGGTATATACCGAACTGACGTCCATCTCGAAGCTGCCGCCGGTGCCGTCTCCGGCCGCCTCGACGACGATGAAGTAGCTGCCCTCGTCGAGCATCGTGCTCAACGTCTCGGAGCCGCCGGCGCTGGCGGCGTCGGCGCAGGCCAGCTCACTGGCTCCCTGCTCGCAACGCTCGCGAATGCTCACCGATAGATTCGCCGCGGACTCTTGGGGCGCCAGATTCACGGTCACCTCTTGGGGCGCGTCGACGTCCAGCTCGAAGAGCTGCTCGGCGCCGGCGTCCGGGCCCGAGCAAGACGCGCTCAGGCTGGTACTGTCGGATTCTTTGGTATTGCCCGAGACGCGCTGGTTGATCTCGACCGGCACGGCCTCCTCGCAGGCGCTCAGGCTGTCTTCGGGCAGACGGTTGGCCGACAGCGTGTAGCGCACGCCGGCGTCGGTCATATCGTCGTCGGCGCGCACCTCGATGGTATATTCGGTGTCGCCGTCGAGTCCCTGCTCGATACGAGCGTGTCCGTCGGCGCCCAAAGCGCCGGTGGTCGTGCTCAGCTCGGTGCCGTCGGCGTCGGTGACGACCAACTCGACCTGGCCGAGGCCGACGTCGCGGGGCTTGACGTCGATCTCGAAGACCATCGTGCCGCCCTCGATTTCGTCGCCCATATCGGCGGTGTCCAGGGCGAAGACGTCGGTGTCGGTGCTGCATACCGAGGCGTCGACGCTGTTGGCGCTGGCGACCGACAGGAAGTCGGTGGCCTCCGCTGCCGAGTCGTTGGGCTCGAAGAAGTCCGGCTGGCAACTGGTCATCGGCAGACAGGTCAAGCCGCCGCATTGGCGGCCTTCGTTGCAGTCCAGGGAGGTGTCGCACTCGTCGGGCTCCAGGCAGTTGGCCTCGAGGTTGTCGGCGTCGTACTCGCAGGTCTTGCTCCCGCTACAGCCGCCGTCGCCGGTGGCGTCGCCACAGGCCACCTCATCGAGCCGGCAGGTGCCGTCGACGCACAGGTGGCCGGCGTTGCACTCGTCGTTCGAGGCGCACGGCTCGGCGTTTTGGCACAGCCCGCTGACCTGCTCACAGACGCCGTCGTCGGCGCAATCGACGTCGTTTTGGACGCATAGGTCGGGCTGGCAGCGATCGTCGCCGTCGCAGAAGAAGCCCTCCAGACACATCGAATCGTCGCCGTCACAGTCGGCGGCGTTGCCACATCCACCCGACTCGTAGCTGCATGTGCCGCGCTCGCATTCGATGTCGTCGCAGAAGTCCTCGGAGCCTTTGCACACGCCCTCGGCGCAGCGCTCTCCGGCCACGCAGTCGATGCGCTCGGTCTCGGAGGTGCAACTGTCGGCCGACACGCACCGGTCGGTGCCCGGCTCGCATGTGCCGCGAGCGCAGTTGATGTCGTTGCAGGGGTCGGCTCGACAGGCGCCGTCGTCGCACCAGGTGCGATCGAGGCACTCGTCGTTGGACTCGCAGCTCGACGGGTTGACGCACGCGCCGTCGGAGCACACTCCCACGTCGCAGTCTGTGTCCGACTCGCAGGTGTCCACGGGAGCACAGGCATAATCGGAGCCGCACTCGTATCCGGCCAGGCACTGATCGTCGGTGCGGCATTCGTCCGGATTGATGCACTGTCCGCTCGACGACTCACACGCGCCAAAATCGCAGGTCACACCGGCGCACTTATCGTCGTCGCCTCCGCAACCGCTCATGACGAGCAAGCCGATAGTGGCCAAGCCGACCAACAGCTCTTTGAGTTGCAATTTCACCAAAAACTTCTTCATGGCTCTTACTCCCTATTCGTCTAAGTACTTCAAATAATCTGGCCGCCCAGCTTCTGCGCCCCGGGCTGCGCAGCGCGACGCGCAGCCCGGATGCACATCGGTCGGTCAGTTGATTTCGATGGTCGTCGTGACGTCGTAGTCGCTGTAGAGGAAGCCGTGATCGGAGATGACGAAGACCGTCTCGCTGGACGTCGCCGTGTAGGTCGCCGTGGCGTCCGAGGATGCGGTGTCCGAGTCCAGGCACGTATTGGTCAGATCCGTGCAGTCTCCAACGATGGCCACTGCCGGATCGGCAGCCCCGTTTACCTCGGTGACCGCGGTGACGGTCTCCCCGGCCGCCAACTCGACGGCGTATACGGTGTCCTCACCTTCGGTATCGTCGCTCGACATGCCGCAGTAGCCCTCGTAATCACGGCTGTTGACGCTGGCCGGCACCGTATGCGTCTTGCCGCCGGGCTGAGAGGCGTCGGCGGTGACGTTGATCGCCTCTCCACAGGTGTTGCCCGAGGGCTGCACGCAGATGCCCGGTTCGATGCAGTTGAGATAGTCGCCGCACTGGTCGGAGCTGGAGTCCGGATCGCATTCGGTGTTGCGAATCGAGACGTCGAGGCTAAACGCGTCGCCGGAGCTGGAGTCGCTGTCGGCGAGCAGCCAGACGGTCTGGTCGGAGTCGGCCACGTGGATGACCCGAGAGGCATCCTGGCCGGTCTCGCCGGCCAGACAGCCGTTGTCCGGATCGGCGCAGTCGGTGGTCATGATCAACGCCGGCGTATCGTCGGAATCGGTCGCGGTGAGGCCGGCGACCAGGATCTCGTCTTGGAGCAAGTCGACCTTCAGGTAGCCCTCGGTGCCGTCGACATCGGAGTCGGAGAGGCCACAGGCGCTCGAGTTGTGATTGTCGTCGAACTCGTCGGGCTCGATCTTGTAGGTGAATCCGCCCGTGCGCGAGGCATCGGCGGTGGCGTCGTAGGCGTCGTCGCAGCTCAGCGGACGCTGACATTCGACGTTGTCGCATCCAAAGCCGCCGCAGAAGTCGTCGACGACGTATTCGGTGGCGTATTCGTCGCAGCGCTCGACGACGCGACTCTCGTCGGTGTCACAGCGCAGCGCGTCGGGCTCACAGATGACGTCCTGGAAGACGATGTCGACGCCGGTGCGGCCGAGGCGCTGCTCGGCGGCGGTGTCGACGACCAGATACAGCGTCTCGGCCTGGTCGGTGGTATTCGAGTAGCGCAGGCGATCGTCGGCGCCGGTCACGCGGGTGGCCGCCTCGCAGGTGGCCTCGGCGTCTCCGCAATCGCCCACCAGGTACATCGCGCCGATGGCGTCGAATTCGAAGTCGGCGGTCGCATAGAAGCCGGTCTGGGCCGGCAGATCGATGCGGTAGGCCCTGTCGGGGCCGCCGGTGAGGGCTTCGCCGTCGTCGAGACAGCCGTCGGCGCTCAGCTCGTAGTCGTCTTGGACCTGGACCAGGTCATAGGCTTCGGAGAAGTCGTCGTCGACGCCGGGCGCGTCGCCGCAGACGTCACCGGACATGTCGCAGAAGCCGGTGGAGACGTTGCATCCGCCGCCACAATCGCTCTGGCGGAAGCGCCCGCCATCGCTGGCGCACACCTGGGAGGTGTCCAGGTCGACGCACTGCGCTTCGCCGGGCACGCATTTGGTCGAGATGCTCTCGGTCTCCAGGGTAAACGCGCCGCCTTCGGCCTCTTCGGGCGCCTGAATGACCACGTAGTGGGTACCTCGGCCCATATGAGCGGTGAGCGTCTCGCCTTCTCCTTCTTCGGTTTCATCGACGCACTCGGTCTCGCTGGCCGGCTGCAGGCAACTGCCGCGAACGCTCATCGACAGGTCGGTGGTGCTAAGCTGCGGGGTCAGCCGGAAGGTCACCTCCTGGGGCTCGTCGATCTCGAGGGCGTAAACCATCTCCGTGGAGAGATTGCCGGCGCTCGTGCAGCTCGAGCCAAGGAAGCTGCTCGGCGCGTCGGTGGTGGTCCCGGAGACGCGCTGGCCGATGCTGATCGTCTCGGCGTCGTTGCACGCGCCGAGGGTCTCGCTGGGCACCAGATTGACCGATAGGTCGTAGCGCACGCCGGTGTCGCGAAGGTCGTCTTCACCGGTGATCTCGACGAAGTATTCGCCCACGTCGCCTGCGCGGTGGCGCATCTCGATGCGAGCGGTGCCGTCGGCGCCCATCGCACCGGTCGAGGCGGTGTTCTCACCGCCGTTGGGCCCGATCAGCTTGACGGAGAGCTGGCCCAACCCCTGGTGGCGCTCGGGGACGTCGACCTCGACGACCAACGTGCCATCGTAGAAGTCCTCATTGAGCCGGGCGCTGCGGAATTTGTAGACGTCGACGTCCGAGGAGCACAGAGACCCGCTGAGCGTGTTGCGGGGTGCGTAGACCTCGAAGTCGGTGGCGTCGTCGGTGCTTTCGTTGGGCTCGTAGACGTCATCGCTGCAGGTGGTCGGCTCGAAGCAATACGCCCCTCCGCACTGGCGATCGTCGGTGCAGTCAAAGGAGGTGGTGCACGGCACGGGCTCGACGCAAGTCGCGGTGAGCTCGTCGTCGTCATATTCACAGATCTGGTCGCCGCTGCAGCCGCCGTCGCCGTCAGCCTCGCCGCAGGCCACCGCGTTGAGTCGGCAACTGCCCTCCACGCATACGTGGTTGGCCATGCAGTCGTCTTCGGTGGTGCAGTTCTCGGCGTTCTGGCATTCGCCGCTGGCGGGCACGCATACGCCCTCGTCTCCACAATCGACGTCGCCGCGCTCGCACAGATCCGGACGGCAGCGGTCTTCGCCGTTGCAAAAATACCCGTCGAGGCACGCCTCGTCGTCGCCGTCGCAGTCATCGGCGTTGCCACATCCGCCGGCTTCGTAGCTGCATTCGCCACGCTCACATTCGATACTTTCACAGAAGGTGTCGGCCGGCTTGCACTCGCCGTCGGCGCAACGCTCGCCGCCTACACAATCGAATTGCTCGGTCTCGGTGGTGCACACGTCGGCGGACACGCAATTATCGGTGCCGCGCTCGCATACGCCCCTCGAACACGTGGTGTCGTTGCACGGATCCGGCTCACAGGTGCCGCCGGGGCCGCAGAAAGTGCGCGCCTGGCAATCATCGTTGCTCTCGCAACTCGACGGGTTGACGCAGGCGCCGTCGCTACACACGCCCGTGGAACAATCGTCCGAGTCGAGGCATTCTTGGAGCGGGTTGCATATGCCGTCGGTGCCACATTCGTAGCCCGGGATGCAGTCCCCGCTGAACTGGCATTGATCCAGGTTGGTACACTGTCCGCTCGTCGAATCACACGTACCGAAGTCGCAACTGACGTCGGCGCACGGATCGTCGTCACCACAGCCTGCGAGCAGAAGCGCAGCGATGGCGATGGTGCCCACCAGCAGCTGTTTGAGTTGCAAGTTCACGAATAACCTCTTCATGGCATTTACTCCCTTACGTCGTAATCCTTCGAACATCATGGCCGCCGGCCTCGGAGCACTCCCGAACTCCGGGGCACGCTCAGCGACGCTGTCGCGGCGCTCGTACTGGCGGTTGGTACGCGCTCATCCTGCTTAGATTTTTTGCATTAAAAAAAGGGTGCCGCACTCGATGTGCCGCACCCCTCAATGACCGCTTTGTTTCTCTGTCATCTACTACATCTCCGCCGCTCGCTCGGGTCTGTCTGTCGGAATGAGCCAGCGAATGCGGATCAGACGATTTTTGGATTAGTGGCTTCGAACCGTGAATATACTGCACCAATGACGATTCAAAAGCAAACAATTAGTTTTATCTCAAAGGAATATCCCGCCGTGCGACCCCTGAATGGGTATTCATCCGAAAACGAGAACTCGCAATAACGCGTTTTTAATGGGCTGCTTTTCCAAAAACAAGGCGGGATTTTCGCGTCATTTGTCGTATCTTCACCGGTGTGCTGGACACGAAAAAAGGCCCCCAGGAGATCCCTGAGGGCCTTTTTTGTTGGCTATTTTACACAGCCACTGTTGGTTATTGTAGACAATACGGAGTCAGGCTCCCGGGCCGCCGGCCTTCCCCGAGCCGCGAAGAATGGCCGCGGCGCCGGTCGTCGATGGCATGCGCTCGGTGGGAAGCACAAAAGCCTCGCCGCCGTTCTCGATTACAAATTCGGCGAGCTCATCGAGCAGATCGACCTTGTCCGGCCCCGGAGCTTCGAGCCCCTCGGCGGCTACGCTCACCGCGCCTTCGTCGCGGTCGAGTTCACCCCAGATATGCCGGCCCTCCTCGATGAGCAGATAACGCACCTGGCTCATCAGAGTGCGCCGGGCGATCTGCTGGAGATCGGTCTCGCCCTTGCCGAATCCGTATTCCTTCTCCCAGAGCTCGAGCAGATCGTCGAGCTTTTTGCGGACGGCTTTTTGAGCCAGCGGCCAGGTTTTTTCGTGGATCTTGGCGGGCTTGAGGTGAACCAGGCTCTGCTGGAGGCCCTCATCGGCCAGGTTGGGCAGCTTACTCTGCTGTCGATAATGGGCCTGGAGCTTCTCGGGGGCGGCCAAGATCACCGGATCCGAGGTATTCGCGAGCATTTGGCGCAACCCCTTGTCGATGATGCGAGAGAACTCCTTGAGGTAGCGCGGGCTGAGATCGCGCTCATTGTTTTGGCTGTGAAACGCCGGCTTCGAGCCCGAAATACCACTGGGGGCCCCTTGAGGATTGGCCGCGCCCTGCTCGCGCTCGCGGGAGCGCTGCGAGGCAAAGTCGAGCTGGAGCGCGTCGTCGATATTGGTCGGGATATCGCCCATCGAGACCTCGCCGATGTGGTCCTCGGTGGCCTCGAACAGCTTGGTATGCTGGCGGTCGAGCACCAACACCCAATAGCGCTCCGGTTGGAGCATCGGCCGCAACATCGGACGGGTGTGGAAGGTCTCGGCGACCACCGCCTCGTTGGGCATCTCGCTGCGCATCCGGTAGATCCGCTCCATCTTCGGCGAGAAGAACGCGGCCACGCCTTTGGACTGATCGCCCCAAAACGGCTCGTCGTCGAGCAACTCCTGCATCATCTCGGCCACCGGCTTGAACTCCTCGTCCGGATAGCGCTCCTCCAACATCTTTCGAGCACGCTCGACCTGGTTTCGGAAGGCCAACTGGTTGTTTTTGCCCTTATTATTCTGGCGGTCGATATTGACGAAGATCGACACCGCCGGCCCGTCCTGAGCCCCGAGCAACTCCTTGTATTGATGCTTTCCGAAAAAATCCATCTTCTGCTCCCCGTTTTGGAAGTGAATCGCCTCGCTCGATGATCCGAGACGTGATCGATCGTCGACCATCGGCCTAAAGTTCACCCCCAATAACTAAGTACCAGCCCCACCAATACAACCCGATCCAGCGCCACGACCTGCTTGCAATCACGGGCAAAATCCGGCACAACACACCCTATATTAGTGAACACTCACTTAAGCGGGCGACCATGCAGAGACTCTCCGGAGTATGTTCAATTAGCTTATTCATCTGCGGGCTGTCCCTGCTCGCCGCGAGCTCGGTCAGCGCCGAGCAGTTGCCCTACGAGCCCCCGTTTATCGAGCTGGGGCTGGGCGCCACCAATATCGAGACGACCGTGGGCAACAGCGGGCTGACCGCCGGGGTCTCCAAAGAAGGCGACCTGACGATGGTCTCGTGGCCGTCGCCGTCGTATTTCGACCACATGCACTATATGACCACCAACGCTCCGGACGCCCGCCAGCGGCCGCGCTTTGGCGCCAGCGAGTCCATGGGCGCCTTCGCGGGCCTGACCTTCGTGCGCGAGGGGCAGACCGATTTGGAGACGAGCTTCTTCCGCGACGCGGATTGGGATATCGAGGCGAGGTTTTTGGCCGAGGACGTCGGCATCATCGAGACGCGCTTCGTCAACGACGACCTGGGGATCACCGTGCGCCAGCTCGATATGGTGCCCTACGAGCACGACGTCTTCCTGCGCCGCTTTTTGGTCGAGCGCGACGCCAACAGCCCGGTGGAGTCGGCCTCGATTTTGGCGTACTCGAACCTCTCGCCCAACTTGTCGAAGATCCCGCAGATCCCGCTGCTCGACGCGCTCATCGACCACAAAAACGACTTTTTGGCCGTCTGGCAGCAAGCCGAAGACGCGGTGATGCATTTCCACCCCGGCGACACGGGTATCGCCTCCGGGCTCGCCGCCATCTTGCAGCCCCTCGAGCGCGACTTCGGACCGCTCGGTGAGCTGCTCGAGGCCGCCACGCCCGACGCCACCCAGATCGACCAGCTCGCCGCCTCCCTCGACGACCATTACGCAGAAGGCGTCTATATCGCGGTCAGCTCGCTGCCGTCGCCGGTCGAGTTCCAGATCGGCGAGGACACCACCGACACCTGCGCGGTCATCGACGAGCTGGCCGACAACGTGCAGACCCTGCGCGAGCGCTTCCCGGAAAAGAGCCTGCCCGCCCCCCCGGAGATGGCCGACAGCGTGCGCTGCGGCAGCTTCGACCCGGTCCAAGATCCTCGCGACGAAAACCAGTGGCAATATACCGCCGAGGACGCCTTCAGCGACGCCCAGGACGGCCAGCTCAGTGGCAATCGCCTGGCCGGCGCGCAGGTCAACGCGGCGATCAAATTTCCGCTCGACTTCGAGGCCGACCAGGCCGACGCGACCCTCGTGCTGGCCTTCGGCGCTACCGCCGCCGAGGCCAACGCCGAGCTCGACTGGGTGCGCAGCCAGGACGTCGACACCGTCCAGCAGGACATCGTCGACGCCGACCGGGGCTTCATCGACGACCTGTGGATCCCCGCCGAGATCACCGGCCGGATGCGCCAATTCATGAAGCGCACCTTCTTGAACCTGCGCGTGGGCACCGACCGCCAAACCGGCGCCATCGTCGCCTCGGTCAGCCGCCAGCCCAGCTACCAGCTCGACTGGCCGCGCGACGGCGCCTTCTTCAATATCGCGCTGGACCTGGCCGGCCAACACGATCTGGTCAGCCGGCGCATGGAGTTTTATTCGGACACCATCCGAGACTCCAACAGCTCGCCCAACCCGCTGCTCAACGGCGACGTGCCCGGCTGGCCCGACGACCCCGCTCAAAACAATTACCCGGCGGACTCCTGGGAGATGAACTACTACGCCGACGGCATGACCGGCGGCAATATCCGCCTCGAGATCGACAATACGGCGCTGCTGGTGTGGGCCTACGTCTACCACGTGGGGCATCTCGACGGTCAGGCACGCGAGGACTATATCGCCGAGGCCTGGCCGACCATCGAGCGCGCCGCCGAGTGGCTGCACTATTGGCGCGACCCGGAGACCGGGCTGAACTGGTGGGCCAACGAGGACGACCACGCCGCGTTCACCCAGGGCCTGCAGGGTTCCTCGACCACCTACGGCGCGCTGGTCTCGGCCGCGCGGCTGGCCAAATACATCGGCGAGGGCGACCTGGCCGACAAGTGGCTGCACCGCGCCGGCGAGCTCAAGCAAGCGACCATCAAATATATGTACGTCGAAGGCGAGGGCTTCCGCGGCCACCCCGACCCCGACGAGCCCGGCGCCGGATCACCGCATTGGCTCATCTGGCCGACCCATATGTTCCCCCACGGCGACGAGCGCATCACCCCCCAGATCTCGAGCGGCCTCGACAAGCACCTCGCCGACGTCAGCGGCGAGTCCGCCGGCGGTCAATACGCCACCAAGGTCGCCATCAGCGCCGCCCTCGCCCTGCCCGACGGCGACGAACGCGACGAGGCCTACGAGATCGCCGAGCGACTCGCCACCGAGGTCGCCAACCCCAACACCTTCACCCTCGGCGAGCACTACTCGGCGCTGGACACCGACGACGACGGCCAATTCGACGACGGCTGGGTCAACGGTGTATCCACCCCGCACCTGTGGTCGATGACGCTGGTCTACCTGACCGCCGCTGCCTACCACCACCCCGAGCGCTTCGACGCCTACGACGACATCCTCCCCCAGGTCGACGTCCCCGAGGTCGACCCTCCGGGCGGCATGGGCGGCGAGGACGCCGGCGGTGATGTGGGCGCCGATGCCGGTGCGGCCGACACGGGCGACGCCGGCGAGGAGCCCGACGCTCCGGATACGATGATGCCCGGAGTTGAAGAGAATGGGTGTGGATGTAGCTCTGGTGGTGGGCCGACGCCTGGGTCGATCGCGCTGATGATGGCGTGTTTGGGATTGGTGGGTGTTTTGAGGAGGCGTTGTTGGGGATGGTAG
>JBKGZI010000066.1:0-18621 GCA_046545675.1 Persicimonas sp.
GGTCTTCTGGTGCGTTGGGCGTGGAAGGTTGTTGAGGTTGGTCGACTGGTGGGATTGGTTGCTTTTGGTTTCTGGTTTCTTGGTGAGTTGTGGTTGTTCGCTTAGTTGGGAATATATGCTTGGTGGGGTTGGTCGTCGTGAGCCTCTCCGGCGCGTCTGTAGCTTCTGCGCAGAGCGTCGAGGAGCGTGAGGCTGATATGTTCGGCGAGCCGGCCGATGATGAGCCGGTTGATGAGGGTGAGCCGACCGAGCAAGACGCAGAACAAGAGGAAGAAGACGAGCCGGTCGATGACGATGCCACGACGTTGCTCGAGGAGCAGATGGAGCGTCGGCTCGCCGAGCGTGACGAGGCGACGCTCGATATCGGCGGCGGGCTGTTCAGCCAGCTTCAGTATTCGGTGCTCGAGGAGGGCAGCCCGGAGACCTTCCCGCTGAGCCAGCCCAATATTCTGGACGTCTACCTGGACGCCCGGCCCAACGATCGGCTTCGGGTCTTCGCCGAGGGCCGCGTCACCCACACACCCACGGGCACCAGCGAGCTCCTGTCGCCGATCAGCCGCGAGGTCGAGCCCACCCAGGTCGCCCTCGACGAGTTGTGGCTCAAATTCGACGTCGACCGCACCGTCTATGTGACCGCCGGCCGCCAGCATCTGCGCTGGGGCGTCGGCCGGTTTTGGTATCCCAACGACTTCCTCTTCGAGCAGCGCCGCGATCCGCTGGCGATCTTCGACGTGCGAACCGGCGCCGACATCATCAAGGCACATTTCCCGCTCGAGTCGCTCGGTTGGAACTTCTATGCGGTCGTCAACCTCCAGGAAGCCGGCTCCCCGCAGGACGTGGGCGGGGCAGCGCGCGCGGAGTTCCTGGCCGGGCTGACCGAATTTGCGCTCTCGGCCGCCGCCAAAAAGGACGACCCGCTCCAGCTCGGCCTGGATGTGTCGACGGGCCTCGGCTGGTTCGACGTCCGCGCGGCCCTGACGCTGCTGCACGACGTCGACACGCCGTTTTTCCGCGGCGAGTCTAACTTTCAGGACTTCGACGAGATCGCCCTCGACAACCTCAACGATCTCGAGATTCCCGAGGCGTTCTCCCGCGAGGGCGACTGGATACCGCGGGCCCTGGTGGGCGCCGAGGTCGGCCTGCCCTACGGCGATGACGACACCCTATATCTGGGCGCCGAATACTTCTTCAACGACGCCGGCTACTCCGACCCGGAGATCTATCCCTGGCTCATCTTCAACGGCGCCTTCCGCCCGCTATACACCGGCCGGCACTACGCGTCGGTCTACGCGCTGCTGCCCTCCCCCGGCCGCTTCGATGATTCGAGCTTCTCGCTGGCCACGCTGGGTAACCTGAGCGACCGCTCCTTTTTGAGCCGCCTCGACTATAGCGTCACCGTCCTCACCCACCTTCGCGCCTTCGCGTTCGGCTCGTTTAGCTGGGGCGCCGACGGCGAATTCACCCAGGGCTTTCGCGTCCCGGCGATCTCCGAGGACGTCCTCCAACTCGCCGAAGCCGGCGGGGAGTTCGAGGCGCCCCAGGGAATGGATTTGGACGACGGCTTTGGCGGCTTCTCGTTTCCGGCCACCCGCGCGAATCTGGGCGTGGGTATTCGCCTTTCTTATTGAAGGAGCCCCCCTGGAAACCTGCAAGCGGCAAGCGGCACCCATTGCGACGCATACAGTTGCCTTCGATGCGGCAGTTTGCTACTCAACCCATGTCCACACAAAAAGAGCTCTTTTTAGCGTCGAGGAACCTCTATGTGCGCACGACGTCTGTTATTGTTGTTGAGTTTTGTCTGTCTCGGCTGCCTCTTGCCCGCCTGCGGGGACGACTCCACGAGCGAAAGCGGCCAGGAGAGCTGCAGTGAAGACTACGAGTGCGGTTTCGCTCGCCACTGCGTAGAGGGCTATTGCGAAGACATCGACGGAGTCAACAACAATACGGACCCGGACACGGGCACGCCGCCGGAAGACACCGGCTCCGAAGAGGACACGGGCACCCCCGAGGAGGACACCGGCTCCGAGGAGGATACTGGCCCCGAAGAAGATACTGGCTCCGAAGAAGATACTGGCTCGGACGAAGACACCGGCTCCGATGAAGATGCTGGTACTGAGGATGCCGGCACCTCCGACGCCGACTCCGGCACCTCCGACGCCGATTCGGGCACCTCCGACGCCGACTCCGGCACCTCCGACGCCGACTCCGGCACCTCCGACGCTGATTCGGGCACCTCCGATGCCGACTCGGGCACCTCCGACGCCGATTCGGGCACCTCCGACGCCGACTCCGGCACCTCCGACGCCGACTCCGGCACCTCCGACGCCGATTCCGGCACTTCCGATGCTGACTCCGGCACTTCCGATGCCGACTCGGGCACCTCCGACGGCGGAACGACGACCTATTCTGGCTGCAGCAGCGACGTCGACTGCGACAGCTATCAGACCTGCAACACGTCGATCGGCCGCTGCGAGGACGCGCGCGCCCAGTGCAGCGATTCGAGCGACTGTAGCTACGGCGAGGACTGCTTCGACGGTCGCTGCGTCAGCGAATGCTCGTACTATGATCCCTGCGGAAGCGGGCTGACCTGCACCGACGTCGGCGATAGCGCTGACGTATGCCTCGCGACTTGCGACGGATTCGTGGGCAACTCGCCGTGCGGCCCGGACACCCAATGCGTGCCCTACTTCGGCGCCGATTTCGGCCTATGCCGAGGGGTCGGAGCCAACACCGATGGGCAGACCTGCGAGACCGACTTCAGCACCGACGCGTGCGCCTCCGGCAGCCTGTGCACGGAGTTGCGCGACGACAAGACGTGTCAGCCGCTGTGTGCTGCGTCGGGAAGCCCCGGCTGCGGCACCGACGAGTTCTGCAACGATTATTTCGAAGACAGCTCCGATTCGACCAATAATGCCGGCACCTGCATGACGAATTGCGGCGGATTGGGCAATACCGACGACACGCTGTGCGCCTCCGGCCAGGCATGCCACCCCATCTCGACCAGCGAGGGCATCTGCGTGACGCAGGGAACGGTCCAGGACGGCGACACCTGCGCGTACGACGGCAGCCCGTATTGCGAGACCGGCCTGGAGTGTATCGCGGCCGGCGACGACGGCGCGACTGATCCGACCGACGGGGTCTGCCGGTCGTATTGCGACCCCTCGGCCAGCTCCAATAGCTGCGGGAGCGACCAGAGCTGCTACGAGATAAACGACGCCGGCGACTTCGGCCTCTGTCAAAACACCTGCGACCCGGCCCTCGACGCCTCGGCAAACACATGCACCGCCGAACGACCTCGCTGCCTGCCGGATGCGGACAGCGGCACCCCGACGGCCGACGGACGCTGCTGGGTGGCGGGGAATCTGGCCACCGGCGCTAGCTGCTCGCTCGAAGACGACTTCGAGTGTAATCCCGACTCCATTTGCGCGGTCAACGACGACTATAACGAGCCGTACGGCGGCGGCTCGAGCGGCAGCGGCAGTTGCACGCGCTATTGCGTCAACTTTGACTACGGCTCCACGTCGAATCGCTGCAATAGCGGCGAAGTCTGCGCGGTGCGCTATCTGGGCCTGGGGCTGGGCTTTTGCACGAGCAACACGACCTCCTCGACGCTGAGCCAATTCGATAGCTGCTCGTACTCCGAAAGCGGCAGTTGGTGCGACGACGATACGCTATGCGACGATTGGTTCGGTGGGGGCACATATTCCTGCCAGATTCCGTGCGACACTCAGATCCCCGGGACGTGCCCCGGCTCTCAGAGCTGCAACGCCCTGAGCAGCGGCAGCACCTCCGGCATCTGCCAATAATCGTGAGCCGGCGAGAGCCGGTCTAACCCGAGCCACCTCATACAAAAGGGGCGGCCCGCCATCCTCGGCGGGCCGCCCCTTTTGGCTTATCGACTTCGCGTATCGACATCGAGTATCGACCGCGTCCGACTTTACTCGCGCAACTCGAAGGTCAGCTTCAGGTCGACCTGGTAGGACTTGATATTGCCCTCATCGAGGATGACCTTCTGCTCTTTGACCCACGCACCATCGAGGTGATCGATGGTCTTGCTGGCCCGTTGGAGCCCCTGCTGAATGGCGTCTTCGAAACTCTTGTTGGAGCGTGACGTGATCTCAGTGACTTTTGCGACGGACATATTTGCCTCCCGGCTGCGTTTTATGATTGTTGTAAATCGCAGTCAGACGTTAATCACGTCTTTGCGCTGGGCAACCGAAACAACCAGTTTTACCAAGATTCAAAGGAACTGCGGGCTCGAGGACGGCGGGCTTGGCAGTGGTATTCGCACGTACAAGATGTACCAAGAACCAAGAACCAAAAACCAAGAACCACACCATGTGTACCGTGATCCTGGCTCACCGCGTCTTCGATGACAGCCCGATTCTATTTGGCGCCAACCGCGACGAGCAGTTGACACGCCCGGCCGAGCCACCGGCGCTTCGAGACGACGGCCCGATCGCCAAGATGACCCCGCGCGATCTCGAAGCCGGCGGCACTTGGCTGGGAGTCAACGCGGCAGGGGTGCTCTCGGCCATCACCAACCGCTTCGGCAAGCCGGCCGATCCGGAGAGGCGCTCCAGGGGCGAGTTGGTCGATCACGCCCTCGCCCACGACTCGGCCGAGGCGGCCGCGCGCGCCATCGCGACGCTGGCGGCGGCCGATTATAACCCGTTCCATCTGATCATTGCCGACGCGACTGGGGCCCACCTGGTCTTTAGCGACGGCGCGCGGATGAGTCGCTCGACGCTCCAAGCCGGCCTGACCGTGTTGACCGAGCGAAGCCTGGGGGCCGCGGAGAACCAACGAAAGCAGAGAGTCCTGGCCGAATGCCGCGAGCTGCTCGAGGCGGGCGACCTCGACGAGCCTCACCTCCAGCAGGTCTTGAGCAAATGCGACCCGGGGTCTATGGATGCCACCTGCGTGAGCCTGCCCGGCGTCGACTACGGCACACGCTCATCGACCATCATTCGTCTCGGCGCCGGGCAGAGCGCCCGGCACAGGCTCCTGCACGCCGACGGCCCGCCCTGCTCGACCGAATACGAGGATCAGACCGGGCTGCTCGGCGCACTCTTTTGAATCACCTTCCCAACCCCATGCCTGCGCCTACGGTGACGCGGTGAGCTTTTTAGGGCCCTCGACGCACGCCCTGTCGGGAAGCGACGGCAACTTATCGGCCGCGAACCGCCGGTAGCGCGGATAGTCGAGCACATCGAGGAGGTGCCCACAGAGCACGACCGCCCTGCCCTTCTGGCGGTGATCGAGGCGCTCGTACCACTTGCCCGCCTTATTATTCTTGGCAGCGCCGTCGAGAGCGGTCGCCTCGGCGATCTCCCGGGTCTCATCGTCGCCCAATTCGACGCCGAGATAATCCATGAGCCGGGCGAGCTCGGAGCCGAAGTCGTGGAGCAGCCTCTCGTAGAAGACGAAGTGAATATCGTGCCTGTCACGTCTCTCCAGATAGTCTTGTAGGTGCCAGCGCCAGCCCTCCATATAGTCGTCGAAGTGCTCCTCGACGAAGGCCACGGGGTTTAGAGCCTCGTGGGGCCAGTACTTCTGGGCGTAGGGCGTAAACGCGAAGCTGGCCGCGCTCAGGAGCCGATCTCGCGGGTCGCGTACCAGATAGACGCAGCGGTCGAATTGAGAGAGGACCGCGGGGGTGCGCCGACAGAAGCGTGACTGCGTGCTCACGTGCGTGCTCTGGGCGACGTAGGCGCCGAGCTCTTCGACGGGCATTCGAAAGACCGAGCTGATGCGCCAGAACAACCCCAACTCCTCGATGTCGAGGATGTCGATGTCGGACTGACGGTCGCGGCTCAGCTCCCAGGAGTCGGCAATCGCGTGAATCTCGTGCTCGCGCACCAGACTCTTATTGGGTAGACCGGCCCGTTCGATGACCTGCTGGATGATATGCCAGAGCCAGAAGTTGCCGACTCTCGGCGCGCCAATCTGCAGTATCTTCATGGTCCAATCCCCTCGTATGATGGTCGGCCACGCAGCCCGGACAAACACAGCTCGTGGCGAACGCACCTGATGCCAACTTTATCTGGTACGCAGCGACGGCGCTTGGCCGGACGCTTCGGCTGCAGCGAGCTCCTCGACAACGGCCGGCACCGGTCGGTCGAGGTCGAGTTGGTCGCGAAAATAGGCGACCGTATGTGCTAGTCCTTGGCGAAGCGGCACCGATGGCCGCCAGCCGAGCACCTGCTCGGCGCGATCGATATTGGGCCGTCGGCGCGTCGGATCATCCTCGGGCAGCGGACAAAACGTCAGCTCGGCGCTGTCGTCGAGCAGGCCGCCGATGATCTCGGCCAGGTCCAAGATGGTATGCTCGTCGGGATTGCCCAGGTTGACCGGCTCGAAATAATCGACCCCCATCAGACGCACGATGCCCTCGATCAAATCATCGATATATTGGAAGCTGCGCGTCTGGGTGCCCTCGCCGTAAATCGTCAACGAGCGACCCTGCAGCGCCTGGCAGACGAAGTTCGAGATGACCCGTCCGTCGTCGGGCGCCATGCGCGGCCCGTAGGTGTTGAAGATACGAATGAGGCGCGCGGCGACATCCCGTGTGTCACGGTAGGCGACGGTCATCGCCTCGGCGAAACGCTTGGACTCGTCATACATGCTGCGCGGGCCCACCGGGTTGACGTGGCCGACGTAGGATTCGACCTGCGGATGCACCTCGGGGTCCCCGTAGACCTCGCTGGTGCTCGCCAAGAAGAATTGCGCGCACTTGTTGTGGGCGATGTCGAGTAGTTTGCGTGTTCCCTCGCCGTTGCAACGCATGCACTCGATGGGCGCTGCCTGGTATTTGGGCGGCGAAGCCGGGCTGGCAAAATGCATCACCCAGTCCAGCGAGGCCTCGATCTCGGGAAGCTCCTCGACGGACGCCTCCAGAAAATGAAACCGCGTCTCGCGCTCCAGATGCGCGATGTTCTGCTCCCGGCCGGTCATAAAATTATCCACCCCGATGACCTCCCAACCCTCTGTGACGAGGCGGTCGGCGAGGTGGCTGCCGACGAAGCCGGCGACCCCGGTCAAGAGCACGCGTTGATCCTTCGATGGGCGTGCCATAAGTCCCTCCCTCTCCTTGTAGTCACACCCGGTCTCGTACCGGCACCGGATGCTTATTGCGAGATCTGATCGTAGTTATCCAGGCTTCTGGTCGGGCTCAATTTGGCTTCGAGCCTTCCGGTCCATCTCGGAGATCTGCATCTACGGTGACGTGGTGCGAGCCGATGGCCGCGGCCAGCTCCTCGGGCTCTCGCGTCGAGTTCCTGACCAGTTCGGCGTTTCGCACGCATACGTACAGCTCATCTCCGGGCCGCTGGGCGACCTCGAAGCCCACATTGCGGAGCAGCGACTCGATGCAGGCGCGGTTGGGCACCCACCAATTGGTGATATCCCCGGCGAAGCCGTTGCGGACAAACGCCATCTTGGGCCAGCCGGGCTCGTCGAAGCGCTCGCGGGTGCAATAGGCGACATCCTCGGGCTCTTCACTGATCGCATCGCCCGGCATCGACAGCGATTGGAAGACGAGCCTCCTCTCGGTGCGATCGGCGATGATATCGAGCGCCAAAAGCGGATACCGAAGGTGGTAGAAGACTCCCATAAACAGCACCAGATCGTAGACATCCGGCGAGCGAGCCAGCTCGTAGACCTGCATTTGGCGAAAAGTCACCTGCTCGGCCAAGCCCAGCTTCTCGCAGGCCCAATGCGCCTGACGCAGGTAATGGGCATCCACGTCGATGCCGACGACCTCGGCGCCGCGCTGGGCCAATTCGAAAGAATAAAAACCGGCATTGCAGCCGATATCGAGCACCCGCCAGCCGCTCAAATCCTGCGGGATGGCCCCGCGGAGCTGTTCCCATTTATAGGCCGGGAAATCCCCCAGGGGATGGTCCGGCGCGGTCTGGATTCCGTTGGGCAAATGTAAGTTGTGAAACCACGGCCCGAGCTCGATCAGCTCTTGGCTGAGATTTCCTGCATCTTCGTTTCCGGGTGATTGGAGCGTCTCCATGCGGCACCTCCCTTCGTACTGTCGAGCCCGGCACCACCGCCGTCTGAGGCGATTCCAAGTCGCTCGCGCCCGATGTGACTCCATGACGTCGTCAACTGCTCGCCTCGAGGCGCGGCCTCGGCGACGCGCTCGAGGCTGCCTCCTCGACATACTCCTCGAGTGCAATGGCGCGATGTTTCGGTGTGTGCTCGGCCAGCACTCTCTGGCGGGCGCGCGCGCCGATCTGGCGGCGCTCGGCCTCCCCGAGCCCCTCGATATAATCGATGGCCTGCTGGCTCGAATCGGCCAGCAAGATCTCTTGGCCGGGCTCGAAGTAGTTGTCGATCCCCTCCCACACGTCGCTGATTATGGGCGTGGCACACGCCGCCGCCTCGAAGAGGCGCACGCTCGGCGAGTAGCCCGCCTCGATCATATCGTCTCGGGTGACGTTGAGGGTAAACCTCTGCGAATTATAAAAGCGGCGGTGCTCGGGCGGAGGGAGATGGTCGATGCGCTCGACATTGTCGGGCCAGACCACCGAGCCGGGATAGCTGGGGCCGGCGACCACGAAGTCACGCTCGGCGAGCCGCCTGGCCGGCTCGTTCAACAACGACTCGACGCGCGGCTGGCGGTCGTCGCTATACGTGCCCAGATACCCCATCGCCCACTTATCGTCGGCTCGCTCGGGATAATAATCTCCCGCGTCGACCGCGCAGTGCAGCGGCCTGGCCATCGGCGAGCCGAAGTCATCCTCGAGCCGATCGAGGGTCGGCCCGCCGGTAAACGACAGATAGATCCCGTACTCTCCGACGAGCTCCGGGGTCAGATACTCGTAATCGCCGTCCTCGAGCTTGGCCAAGGTGACCGGCGTGTCGATATCGTAAAAGGCGGTGACTCCACGAGCTTTGTCGAGCACGAGCTTGCCGACGTCGACTCCCTCGGGGACATACGAGCCGACGATGACCAGGTCCGCGGCGCGAATCTCGGGCATATAATTACGGCGAAGCTCGCTCAGGTCTTGATACAGGCACGTATGGCCATAGGGCGGATCGGCCAAATCACGGTGCGCCGCATACCAGGGCACGTCGCGCTCGAGAAAGGTGACACGGTGGCCGCGCTCATCGAGCGCACGCACAAGCCCCCTGTAGGTTGCGGCGTGACCGTTGCCCCAAGACGAGGTGATCGACAGCCCCAAAATGACGATTCTCATGGATGACTCCTGCATAAACTCCTCAAATCATTAGCTGATTGACTTCCCCCTCACCGGCGACGGCTCCCGTCAGCGCTCGGCTCCGAGCACCTGTTCGACCTGCCGAGCGCGGTGCGCATAGGTGTGCTCGGCGAGCACCCGTCTGCGGCCGGCTCGGCCGATGCGCTCGGCCCTGTCCTCGTCGAGCTCGCGAATCAGCCGAGCCACATCGGCGCCGCGCTCGGCGACGAGCACCTCTTTGCCGGGCTCGAGGAACATCTCGATGCCCTCCCAAGCGTCCGTGATCAGGCAGGCCCCGGCGCCTGCGGCCTCGAAGACCCGGGTGGCCGGCGAGAAGCCGTAGCGCGCCATGCTCTCTCGGCTGATATTGAGCACGGCCCCGGCGCTGCAATTAAACGCGTTGTGATCGTCGGTATACACATGGCCCACATAGTCGACGTTGTCGGGCATGGACTTGTCGCCCCAGCCGCTTCCTCCGAGGATGAACCGGCGATCGGCCAGCTCGGCGGCCGGGCCGATGAAGAACTCATCGACACGCTCCTCGCGGTCGGGCAGTCGGTTGCCCAAGAAGGCCAAATCGGCCGCGAAGCGATCCTCTCGCGGCTCCGGATGGTGGGTTTGCGGGTCGAGCGCGTTGTAGATGGGCACACAGCGACGCGCGCCGAAGCGCTCGTAGGCCTCGACGACCGGCTGGCCGCCGCCGTAGGTGAATACGGCGTCGTAGCCTGGCACCAGCTCACGGAACGCATCGGTGCGATCCTCGCCCATTCGGTCGAGGGTCGCCGGCGCGTCGACGTCCCAGAAGACCACCACTGTTTCGCTGGACTTCAAATCGAGCACTCGGCGCTCGAGGTAGTCGTCGAACACACCCACCCCGCTGGCCTTGACCACCAGGTCGGCGCCGGCGGCGCGCACGAGCATCGCGTCGACCTCGTCGGTGCCGTCCTGGCTGGAGTACACGACCACCTCGGCCCAGTCCGGGTCGGGGATGTCGCGGTGCTCCTGGCGGTCGTAGGCGTCGGGTTCATAGAAGGTCACGCGGTGGCCGCGCCCGTCCAGCGCCCGGATGATCCCGCGATAATAGGTCGCCGCCCCGTTCCAATAGGCGGACACCAGACTCGATCCAAAAAAGGCGATCTCCATCAAACGCTCTCCTCGTGTCGTCTCGTGTGTCGATACCGCTCAGAAGCTGCCCATCGAACTCAGACCCTGCGTCTGCGCCCCACCCGGCCGCATCCGTCGGCGGCCACGCCCAGTTGGCTGCAAATGCCGATCAGCTCGTTGACCCGGTGGCCGCAGGTGTGCTGGTCCATGATCCGCTCGCGGGCGTTGGCGGCCAGCTCCTCGGCCATATCGTCGTCGTGCATCAAATCGTAGATGTGGCGCTTCATCTCCCGGGGCTCTCGGGCCATCAGGTAATCGGTGCCGCGGCGAAACAGGCCCTCGGTGTCCTCCCACGGCGAGCACACCAGCGGGATACCGCAGGCCATCGCCTCGAAGGGTCGAATGGTGGGAATCCCGGGCAGCGAAGTCACATAGAATTGGCGGGGGACGTGCACG
Organism: Persicimonas sp.; assembly: GCA_046545675.1. GTDB lineage: Bacteria > Myxococcota_A > Bradymonadia > Bradymonadales > Bradymonadaceae > CAYLTX01. The sequence goes on from JBKGZI010000066.1 coordinate 10,773, forward strand.
GTGAGCCGGTGGCGCGCGAAGGCCTCGGGCACCCGGAAATTGGGCAGCCACCCCTGATAATCGATATTCGCCCGGCGCAGGCTGTGGATCGCCTCGTCGGGATAGCGCACCCCGTGGACGGTGGCGTCGAGGCCGAGCTCCTCGACCGGCGAGAGTAGATAAGAATGCAGCTCTTCGGTGCGCTCGCCGTCGCCCCAATTGCCGATCCAGACGACATCTCTCTGCTCGGCCGGCTCGTGCGCCGGCCGAAATTTGCGCACGTCGGCCGCCTCGTGCCAGGTCCAGGCGTGTTCGGCCCAGCCGCGCTCCAAATAGATATCGCGGATGAGCTTGCCGAAGGCCAACACCCCGTCGTAGTCGCGCAGGTCGTAGTCCTGCATCTGGCTGGGCTCGCTGACCGAGCGGTGATGGGTGTCGTGGAAGAGCAGGCGGAAGTCGCGGCTCCTGCGCCGATACTCGCCGATGCGCGCGACCAGGTCGTGGTCGTTCCACTCGTGGACGATCACCAAGTCGGCGGCGTCGAGCGCCCGATCGAGGTCGAGCCTGTCGGGCCGGTAGAAGGTGCTCTTTAGCTGCGGATAGGCGCGCCGAAACGCCAGGCGTGCCCGGTCGCCATAGCCCTCGAGCAAGTTCTGCAGGCTCCAGCCGTCGACCGGCTCGTAGACGCTGAGCTGATGGCCGCGGGCGATGAGCTCGGAGGTCACACCCCGCAGAAAATGGGCGTTTCCGTGGTTCCAGTCGGAGATCAACGAGTGATAAAAGAGAACGATATTCATCGACGAACCCTCCCGCCAAGCCGCGACGAGCGCTCCGGCCAAACCCGATCGGCGCGCATTTCCCGGTACAGCTCCATATAGCGGTCCACCATGGCCGAAGCGCCCAGATGCAGGGCCCGCTGCCGGGCGCGATCGGCCAGCCAGCGCCGCCGCGGCGCGTCGTTGATGAGCTCTTCCAACACCTCGGCGAGCCGGTCGGAGTCGTCGGGGTCGACGAAGAGGGCGCAGTCGCCCCAGATCTCGCGAAGCGTGGCGATATCACCGAGCACCAGCGCGTTTCCGGCCAGCGCGGCCTCGAGCGCGGTCAGCCCAAAGGGTTCGTATCGCGCCGGAAGCACATAGATCGACGAGCGCGCATACCACTCGACCAACTCGTGCTGCTCGAGCCGGCCCAGCGCGCGCACCCCGTCGAGCTCGACGCTGCCGCCGTCGGGGTGGGTCGTGCTGCCGGCGACGGCGACCTCCCAGTCGATCTGTCGGCTGGCCTCGACGACGGCGCGCACGTTTTTGGCCTCGTCCCACAACCGGCCCGCGGTCAGCACCACCGGCTGCTTGTTGCCCGGCGGGAACATCTGCGGGGAGCGGCCGTTGTAGATGACCCGGGTCTGCTCGAACGGTCCGTAGTGGCGCTGCAGCGCCTGTAGCATCGTGGCGCTGGGCGCCACCACCATATCGGAAGCCTTCAAGGAGCGGCCCACAACCTCGCGGTAACGCTCCCACTCCGGGCCTGCCGGCTGGTCTTTGACCGACTCGAACCAGGACAGCACACACGAATGGCCCACGGTGAGCACCGGCGCCGGCCAGTCGAGCGCGCCGTGGGCGAGCGTATTGAGGTGGACGATATCGGGCCGGCGGCGCCTGGCCAACGCACTGAGCCACTCGGCCGCCTCGCCCAGGTCGTCCCAGGGATCTTGCATCCACTCGAGTCGGTAGGCACGCGCCTCGAGCTCGAGCCCGTCGATGGCGCCGGCCTCGGCCGCCTGCCGCTCGGAGGGCTCCTCGCCCATCGCCGCCAGGGTCACGTCGACGCCTCGCGCACACAGCCCGCCGACCAGCTCCATGGCGTAGGTCCACACTCCTCCGATGGTGTCGGTGGTCATCAAGATGTGGTTCGCGTGGGTCATCGGCCCTCCTCGGAGCCCACCGCTCGGGACAGTGGCTCGACGGATCGACCGGCCATCTGCTCGATGGACGGCGCCGGTTGCGTGCGGCTGACCCGCCCGCGCTCGGCCTGGAGCCACTCGTACAGACGGCGCACACCCTCGCGGCGTCCGACGGTGGGTTGCCAGCCGGTGGCCTGGCGGAAGTTGGTGATATCGGACACGTAGTAGCGCTGGTCGCCGGGGCGCCAGTCGTCGAATTCGATGCGTGGGGCGCGCCCGTCGATCTCTGCGATCAGGTCGATCAACTCGAGCAGGCTCATCGTGTGGTCGGCCCCGCCGCCGATGTTGAACGCCTCGCCGCTGATGGCCTCGATATGGTCGGCAGCCCTGGTGAATGCCTCGACGAGGTCGTCGACAAAGAGCACGTCGCGGACCTGCTTGCCGTCGCCGAAGATGGTGATTGGCTCGTCGCGAAGCGCGCTGATCAGAAAATGAGCCACCCAGCCCTGGTCCTCGGTGCCGAATTGGCGCGGCCCATAGATGCAACTCATCCGAAAGACGCAGGTGTCCAGGCCGAAGGTCTCGGCGTAGTCGAGCACGTATTGGTCCGCCGCGCCCTTCGAGCAGCCATAGGGGCTGCACAACTTCAAGCGCCGCTGCTCACTGATGCCGTGGGCGTGAACCTCACGGTCGTGGGGCACGTAGCGGCTGGGCTCCTCGTCGACCTTCAGATCCTCCAAATTGCCGTAGACCTTATTGGTCGACGTGAAGATCAGGCTCGGCGGGTCGTCGCGCCGGCGGATCGCCTCGAGCAGGTTCAACGTGGCCCCGGCGTTGGCCGTGAAGTCGTCTCGGGGGTCGATCAGGCTGGTGGTCACCGCGGTCTGGCCGGCGAAGTGAAACACCTCGCTGACCCCTTCGAGGGCGAAGTCGATCGCATGGGAGTCGCGCAAATCAGCGGTGACCACCCGCAGGTTGTCGTCGAATTGCTCCTGGAGCCAGCGCAGGTTGGTCTCCACGCAGGGGCGGCTCAAATTGTCGAAGACCACCACCTCGCGCCCCTCGGACAACAGGCGGTCGGCGAGGTTCGAGCCGATAAACCCGGCCCCGCCGGTGATCAGCGCGGCGTCTTTGGGCGGCGGCCGGTCGTGCGTGGGCCACTGGGTGACCTCGCGCACCGCGTCCTCACCGCCGTCGCACAAGAGCCGGAACAGGAGCTTGTCGCGGCCGTCCTCGCTCTTGAGCCCGCAGTGGTATTCGCGCTCGTCGAGGTGAAAGCCCAGGATCGACGAGCGTTCGGCGGGCAAGTCGTACATGCCGTACCAATACAGCCGGTCGGCCGGCGCATCGAGCGCGTCGTTGAAGACCTCGAGCTGCTGGTATTCACGGTGGTTTCGGGTCGAGTAGCCGACCTCGGTCATCCAAATCGGTTGGTCGTAATCGTAGCGATGCTGGACGTCGCGCAGCTTGCCGATCTGCTCGTGCCAGCCGTCCCAACCCTTCTCCCAGGTGCCCGGAAAGCCGTGCACGCCGAGCACGTCGATGTGGTCGAGCACGCCCTGGCCGATGATATGCTCGAGGAAGCCCGGGTCGATGGGGCTCATGCCCCCGAGCACGGTCGTCTTGCCGCACTCGTGGGCCCAGTTGGCCGCGCGAATGATCATCTCGGCGAATTTATTGTACTCGGGGTCCCGGGTAAAATCCCACTCGGAGTGGTTATTGGGCTCGTTCCAAAGCTCGACGAACTCGAAATACTCGCCGTGTCGACCGATCATCTCGTCGATGAAGTCCGCATAGGCGCGCAGATTCTTGGGCGGCGAGGAGGTCCGCTCGACCTCGCCCATCGACGGCGGCGTATATAAAAAGCAGGGCAACAGCTCGAGGTCCTCCTCAGAGATGCGCTCGAAGAGCCAATCGATCCACTCGGGGCCCTCGGGCCGGAACCAATCCGCCCACGAAACCCCGGTGCGAAGGTGTTTGACGCCCAGCCGATTTAGATCCGCCAACGTCCGCTCGACAAAATCGTAATCCTCGAAATGAAACCACTCGAGGATGCCGAAGACATCTTTGGAGCGAACGCGAGCTTCATTGGGTGTCTGGTTCATAGCAATTCCTATCGCTGTCTCATTCGCAAGTCCGTCTCACTCAACCGTCGTTGGCGCGGGCGGCTGCCACGTCGACGGCTCATTCGGCCGACTGCCGCCCGACAGTCAGACCGCGGCTGGTCAACTCTCGATAGGCACCGTCGACGCGGTCCTCGGCGCTCTGGCGCTTCATCCAGGCGGCGAGCTCGTCGAGGCCCTGCTCGAAGGAGACCTCGGGCTCGTAGCCGAGCTTCTGGCGGGCGCGTGAGATATCCGCAAAACAATGCCGGATATCGCCTACGCGGTACTCGCCGGCGACCACCGGCTCGATATCGTCCTTGCCCATGGCCCGGCCCATCTGGTCGGCGATATCGCGCACCGTAAACGACTGGCCGCTTCCCACGTTGAAGACCTCACCGACGGCTTGGTCGCGGTTCATGGCCAGGCTGCACGCACGGGCCACGTCGCTGACATGGACAAAATCACGGCGCTGCAGCCCGTCTTCGAAGATCAGCGGCGGCTTGTCGTTGAGGTAGCGCGACCCGAAGATCGCCAGCACCCCGGTATAGGGATTGGAGAGCGCCTGACGGGGCCCGTAGACGTTGAAGAAGCGAAGCGCCACCGTGTCGATGTCGTAGGCTTCGCCGATCATCAGACACAGCCTCTCCTGGTCGAATTTGCTCAGCGCGTAGACCGAGGCGAGCTCGGCCTGTTTGCTCTCGGGGGTGGGCACCGGCTCGAGCACCTCGCCATCGACTTCGAGCTCCCACTGACCCTGCTCGAGCTGCGCAGCGCTGCGCTTGGCGTCCTGGATCACGCGATCATCGGGCGTTCGATACAGGCCCTCGCCGTATAGGCTCATGCTCGAGGCGACGATGAGCCGCTCGACCGGCTGAGCGGTCTTGCTGCGCTCGATGAGCCCCTCGAGCAGCACCGCCGTGCCCACGTTATTGACTGAGGTATATTGCTCGACTTCGTACATGCTCTGGCCAACCCCGACCGCCGCCGCCAGGTGGTAGACGACGTCGACGCCGTCGACCGCCCGGTCGACGGCCTGTGCGTCTCGGACATCACCTTCGATCACCTCGACGCGTTCATCGAGGTAGGTGGGCCGGCTGTCGCCATGAACTTCTTTGCCATGAACCTGGGGGCTGAAATTATCCAGCACGCGCACTCGATGGCCCCGCTCGAGCAACTCGTCGGCGAGGTGCGAGCCGATGAATCCGGCTCCCCCTGTGATGAGAATATTTTTTTGCATCGTTGTGCGCCTGCGAACCAAGGTCAGTGAATATGCGTCCAACCCAAAGGTCCTCCCCACTGCAGGCATAAAACGTCCGCAGCAGCGACCATATGCGGTCGCTGCTGCGGATACCAAGCGCCTTAAGAGGCTCATGTTCAGCACAGGAACCTTGAATCCGCCTACCCGGAGGCTCCTGCACATGCTCCCACATCCGTGTACTTGTGAAAGCTAGGTAGTCCCCAGAGACCGTCAAGGAAGAAGATGCTGCCCTTGGCGAGGCGCGCTGGGCGTTTAGCGCCGCATCAGAAGCTCTGCTCGGTGGGGCGGATCGTCAGCTCGTTGATGGCGACCTGTGGCGGTCGAGTCAGCGCAAATAAGACTGCCTGGGCGACCTGTTCGGGAGGTAGAGGCGTCCAGCCGACCTCTTCGGGGGTCAGGTTGGACTGGTCGATGGAGTGCTCGTAGAAAGAACTGGCGACCATACCGGGCCGGACCAGCGTCACGCGCACGCCCGGCTGCAGCTCCAGGCGCAGCGTCTCGGCCATCATGCTCAACCCGGCCTTGCTGGCAGCGTACGGCCCGCCAAAGGCGTAGGCATTGCGGTCGGCGACCGACGAGACGACCACCAGGTCACCGACCTCCTCGGCCTGCTCGAGCATGGGCGCAAACGCCCGCACCACGCGCATCGCGCCGATGAGGTTGGTCTCGATGAGGGCCTGCCACTTGGCCGGGTCGCCCTGGTCGAGGCGCTCGTGGATGCCCACGCCGGCGTTGGAGACGAGCACGTCGAGGCCGCCTAGCCGCCGGTCGACTTCGACATAGCTCATGTCGACCTGGTCGGCGCGGGTCACGTCGGCCTCGATAAAGTGCAGCCGCTCGTGCTCGACGGGCGCCGGCCGGCGGTCCAGCGCGCACACCTCGAGGCCGGCGTCGAGCAACAGCTCGACCACCGCCAGCCCGATGCCCGAGCCGCCGCCGGTGACCAACGCTCGTCTGGTCGCGATGTCCCTGTCGGTCATGACTTGGACGCTTCTTTGGCAGTCTCCTTGCTCACGAATTTGAAGAATCGGCTGGTCCCGCCGTCTTTGGTCTCGTCCTGGTAGATCATCGCCAGGTCTTCGTTGTCGAATTTGTCGAAGAAATCATCCCAGGACACCGTCTCTAGATCCTCGTCGTCGCCGACGGTGGGAAATTTAAAGCGCAACAGGCCCGCAGGCTCCCCTCGCGAGGTGTGCTTGACCGTCGCCGGCTGGCCGCCGCGCTCCTCGGCCCACTTCTTGATTTCGTTATGATCGGTGGTCGCTTTGGTGTCTTGTTTTGCCATGGTTCCTCTCCTTTTTCGGGGGGGTCCGTACGAACACAACTTAGGGAGACGGCGGCTGTGGGCAAATGGGGCGGTGGTTTCTTGGTTTCTTGGTTCGTGGCTCTCGGGCTCGCCGAAACACACGGCCAAGTCGACCTGCAACGCCCTCTGCGCCCTTCTTGGTTTTGGGTTTCTTGGTTCGTGACTCTCGGGCTCCTAGAAGTGCACGGATTAGTCGACCTGCAACGCCCTCTGCGCCCTTCTTGGTTTTGGGTTTCTTGGTTGGGGGTTGACCAAGAAACCACCCTGCAGCCACTCCCAGCGACCAGTGAAGTGCGCTCGAACAGAAAATCCCGGCAACCCGAAACTCAAGAAACCAAGAAACCACCCTGCAGCCACTCTCAGCGACCAGTGAAGTGCGCTCGAACAGAAAATCCCGGCAACCCGAAACTCAAGAAACCAAGAAACCAAGAAACCAAGAAACCACTGCTCACCGGCAATAGATCCGATCCACCACCCTCGCCACATCCACGACCTTCTCCACACTCGCATCATACCCCCCATCCTCGCCGAGCTTCTGTGCCCAGGCGATGGCCGCGCGCCCGCCCCAGGCGTCGGGCGGCTCGCACAGGACCTCGGTGGAGGTGCCGTCGTAGCGCTCGGCGACGAAATCGTAGAACGACCCGTCGACGTTGCGCATTCGGGCGCCGCCCTCGGTGCCGTAGAAGGCCGCGTCGATGACCGCGTCGCGGCCGGCCGACACCCTCCAGGAGCACGCAAGGTCGACCACGCCGGCCTTGCCGAGGTCGATCGTGGCGCTGGCGTAGTCCTCGACCTCGGGGTGTTCGACGTCCAGCCGGTCGCCTCCGGCCATGCAGCAGCCATGCACGCCCTCGATCTCCGGCCAATCGAGCATCCACAGGGCCAGATCGACCAGGTGAATGCCCAGGTCGATCAAGCAGCCACCGCCGGCGCGCTCGACGTCGTAGAACCAGTCCTTGTCCGGCCCGTAGGCGTTGTGAAAGACCAGGTCGGCGGCGTAGACGCGCCCGAGTTCGCCGGCCTCGACAAGCGCCCGAATTTGCTGCATCGCCTCGGTGTAGCGATACGAAAAGTCGACCCCGACCAGCCGGTCGACCTCCTTGGCCGCCGAGACGACCCGCGCGGTCTCGGCGGCGTCGCGGGCCAGCGGCTTCTGGCAAAACACCGCCTTGCCGGCGCTGAGCGCCCGGATCGACTGCTCGGCGTGCATCGCGCTGGGGGTGGCGATCATGACGCCGTCGAGGTCCAGATCGAGCATCTCGTCGAGCGAGCTGACGATCTCGGTGTCCGGGGCGGCGTCG
>JBKGZI010000067.1:0-18336 GCA_046545675.1 Persicimonas sp.
ACGCCCGCCGGCCGCGGCGGGGTGGGGATTGTGCGTCTGAGCGGCGACGAGGCCCGGGCGATCTTAGGCGCGCTGGTGCCCGACTGGCCCGACGACCAACCCTCCCACAAGCTACGACTCAGCCGCATCCACGACGAGCACGGCGAGCTCGTCGACGAGGCGCTTTGCGTCTTCATGGCGGGCCCGAGCACCTACACCGGCGAGGACGTCGTCGAGTTTCAATGCCACGGCGGCCCGATCATCTTGCGCCGGGTGCTCGACGCCGCGCTGGCCAAGGGTGCGCGCACCGCCGGCCCGGGCGAATTTACCGAGCGCGCCTTCTTGAACGGCCGGCTCGATCTCACCCAGGCCGAAGCCGTCGCCGATCTGGTCAACGCGACCAACCGTTCGGCGCACCGGCTGGCCATGGAGCATCTGCAGGGCGATCTCGGCGCCGAGATCCGACGGCACCGCGAATTGGTCGCCGAGGCGCTCACGCTCGTCGAGTCGGCCATCGACTTCTCCCACGAAGAGCACGTCTACCAGATCGAGCACGCCGAGGTGCTCAGCCGCCTCGAGGTCACCTTGAGCGACCTGGCCGAGCTCGAGCGCCGCTTCGACCGCGGCCGCCGCCAGCGTGAGGGCGTGCGCGTGGTGATCCTCGGACCGCCCAACGCCGGCAAATCGACGCTCTTCAACGCCCTGCACGGCAGCGAGCGGGCGATCGTCACCGAGGTCGCCGGCACCACCCGCGACTTCCTCGAAGAGGAGATCCACCTCGAGGGCGTCGCCCTGCGGATCATCGACACGGCAGGCCTGCGAGACACCGACGACCGCGTCGAGACGATCGGCATCGAGCGAAGCCGCGAGCTGCAAAAAAAGGCCGACCTGGTCGTCTGGGTCGTCGACCAGCACGAGGGCATCGACCAAGACCAGCGCCGCGACCTCACCGACGCCCTCGACGACGCTCTCGAGACCGGAGTCGTCTCGGTGGTCGTGCGCAACAAGATCGACCTGCCCTCGACGCTCACCGAGGCCGACGAGGCACTGCTCGGCCGTTTCGACCACGTCGTCGAGACTTCTTTCGCCGGCGACACGCAACAAGCACAAGGCCTCGACACCCTCATCACCACCCTCACCCGCATCGCCGAGCAACTCACCAGCGGCGAGGGCGTCCTGCTCAGCCGCGCTCGCCACTTGGAGTGCGTCCAGCGCGCCCTCGAGTCGCTCACCCGCGCCAAAGAGGCCGTCGAAGCCGGCATGGAGCACGAATTCGTCGCCCTCGACCTGCGCGAGGGTCTCGACGCCCTGGGCGATATCGTCGGGCATGTGTCGACCGACGATATTCTCAACAAGATCTTTGCCGAATTTTGTGTGGGCAAATAGCCCCACGTGACGTTGTAGTACTAAGCGAACCTCGCCTCGGAATAGCTCGGCCCCACGCACGTTATACACCCGAACGAGGCGACGAAGCCCGCTTGCATGCTGGCCCATCGATGCCTAACATATTCACAGATTGGTTTTGCTGCGGTGTTCGTGCGAGATGGACGCGTAAGGAACCCCGTACTCATATATAAGGGGACGGTCTCTGGCGGGAAGCGGTCATGCCTCTTGCGTTCCAAGAGCGAAGGCCAACGCCCACTACTCACTGTCCACCACCTGGTAAAAACCGGGTTTCGAGAGTCTTTCTCAACATACGGCACATGCGGCTAACCATGACCAAAAGCAGCGCGAGAGCGCTGCTTTTGGTATTTCTTGGGCGTCTCGCGCCACGGCGAGAAGTTCTGTAGGTTGAGAGCGCGTCTGCGTTCGGTGTGGGAGTCGTATGGAGTTTTTCGAGCTCATCTTAAACCTGCTGGAGAAGGCGTCGGTGCTTCTGGCGGCCGCTCTGGTGCTGCTGTTGTTGCGCCCGGCGGAGGTGTGGCTCGGCGAGACCGGCTCGAAGGCGTCGTTGCGGCGGCGAGCGTTTTTGGTGGCCGTGCTCGGGGGCCTGGCGATCTGGGGGGTGTTCCTGGGCTTCGAGATCGGCGGGACGCGCTTTAACGTGCGCACCATCGGGATCATCGTGGCCGGGTATCTGGGCGGCAGCTGGGTCGGCTTGCTGGTCGGCGCTGCCTCGGGGTTGGTCTATGCGGTCGATCTGAGCGATCAGATGTCCTGGTATGTCTTCGCGGCCAGCCTGCTCGACGGCTGGCTGGCGGGGATGTGGAGCCGCAAGTGGGGCACGGGAGTCGTCTCGGTGATCGCCGGCGCCGTGGCCATCCAGGCCGTCCACCACGCCGGCCTCGGTGCCATGATGGCGATGGTCAACTTCGATCAAGCGATCGCCATCGCCGGCAACCTCGAGCTGCACGCGGCCAAGGTCGCCGCCAACGTCTTCGGGGTGAGCGTATTCATGGGCTTGTTGAGCCTGATTCGCGAGCTCGAGGTCACTCGCCGCGATGCGCAGACCTCCCGCGATTTGGTGCGCTCGGCCAGGCTCGAGGCGCTGCAATACCAGGTGCGGCCGCACTTTTTATTCAACCTGTTGAATACGCTGGCTTATCTCATCCGAACGGACCCGCCCAAGGCGCGCGAGCTGACCCTCGAGCTGAGCGAGTTTTTGCGATACACGCTCTCCCGTGAGGACCAGCGCACCACGCTTAGTGAGGAGCTCGAGCAGATCGAGCGCTACGTCGACCTGGAGCGCGCCCGCTTCGGCGAGGGGCTCCAATTCGAGATCGTGGCCGAGGACGAGGAGTTGCTCGATCGCGTGGTGGTGCCGCCTCTGATCTTGCAGCCGGTCGTCGAGAACGCCATCAAGCACGGCTCGCGCGACGGCAAGGTGCGCGTGAGCGTCGAGGTTTTCAGCGATGACGGCTGGTTGGAAGTGCGCGTGCTCGACGACGGCCCCGGCCCCGGCGGGACGTTTCGCACCAACGATGGAACGCCCTCGGAGCGCATCGGGGTGGGCCTGCGCAACGTGCGCGAGCGCCTGGAGCGCTTTTATCGCGGCCAGGCCGAGCTCAGCCTGGCCGATCGCGCCGACGCCCCCGGCGCCATCGCCAAATGCCGCATCCCGGTGGCGGTCGCCACGCGGCTGAGCCCGGGAGGTCCGAAAGAAGGCAGTTTGCGAGAACAAGCACGCGAGAAGCTCAAGCAGGTGATCACGTGAAAGCACTTATCGTCGACGACGAAAAACCCGCCCGCGAGGAGCTTAGCTGGCTGCTCGAGCAATGCTCGGGCGTCGAGGTCACCGCTCAGGCCCCCAGCGCCGAGAAGGCCCGCGAATTCATCGAGGCCGAGGAGGTCGAGCAGGGCCCCGAGGACCGTCTCGACGTGGTCTTTTTGGATATCGACATGCCCGGCGTCGACGGGATGCGCCTGGCCGAGCTGCTGCGCGAGCGCCCCGAAGAGCAGCGCCCGTTGGTGATCTTCGTGACCGCCTACGACGAGCACGCCGTCGACGCCTTCGAGGTCGACGCGGTCGATTATCTGCTCAAGCCGGTGCGCCTGGAGCGCCTCCAGAAGGCGATCACCCGCGCCAAGAGCCGCCTCGAGGCCCGTGCGGCCGCCCCTGCGGAGGCATCGCGCGCCCTCGATCGCATCTCCGTGGAGGACCGCGGGGTCTATCGCGTCGTCCCGGTAGGCGATATCCTGTACTTCGAGGCCGAAGACGGCATTGTCGTCGCCGCGACCAAAGATGAGCGCTTCATCACCGACTTCAGCCTGAAATTCTTGGAGGAAAACCTCTCCGAGGAGACATTTTTTCGCAGTCATCGCAGTTATATCGTGCGCCTGGACGCCATCGAATCCATCGCCCCCTGGGGGGCGGGCACCTATCGGCTGATCCTATCGCGCGACGAAGACCTCGGCGTACCCTTGTCGCGAAGCCGCGCCGCCGAGCTCAAAAGCCGCATCCCCTGGTCCGCCCGCGTCGTGGAGTAACACGCAGTTGCGCAGCGGGGCCTTGGCCCCCGCGGAGCCAGCGCCGGTCCAGCTCCGAGGCTTGCCTCGGGGTGGGATGGTGCGAACAACCAATGGAGTACATCCATGAGCACCCCCCAGAACCTATTTTCATCGAGCGTCTCCAACGCCGTCGACAAAATCCTGTCCAAGCGCGTCCTCAAAAACCTCTCCGCCGAGGAGCGCGAGGAGTTCCAAGAGGATATCCAGGTCGCTCGCCGCCTGCTCGGCGAGCAGCGCACGCCGCGCATCGCCCTGATCGGACCCGAGGATGTCTCGGTGCCGTCGGTCGTCAAATCGATCCTGGGCGAGTCCCTCGAGGGCGATCCCACCGTCAAAGAACACCTGGGCCGCGGGCGCTGGTACGAATACGCCTGCAAGCGCGGCGAGCTTCGCCTGCTCGACCTTCGCAGCGCGGCCGGCGGGGATATCCCCACCCAGGCGATCGAGCGTGAGCAACCCGATCTGATCCTCTTTATTTGGCCGCATCGCGACGATGAGAGCAATGAGCTCCTGGTCAGCGCGCTGGAGAAGGTCGTCGAGCAGTCAAAGCGCGCCTGGGGCGACACGCCGATGACGGTGGCGGCCATCGAGCCTGCCGAGTCTGATGGCAGCGCCGACTTCGATCCTGGCGCGGCCGAAAGCGCGCTTCGCCGGCTGCTGGTCGCCTCCACGGTGCCCAACGAATCCTTCGACGTGGTGCTTCGCCGAGACGAGGCGCGCGCCGTCGAGCTGATGATCCGCCGCGCTCCCCTGGAGGTGCGCGTGCGCCTGGCCCACCTGACCTGGGTGCGCGAGGTCAAGCGCGAGGTCGCCGAGTCGGTGGTCCGCGCGGCCAGCGGCATCGCCGGCGTGGTCGCCTCGGTGCCCGTGCCGGTGGCCGACATCCTGCCGCTGACCGGCCTGCAGATGGCCATGATCACCTCGGTCGCCCACATCAGCGGCCGCCAGCTCGAGCTTCGCCACGCCGTCGAATTCGTGCTCGCCATGGGCGCCAACGTCGGCCTGGGCTTTGTCTTTCGCCAGATCGCCCGCGCCACGGCGCGTCTGCTCCCTGTCGCCGGCTCGGTCATCTCGGCGGGCATCGCCTCGAGCGCGACCTACGCGCTGGGCAAAGCCGCGATCGCCTATTTTATCGGCGAACGACGTTCGTAAGCGAGCCCCGAAGGTGGACGCAGGCCCCCACATTTAGCTAGACTCGGCGCATACTGAGTGATCGTTTATTTTGCCGCCGAGGATCCACCGTGCGCCGTCTCTTTGTGCTGATCGCAGCCTGCCTATTTGTCGCGGCAGCCTGCTCCGATCCCGATACCTCCCAAGACAATAATAACCTCGAGCCCGACGTGGGCGCCGACGCACCGGATGGGACGGGTACATCGGACGCGGCCGACGGCGGCGACGCCAATCTCGATGCCGATACGGGCCCGACGAGCTGCGAGCGGCAGGTCGACTGCCCCGACGGCACGTATTGCGAGGACGCGCTGTGCGTCGAGGCGCCCGAGTGCTCTGGATTGGAGAATTGGGAGAGCTGTGTGGCGGCCTTCGAGGAGATCGACGATGCGCTGGCCCGCAGGGCGTATTGTGGCGGCTCGCATTGCAAAGTCGGGTGTCTGGTCGACCAGGATTGCCACGACGGGCAGGTCTGCACCGACAACGGCCGATGTGTCGACTTCGGCGGTGAGATCACCGGTGAGCACCCCGGCGGCGACACCCGCGAGACGCTCCAGGCGGGCGTGGCCAATACGCTGATGACCTTTCCGATCGGGCTATCCCAGGGCGGCTATGGCTCGCGGGCGTCGACCAACGCGGGGCGCTACGTCGAGTCGCTCGACCGGACCAGCGGGCAGATGCACGGGCTGTATGCGCGCGCCTTCGTCCTCGACAATGGTGAGCGCCAGTTGATGTTCGTGCGCCTGCCGGTCATCTTCCCGTCGATGCCGCTGCACGAGGCCGTCGCCCGCAAGCTGCAGGCCGAGACCGGCCGCGATTGGCGAGATAGCCTGGTGATCTCGGGCACGCATACCCACTCCGGGCCGACGCGCTACTGGCAGTTGCCCGGCGACGCGGCGCTTCCGCTGGGAAGCTTCGGCACCGACGAGTTCCACCAGCAGGTCTTTGACTGGACGGTCGACTCGACCTTCGAGGCGGCGCAGGCCGCCCTGGACGACCTCTCCGAGGCCCGATTCGGCTGGGAAATCGTCGAGGGCTTCGACACCGACGACCGCGTCTCGAGCGACCGCTGGGGTCAGACACCGCCCTTTGACGACAACCGCTTGCTGGTATTTCGCATCGACGACGCCGACGGCAACCCGCGCGCGGTGATGATGAGCTACGGCACCCACGGCACCGTCCACGGGGACAGCTACTTCACCGGCGACGTGCTCGCCGGCGCCGAGCGCGCGCTCGAGGCGCGCTTGGGCGAGGACCACGACCGCTTCGTGCCGGTGCTATACTTCAGCCAAAACGGCGGCACGATGGCACCGCGCGGCGACCACTGGGGTCACAAAGACACAGACCGTTACGAGGCGCTCGGCCACACCGTCGCCGAGCGCGTCCTGGCGGCCCTGGGTGACATCCAGACCACCGACGACCTCGCCTTGGACGGGGTCACGCACCGTTTCCCGATTACCTACGAGGGGCTCGGCTACGACGATGGCGAGTGGCAGACCCGCATGCTCGGGGAGGGAAGCCCCAATGACCAATATAGCTTCGGGGCGCTGCAATGTGGCAGCGACGGTGACGACGATTATTCGACCTACTCCGAGCCGCCGGTCAACCGTTGCGCGATGCCGATTCACTTCGCCACCCACCACCGCTCGGCGACGCTCTTTGCCAAGAGTCAGATGACGGCGCTGACGGTGGGCGACTTGACCGTGGTGACGCTGCCCGGCGAGGCCTCGATGGAGCTGGGCTGGCAGGTGCTCAGAGAGGCCCGCGACCGCTACGGCGTCGACCCGCTGAGCAGTTGGATCTTCGGCTACGCCCAGGACCACCAATTCTACCTGACGCCGACCAACCTGCGCGGGGAGTTGCCGCCGTTTGCGGGCATCTCCACCCCGCAGGCCCCCGACGACTACCCCGACTTTGCGTTTAGCTGGTTCCAGGGTGGCTACGAGGCCAAGATGAGCGTGTGGGGCTGGAAATTCGGCGATTTCCTGGTCGAGCGCGCCATGGAGACCGTGGGGAGGTTGGCCGGCGAAGATGTCGAAGACGAGCTTCCGGCGGCGCTGCCCACCGAGTTCTCCCGCGCCGACGACAACCCGTTTCCCGTCGACGTCACCGACGCCGACCGCGTCGGCACGATCGTCGAGGACGTGCCTCCGAGCGTCGAGCGGCTGACGCCCATCGAATTTGCGTGGGTCGGCGGCGATCCGGGTGCCGAGATGCCTCAGGCGCCGCGCGTGGTCCTCGAGCGACGACAGGACTCGGGGAGCTTCGAGGAGGTCCGCACGAAGAGCCGACGCCCCCACGACAACCGCGAGCCGGTCATGCTCACCCGCGTTCGAAGTGACGGCGAGGACTGGCAATGGGTGGTGCGCTGGGAGGCGCGCAAGGACTTGGCCGCCGGCCAATACCGCTTCCGCGTCGAGGGCCACTACCTCGACGAGAACGACGGCCGCCAGAGCTACGAGGCGCTCAGCCGCACCTTCGAGCTCGTACCCAACGATGAGCTGAGCGTCGACGTCAGCGCCGACGGCGCGACCATCTCGGGCGCGCTGGGCTACCCGCCCGGCGAGCTCCTCAACTTCTCGTCGAGCTCCGACGATAAGGGTCGGGTGACCGGCAACTTCCGCATGCGCCACCCCAAGGTGCCCCTGGGCACCTCGGCGCCGCTGGTCACCGGCGTCGACTTAGACAACGCCGACGTCACCATCCGCATCCTCGACGGCACGACCGAGGTCGCCTCGCTAACCGGCGGCGACATCACCGTGACCACGGCCGGCGAGACGGTCGACGGCCGCGACGACGTACCGGTGACGCGCTACGAGGCCGACGTGCCGGATCTGGATGCGGGTAGCTATGATGTGGAGGTCGACGTGGTAGATATGTATGGGAATGTCGGGAGTGGTGGAGGGGTGTTGGAGGTGTTGTAGATCCAAGAGCGTAGCCGAAGGCGAAGCTCCGCGCCCTGTTGTTTAAGGGCGCAAGAGTAGCCCTCGCCGACCGAAGGGAGCCGAGGGTGGGTGGTGCGTATGCCGGGAAAGTTACTTTTTTGGTTTTTGTGGCTCCCCCCGGGGCTCCTTCCGCTAGCGCTCCAGTCGCACGGTCAACCCGCATAAAGCCCGGGCTACGCATGCAACGCTAAACTACGCGTTGCGGACCTCCCTTCGGTCGCTCTTGGATCAACTACTCTCCCCCACCTTCCATCTTCAACTCGATATCGGTGGTCCCCTCGCGCCCTTCGGTCCGCGTGGTGATCACCACCGAATGAAACGGCTCCAGCCAGCGGGCGGCGCCGGCGTAGTCGGTCTCGTCGAGGATGTCCTTGAGGCTGGCCGTGTCGAGGTATAGTCCGGCCTCGTGTTCTTCTTCGAAGAGGCGGGTGATGCCCATCTGCTCGAATCTGGCGCCCAGGGGGCGGGCGCGCTTCTCGAAGCCGCCGGCGTGTTCGAAGGCGACGGCGCTGTCGACGAAGATGACGTGCTCGTCGCTCAAGATCAGCGCCCATTTGAGCTCGTCGTCTTCGAACCAGGCGTATTGGAGGGTGTGGCCGACGGCCTGGCGGGTGAGCTTGCCCTTGCTGACGGTGGTCAGCCCGTTGAGCACCTGCTCGAGCGGCTCGCGCTCCTTGATGGGGATGAGCAGCGCCTCGCGGGTCGCCTCGAGCATGAGCACCTCGAGGAGCCAATGCGCCTGGCTCGACTCGAGTGAGCGGCGGTCGAGTCCGTAGGCGACCACGACCGCGTGGCCGCGGATATTATCGAGGATGTCGCGTTGGAAGTTGACGCGCAGCTCGCGGTCGAGCTCGTCCCAGAAGGTGCCCAGCTCCTGGCGGCGCTGGGCCGGCAGGGAGCTGACGAGCAGGTCGTAGAGGCTCTGGGGGCTGACCGACAGCCGCGCCACCCCGAGCACGCCGGGCTCGATGAGTCCGCCCAGCGGCGGGATATCGCCCTCGGCTTTGCCCAGGTTGGACAGCATCACCGGCGAGCCGGGGTTGCCGGGGGTGAGCACACGCAGGCTCGCCGACTCGTCCAGCGACACCGAACTCGCCGCGAAGCCGACCGGTCCGATCTGGCCGAGCAGGCGCTCGCGGAGCACTTGCGCGTGAGCCTGTCTGTCTTTGCCGGAGTTCTGGCCGCCGGCCAGCCACGCCGCCGGGCGGATCACGCCGACCAGCTCGCCGACGGTGGTCAACTCGGCGAAGAGCTCGCGGTGTTGGGGCTCGTCGAGAAAGCGCGGCCTGTTGCTCGACTCCAGCCACGCCGCGGGGAGGCCGGGTTTGTCGTCGGCGCCCAGATAATCTCGGTCGACGCGCACCGAAAACAGCGCCAGTTGCTCGTCGCGGGCGATATAGACGCGAGCCCCCTCGCCGTCGGCCGACGCCAAAAAATCCAAGTCCAACGGGCCGTAGTCGAGGCTGCCGTGGGTGATATCGGCGCGCTCCTCGACCCGAGTCAGCGCGCCCTCGAGCCGCTCGGGCTCCTGAATGCCCGCCCCAATGGTCCAGTAGCCGCGATCGTAGAAGAGCACCGCCGGGGCGCGCTCGTCGAGGCCGAGCTCGGTCAGCGTTTGGGCGGCGAACGGGTCGAGCTCGGTGACCGAGCGGGCGGCGCTCTGGGCCTGCTCGAGATCTTGGTGGGGCAGCCGGCTGGCGCCAAATTGCAGGGCCTCGGCCATCGTGGGCAGGTCGCGGGAGAAGACGACCGTGCGGGCGGTCTTGGGGACCAAGTCGGCCAGGCGGGTCTTCTCGGCCCAGCGGGCGGCGTTATCGGGCTGGACGTTTTTTGGCTCGGCCTGGCACGACAGCTTCTCGCACCCCCCCGCGGCGATCAGCGCCACGGCGGCCAGCGCCACCAGGAGTTGACGCACGCGGCCGCCCTGCGCAAAGATAGGCCGTCGCTGGTCTCGTGCTGGTCTCATCGGCTCGGGCATGCCTTTTCAAATAAGAGAAGTTCGAGCAGTATTTTATGCATAGCAGCAAGAAGAGCCAACAACCAGCGGATCAAATGGCAGAAAACACCCGCTTTGTTTGGAATGATGCCATCTACCAGTATACTATGAAGTGTACAGGCGCGCGCTCCCTCCGTTGGTAGGAGTGGCGAGGCGCGATCTCCCGGCTTCGCCATTTGTATAGGCGGCGCGATCTTCCACGAGTGTCGACCGATGAGCAGCACGCTAATCGAACTTCCTCCGGAGCTGTCCGAGTCGGGCGAGTCATCGACGGTCGAGTACGTGGAGGCCAGTAGCGTCGAGGAGTTCGCCGAGCGCACACATATCTCCGACGAGCAGGTCCTCAGCCGCGTCCTGCTGCCCGGCCGCGAGTTTGGCCCCTACCGCATCCTGGGGTTTATCGCCTCCGGCGGCATGGGCGAGATCTACGCCGCCGAGCGTGCCAGCTCCGACTCCACCCCTCGCCAGCCGGTAGCCCTCAAAGTCATCAGCCCCGAGCACGCCCACGACTGGCGCATCGTCGAGCGCTTCAAGCGCGAGGCGAGCATCTCCAAGGCGATCCGCTCCGACAACGTCATCCGAGTCTACGAATACGGCGAGACCGACGGTGAGGAGGCGTTTTTATCGATGGAGCTGCTCTCCGGCGAAGAACTCTTCGAGCGGCTTTGTCGGGTGCGAACCCTGCCGCTGGACCAGCTCAGCGATATCGTGCTGCAGGTGCTCGACGGGCTCGACGACGTCCACCGCAGCGGGTTTATCCACCGGGATATCAAGCCGGAGAATATCTTTTTGGCGCGTCGGCCCGATGGCACCGAGATCGCCAAGGTCTTGGACTTCGGCATCGCCAAACGCCGCGACGAGCGCTCCGATCCGCTGCTCAGCGTCGCCGGCCAGATCTACGGTACCCCGGAGTATTTGGCCCCCGAGCAGGCGATCAACCCGGACGTCGACCCGCGCGCGGACATCTACAGCGTCGGCGTGATGCTCTACGAGGCGGCCACCGGCAGCCTTCCGTTTACCGGGGACACCTCCTATTCGGTCATCGCCGCCCACCAAAACAATCCGGTGCCGGCGATGCCGTCGTCGATCGACCCGGAGTTTGCCGAGATCGTCTATACGGCGCTGGCCAAAAACCCCGCCGATCGCTTCCAGAGCGCCGATGAGATGGCCCAGGTGCTGCGCCGCTGGGTCGACCACACCAGTTTGGCCGAGGAGTTGCCGGGCATCTCGGATCCCGCCTTCGACGACGTCTTCGACAGCCAAGATTTGACGCCGTCGCGCTCGAATACGACCGTGGACACAAATACCCGCGTCGACGAGCGCGCGCTGACAAAACATACCGACGGACGCCCTGCTCGTGATGGATCTGGTGGAAATGGGTCGAAACGCAGGTCTAAGCGCGAGAAGCCTCGTCGCGACGATCTCGCCCGTGATCGCAAGCGTCGCGAAGAGGGCATCGGCCTCAAAGAATTGTCCGACCCGCAATTTTACCTCGACGACGACGCCCCCGCCGAAGATTTCGAGAAGTTCAGCGTCACCCGCGCCCGCCGTCGAAAAAAGCGGCGCGCCCATCAAAACCACACGCAAGAAGACAACCAAAAACACCAGCGGCCGCAGCGCTCGGACCGGACCGCCGAGATCTCGGCCTCGCAGATTCCGGATCGGCGCGCCGCCCAAAAGCGGCCCGAACGGGTCGACGAGCCCACCGTGGTAAACTCGCGCGAGGCGCTGGGCTTCGACGACGAACAGGGCAAGTCGCCAGTGGCCCAGATCGTCACCTGGATTGCGCTGGCCGCGATCTTGGCGGCTATCGCCTGGGTGATGTACTCGCCGGCCTGACCCATCTGACCTGCAGCACCATTACTCCTCCTCGTCTACTCCTCTTCCTCACATTGGGTGATCTCCTCGCCGTTGACGCTCACGTGCACGCCTTCGATGCGTCGCTCGCTGCAGCAATCATCGACGTGCGTGATGACCACCCGGTTGAGCCCGGCGGTGATATATTGGGCGAGCTCGGCGGTGGAGTTGCCCGGGAAGTACGCATAGGAGTCCGGGTCGACGATGCCCTGGGGATAATCGGAGTTGAAGATGCTCACCCGCGCGCCGTCGTCGACGTTGGTGATTTCGACCTGTAGCGAGCTGATCTGCAGGGTCGACGGGATGTTGAAGAAGGTCTGGAAGTAGGTGAAGTCGCCGCCGGCTCGGCAGGCGCACAGGTCGTCCTCGCCGTCTTCACCGCACATCGTCGAGCGCTCATCGAAGCTGATGAAGTTATCGGGCTCGGGCTCCCAATCGGGGTCGTCCTGGGGCGGGATGCTCGCGTACTCGTATTCCTCGGGCTGTCCGTGCTCGTCGAAGGTCTCGTCGAAGCATTGCGGGCCGAGTCCGTGGTGCATCTGCCAGGGGGTGACCTGGTCGGTGCCGCCCAGGCAGGGCGTGCAGCCCTCGTCGACCTCGCCGTCGCAATCGTTGTCGACGCCGTCGCAGATCTCGTCGGTCGGCAGGCATCCGCAGCCCTCGTCGACCTCGCCGTCGCAGTCATTGTCGATCTCGTCGCCGCAGATCTCGGCGGTCGGGGTCACCGAGTTGACGCATTCGCCCCAGATCTCGCCGTCACATTCGCGCGTGCCGTCGCTGCAGGCGCCCACGCCGCGGGTATCGGGCGGTCCGGCATAGCATTCCGAGCCGATCCCGCAGCTACAGCCTTCGTCGACGCGCCCGTCGCAGTCGTTGTCGATGCCGTCGCCGCAGACCTCCTCGGTGTCGACCTCGCCGCAGCCGCCGCAGGCGTTGCTGACGCCCTCGTCGATCTCGCCATCGCAGTTATCATCCTCGCCGTTGCACAGCTCGCCTTGGGGCAAGACTTGCCCCTCACACTCGCCCCAAACGCCGTTCTCGCAGCGCTGGATGCCCACGCTGCACGAGCCGCGGCCGGCGGTGCCCGCAGGCCCGGTATAGCAGGGGCGGTCGGGCTCGGCGCAGTCGCAGCCGTTATCCGGGCCGCCGCTGCAATCGTTGTCCAAGTTGTCGCCGCAGATCTCCTCGGCGCCCGGATGTACGTTGGGGTCGCCGTCGTGGCAGTCGGTGCCGCCGGGGCAGTTGGCGAAATAGCCGTCGCCGTCGTTGTCTTCGCAACGCGGATCCTCTTGTGGCGGGAGCAACTCGGCGCGCTCCTCGCCGGCGTCGTCTTCGCCGGTATCGTCTCCGGTATCGGCGCCGTCTTCATGATCGTCGTTATTTTCGCCCTCACCGCCGCTGTCGCCGGCGTCGAGCCCAGCGCCGTTATTGTTATTCGAGCCGCTGCCGGCCGTGCGCCCGGTATTCGTGGTCTCGGAGCAAGCCGTGCCCAACGACACCACCCCCACCAATACCAGAGCGACCAGCGCAACGCCGGCCGGCGTCCGGCGTCGAGCCGTCGACGAGAAGAGATGGGCGACGGAGGAAAAGAGCCGAGCGACAGACATGGCTGCTCCAATTTTTGAGCCATTGTTGATCTACATCACGGTTTCATTGAGAATACATCAACCGCGCTGGGCACGCCAGCGGCGCCTTGAGCGTAACGCCTCGTATCTATGAGAATACTGCATTGCCAGGAGAAGATGATGATTCGTTGGCGAATCCAGATGACGGCATTTTTGGCGGCGGTGGCGCTTGCGACGGCCGCGTGTGGCTCGGAGGATGGAGCCGACTCGAATAACGACTGGGGCGTCGGTGAGGATGTAGCCTTCGCGGACGCCGACGCCGGACCCGACGATGACGGGGACGCCGATGATGGTCATAACGGCGACGATGGCGATGCGGATCGCGAGGATGCCGATCCCGAAGACGCTGCTTCGGCCGATGCCGATCCTTCGGATGTCGATCCCCAGCCGGATTCCGGCGACCCCGACGAAGACGTCCCGTTTACCGTCGAGGGGCTGTCCTCGGCGCCCTGGTATGGGATCAGTCGATTTACGGTGGACCCGGCCACCACCGGGGCGGTCTATAAGGTCGACTTCCGCGAGGACATGACCGTCGCGATCGGCTTTTATGAGGAGGTCACCGGCAAGTGGGAGATCTTCGGCGACGACCGCGTGCGTCTCTACGATCTCGAGCGCAACGGCCAGCCGAACCAGCCGCCGAGTTTCGCCTTCGACGTGGACACCGAAGACGACACCGCCCGTGGACTCGAGCTATACCTGCCCGAAGGCCCGGGCGGCGCGGGCTACGTGCTGCGCCTCGAGCAGCTCGCCACCCCGGACGTGGCCATCTCCGAGGTCCAGGGGCGTTGGCAATCCGAGCAAAGTTTCACCGACGAAAACGACAACCCCTACCGCATGGCCCTGCGACTGCAGTCCGGCTATGTCGGCTACGGCGTCTATAACGGCGCCTATGTCGAATACTCCGACGGCGCCACCCGCATCATCACCTACGACACCGGCGAGACCTTCTGGTTCATCGACCCGCCCAACGCCGGCGACCCCAAGCACGCCCTGGCCGGCGAGATCGTCGCCGACGACGCCGGCGACTTGCAGGTCTACGTGCCCCGCAACACCAACCCCGGCGAGGAGCCGGCGGAGTTCGACGCGCTGCTCATGGAGCATGTGGAGGCGTTTAGTTTGTAGAGGGTGGGCGTGTTTGGATGGAGGTGTGTGAGCGGCGACCCCTGTCGGCTCGTCCACTCGATTCAGATAGCGACGTAATCGTGGTGGGTGCGGCGACTCGCCGGCCCGGCGTAGATGCATTGGACTGACGTCCGCTGGGCGTCAGAAATGATTCTCAACCCCCTCATCCTTTTCGGCGGCGAACGGGAGCGAGCATCTGATGCGTTTGTACGTCTGCTGCTCGTAGACCAAGCAGCACATCAGCCGGCCGCACATGCCCGAGACCGTGGAGGGATTGAACGTAATGCCCCGGGCCTTGGCCAATCGGATGGAGACCGGGCGAAGACCTCCTCGAAGGTGCCTTAGATATTTTTCCGCGACATTTGTTGTCTTTTTGTGGGGCGGTGGTGATACTGGAGCAAGAGTCGACCTGTTCTTTTCGGTGTTCTTAGTATTCGTATTATCGGTCTCTTAGGGGGGTTAGGCTGGCTATGGGGCGTATTGCGTCCATTTTTACAGTGACGGGCTTCACGGTGGGGGCTGGCGAAATCTTTCGTTTGGGGTGGCAGTCCACTACAAATGAAGCTTGACTTGCTGCGGGGGGGGGGTACGGGTAGCGCAGATATTATAAATATTCCTGTTGCGCTAGCTCGTTGGTTAGGCGGGGAGCCATGATGCAGTTTGAGTGTTTTCGAAGGTTGATGTCGCTGATTGTTGTTTCCTCGCTATGCGTAGGGCTCCTGATGCTGGCGGGTTGTGGCTCCGCGGTCGAAGATGAGTCTGACGACCGGTCCGGGAGCTCCGCATCTTCCGGCACCACCAATAGCGCGACGACATCCTCGTCGGAATTGGGCGGTTCGGAGTGCATTTTTCCGGACGAACCAGATCTCTTCTTTGATGTGCTCTCTCTGGAGGATGCGGAAGCATTTGCACTCGATCCGGATGTACTAGTTGTCCCGCCCGAGGCGCTGACCTCGGCGATGCAGGAGATGGGCGCCGACTATGAGGCTTTTGCGAACCCGCCGTCTGAATTCGAAGATGCAGAGGACTTCGCCGACCAAGATACGACCGTCGGTGGTACCGCGAACTTTCAGGCCAGTAGCGATTACGAGGGAGGAACATCGGCGCTGACGCAGTCATTCGAATTAGAACAGGGGGAAGAATTCGAAGGAGAGTTTTTCATTGTTCCGGTCGATGAGCGATTTAGAGAGGGCGGAGAGCAGATCGAATTTACGCGGTTTTATCTTGTGGCGGGCTATGTTCAGGGACGTAGCCCCTGGGTTGGCACCGGCGCGACGTTGTGGGGACGACCGCCTGGTGCGGTGTCTCAGTCTTGTTGTGATAATCCGTGTGGCGGCTATGGCAGGCCCGGCAGGCCCGGTGGTGACGGTGACGACGACCCGGTTTGTCTCGACGACTTTGGCGGTGATGATGGTTGCGGCCCACGAATGGATTGTCGCCCCGACTTCTTCGACGCGACGCTCCAAGAGATGGGGGCGTTTCACTCGTTCGAGAACAATTCCTCGTGCAATATCTGCCAGCGGATCGACTCGGCACAACTTTCCTGCCCGACTGACGACTTTGACCTCGGTGGAATGGGATGGGATGAAGAGATGCCGCCGGAGGGGTCGAGCACCTGCGCGCAAACGATGAGCGGGAGCTATCCGTCGTGGTGTGAGCAGATTTATCCCGACGGCAACAGCCTTCCCGCAGCGTGCACTGACTACTACGATCCCCGCATGCATCACCGCTGGTTGGCAGAGGGCATGGTCTGCCGGAGCCCGACGCGTGGCGCCGGTCCCTCGGTAAACTCATCCGCCGAGCCCCTCGACCGTCACCACCCGACCGTCGCGCCAAACTGCGGTGCGCCGCTGATCTGTCAGCAGATACAACCTGATTCTAATCACGAACCTGATGCTCACGGTATATGTACCGGAGACGATGATCTCCTCGGGAAGAATCGCACGCAACTCTGGATGGACGCAATCGGCTGCGGCGCCGACCAGAGTGGGACGCCGATGGCCGGCTTCGAGTGCTGCGGCGAGTACTGCGCTTGCAGGACTGACAACGGGACTGGCACCTCGATGTGTGAGGAGTGCAATTCGGATGGCGACTGCACGTCGTACATCTCGAATGGCTTTGGGGATCCGCGTGTAATGGATAAGTGCGAAAACGAATGCGACTTCGAGGGAATCAGTCTAACGGCTGAATACAAGGGCGACGACGGTGAGGAGCCGAGTGCCGACGATACTGATCGCGAGGCCCCCCCAGAAGCGAGTACAGGACCCGACGACACTCCCGCCGCCCAGAGTAATTCTGGACAACCTGAGACCAACGCGCCTGAAAATGGCAAGCCTAGCGCACAGAATGTAGCGGCGCCTGAACCCAACATTCTAAATAGTGCAGGCCCGGATCCGAGAGATCCCAACGCGGGTGGAAACGGACAGAATAGTGGTCCCGACACGCCGGACAACTCATCGGAAACCCAATCCGACCCCGTCCTGCTCGCCGACGGAAGCTTGTTGGTCGAGCAGACGGATCTGTCCTTTCCCGGACCAAAGCGAGACCTTCGCTTTGCGCGGACTTATAACTCTCGCTCCGAGGCCCGCGGCGTGCTCGGAAGCAACTGGACACATAACTACGAGGTCTATCTGGAATTTATCAGGCCCGGAAACGCGCCTGACTGGGCGGCTCCTTTTTGCACTAAGTTTTCACCGGTGGCGACATGTTTGCTCCATCACGACGGCCGCGGCAACGTTCGGCTCTTCACCTATGATAGCGAGACGAATCTTTACGTCCCGCAGGCCGGAAGCAGCGCCACCGTCAGGACGGTTCGGCGCGACCATCCGGATAGCACGGAGAGTTGCAAAAAAGAGGAGATGGGCTGGGTGCTTTCCCAGCCCAACGGTGATCACCAGGTCTTCAACCAACACGGCTATCTCGTCGCCGACCGAGATCGCTTCGGCAACGGCGTAAAGATTGATTACGAGCCGACGCCGCTGTTCAGCCTCTATAGCCGTTATTGCTCGGCGCCGGCAGAAAGCGCCGGAGACTCGACGGCGTGTGAGGATAACCTGGGTGATTATCCCGACGATGATTTGACCTTTTTGTGGGACGGCTTGGACCGGGCGCCGCCGAGTCTGTGCATGCCGCTGGCCGCGATCTTTGGCGACGCAGCGTCGCCG
The DNA here is from genome assembly GCA_046545675.1 of Persicimonas sp. Taxonomy (GTDB): domain Bacteria; phylum Myxococcota_A; class Bradymonadia; order Bradymonadales; family Bradymonadaceae; genus CAYLTX01. The sequence goes on from JBKGZI010000067.1 coordinate 17,804, forward strand.
GCAAGTTATGGCAGTGACTTCGCCGACTCGACCGAGTGGCCGGATAATGACACCGAGCTGCGTCGATTGAAGCGTGAGCCGGCCTATCCGCATCCCGATGGATTCAGCTCTCACCGCGACTGGATCGAGGCGGCTCGCGCATATATCGACGCGTTGACCCCGAGTTGGGCCTACTATCAGAGCCCCGGCGGGGGAATTCGACTGCGCCCTCGGCGGGTGGTCGATGATCTCGGCCGCGAGCTGCGCTTCATCTATGACGACATGCCGGTAAAGAGCGGCGCGGGCGCCAATCCGTCATTTGGTCTGCTCTCCCAGATTCACGGGCCAAATGGTACGGCCGTTGCGTTGAACTACGAGCGGCCCGAGCATCATCCGGAGGCTTTGAATGAGACATTTTTGACCCAGGTCGAGCGCGAGTTCCAGCCGTCGGTCAATGGTCAAATGCGCTACGAGTTCGAATACCAGTGGCCCAGCTCAGAAGTTCCACAGGACTCGGAGGACCCAGAGGATCCGGAAGACCCGGAAGACCCGGA